>JAYWAN010000029.1:0-44891 GCA_043782405.1 Chitinophagaceae bacterium
CTTTATGGGAACTTACAGCAGCGATAATTATGAAACAGGCACAAGGGCTGCTTTATATGGCGGCACTACCATGGTGATAGATTTTATTTTACAGAAACAGGGCAACTCTTTACAGTCGGCACTGGATGAATGGAGAGGAAGAAGCGATAATAACTGTGTGGGTGATTACAGTTTTCATATGGCTGTTACAGATTTCAATGAAGAAACCAAGAAAGAAATAAAAGGCCTTATCGAAAAAGAAGGAATTGTTTCTTTCAAAACTTTCATGGCATACAAGGGTGCATTGATGATCGACGACCGGCAGATGATAGGGCTGATGGAAGAAGTGAAAGCTCATGGTGGTTTAATTAATGTGCACGCCACCAACGGCGATATGATCGATTACCTGATCGCAAAACACAGGGGAGAAGGTAAATTATCCCCGCTTTATCATTATTTGTCACAACCGGAAATAACTGAAGCAGAAGCCAGCGAACGTTTTGTGGATATGGCAAGTTATACAGGATGCCCCGGTTATATTGTTCATTTAACCTGCGAAGGAGCATTAAATGCAGTGCGTAATGCAACCAAACGCAACCAGAAAATGTTTGTGGAGACCTGCATTCAATATTTGATTCTTGATGCATCATTATATGAAAAAGATTTTGAAGGCGCTAAGTGGGTGATGAGCCCGCCATTGCGGGAGAAGAAAGACCAGGTAACATTATGGGCCGGTATCAACCAGGGATTGATACAGGTGGTTGCCACAGACCATTGCCCTTTTAAATGGGAACAGAAACTGATGGGCAAGGATGATTTCTCTAAAATACCCAATGGACACCCCGCCGTAGAGAACAGGATGGAATTATTATTCAGCGAAGGGGTTGCAAAAAATAAAATCACTTTGAACAAATATGTGGAAGTAAGCAGCACCAATGCCGCAAAAATATTCGGTATGTTCCCCCGCAAAGGAACGATTGCTATTGGAAGCGATGCAGACATTGTAATTTTTGATCCCAATGAAAAGCATATACTTTCTGCCGCAACGCATCACATGAATGTGGATTACAGTGGTTATGAAGGATGGGAAGTAACAGGGAAAGTAAAAACTGTCTTGTTGCGAGGGCAAGTTGCGATAGAAAATAATGAGTGCAAAATTGAAAAAGGATACGGGCAGTTTGTAAAGAGAAGTAAAGTATCGCAGATAGTGTAGAGTTAAGAGTTTAGAGTGTAAAGTTGAGAGTTAAGAGTTTAAAGTTTATAGTTTATAGTATGTTGGACCCTAAGAATTCTAAAAGTATAATATCAAACAAGGCTTATTCTTTTGCTTTAAAAGTAATTGAAACGTATAAAAATTTGATACAAGAGAAAAGGGAATTTATACTATCTAAGCAATTCTTAAGATGTGGAACTTCCATTGGCGCTAATATTAATGAGGCTTTGAGTAGTGAATCTAAAAGAGATTTTGTTCATAAGTTATCAATTTCACTAAAGGAGGCAAGAGAAACAAATTATTGGATAAATCTTTTACGTGACAGTGGTTACCTTATCGATACTGATTTTAAAAATTTAGATAGTTTGTGTGCTGAAATCCTAAAAATGCTTACAAGTATTATTAAAACAACTAAAGAAAAATACTTCTCACAAAATTCTAAACTTTAAACTCTTAACTCTAAACTGAAAGAAATGCCAAGAATGATCAAATCAGCACTCATACAGATGAGTCTCCCAAAAACAGAAGGTGAAGGAACCATTGAAGAAATAAAAGAAGCGATGGTGCAAAAACATATCCCGCTTATTGAAGAAGCAGGAAAGAAAGGTGTGCAGATCCTTTGCTTCCAGGAAATATTCAACACACCTTATTTCTGCCCGGGGCAGGATAAAGCCTGGTACGAATCTGCTGAAACTGTTCCCGGCCCTACCACGGAACGTATGCAGGAATATGCCAAAAAATATAACATGGTGATCATCGTTCCTGTTTATGAAAAAGAACAGGCGGGTGTTTTATACAATACTGCAGCAGTTATTGATGCGGATGGAACTTATTTGGGCAAGTATCGTAAAAATCATATCCCACATACCAGCGGTTTCTGGGAAAAATTTTTCTTTAAACCCGGTAACCTCGGTTATCCCGTGTTTCAAACAAAATATGCAAAAGTGGGCGTGTACATCTGTTATGACCGTCATTTCCCTGATGGTGCAAGATGTTTGGGATTAAATGGCGCCGAGATTGTTTATAATCCTTCAGCAACTGTAGCAGGCTTATCTCAATATTTATGGAAGCTGGAACAACCAGCGCATGCAGCAGCCAATGGATATTTTATGGGTTGTATTAACAGGGTGGGCGAAGAAAAACCCTGGAACCTCGGCAAATTTTATGGTTCATCTTATTTTGTTGATCCACGCGGACAAATTTTTGCACAGGCCAGTGAAGACAAGGATGAATTACTGATCGCCGATTTTGACCTTGATATGATTGAACAGGTAAGGTCTACCTGGCAATTTTTCAGGGACAGGAGGCCGGAGACTTATGGAAAACTTGTAGAGTTATGAGTTTATAGTTTAGAGTTAAGAGTTAATCGAAATATTTAACTCTTAACTCTCAATTCTTAATTCTAAACTATTATAATGATTACAAATAACAGACTTTCACAAGAACAATACGAACAAAATTTCAGCGATATTCACCCGCCGTATGAAACAAAAGATGCTGCACTGGTGGAAGCCAACCGCTGCCTGTTTTGTTATGATGCGCCCTGCACAAAGAGCTGCCCTACAGGAATAAATGTTCCTAAGTTCATCAAGCAGATCACAACAGATAATGTCAAAGGCAGTGCACATACTATTTTCTTATCCAATATCATGGGTGCCGGTTGTAGTAAAGTTTGCCCGGTGGAAAAATTATGTGAAGGCGCCTGCGTGTATAATTTAATGGAAGAAGAAGCCATCTCAATTGCAAAACTTCAACGGTACAGCACTGAAATAGCGATGAAGAAAGGCTGGCAATTATTTGACAGGAAAAAATCGACGGGAAAAAAAGTCGCAGTTGTTGGCGCAGGCCCCGCAGGGTTAAGTTGCGCCCATGTACTTTCACGAGAAGGAATAGACGTAACTGTATATGAAAAAGAGGCAAAAGGCGGTGGTTTGATGACCTATGGTATTGCAGCTTATAAAGTAACGCCGCAATTTTGTGAAGACGAAGTGAATTATATTTTGGGCATTGGTGGAATTGAAATAAAATACAACCAGGAACTCGGTAAAAACCTTCCTGCCGGTAGGCAAGGTATTTCACTGGCAGAGCTGCAAAAAAATTATGATGCCGTGTACCTCGGGATTGGCGTGGGTTTGGCCAGGCAACTGGAAATTCCGGGCGAAGAACTGGAGGGTGTGGAAGATGCGATCAAATTTATTTATGATATCAGGGAGAAGGGATATGATAAGGTTGCAGTAGGCGATAAGGTTGCCGTTATCGGCATGGGCATGACGGCCATTGATGCGGCTACACAGGCAAAGAGATTGGGGGCAAAGGAAGTAACATTGGTGTATAGACGAACTGAAAATGAAAAACCCTGCACACAGGTAGAACTGGATATTGCCAAACTGGATGGCTGCAAGATCATCTGGCTGGCAGCACCAAAAGAAGTGAAAGGGAATAACGGTAAAGTGAATGAACTGGTATGCAGCGTGATGAAATTGGGCGAACCCGATGCAAGCGGCAGAAGAAGCCCGGTGGATACGGGAGAAACTTTTTCACTGCATGTTGATATGGTAATCAAAGCTGCGGGGCAAATGCCTTTTGAAGACTTGGTAAATAGTAATGAACTGGAAAACAACAATGGAAAACTCGTCATTGATAATGAAGCGGCAACAAATATAAAGGGAGTGTTTGCAGGCGGTGATGCAGTTAATGGTGGTAAAGAAGTGGTAGATGCGGTGCAGGCCGGTAAAGATGGAGCGGCGGCGATTATTAAATTTATTTTTAGTTAAAAGTGTAGAGTTTAGAGTTAAGAGAGGAGCTTCCAGGTTGCGTAGAATTCTAAATTTTAAACTTTTAACGCTGAATTCTAAACTAACTATCATGGCAGACATCAGTTCAAACTTCCTCGGCATAAAATCCCCTAATCCATTTTGGTTAGCCAGTGCACCGCCAACGGACAAAAAAATAAATGTGCTCCGTGCTTTCGAAGCAGGATGGGGCGGTGTGGTATGGAAGACATTGGGCAGCCAGGTAAAAAATGTTTCCTCCAGGTATTCCTCTTTGGATTTTGGCGGACAGAAGATGATGGGGTTTAATAATATTGAATTGATCAGTGACCGCCCGCTTGATCTTAATTTGAAAGAAATTAAAGAATGTATTAAACTTTTTCCCGAAAGGGCGATGATCGTTTCTTTAATGGCAGACAACGACAGGAAGAGCTGGCACGAATTGATAAAAAAAGTGGAAGATACAGGTGCACACGGGTTGGAATTGAATTTTGGTTGCCCGCACGGCATGACGGAAAGAGGTATGGGCGCTGCAGTTGGACAGGATCCTGAAATTGCACGAATGGTAGTGGAATGGGTAATGGAAGCTGCACATATCCCGGTGATCACAAAACTTACTCCCAATGTACATTCACCCGTACCCACTGGTAAAGCCTGTGTGGAAGCAGGCACCAATGCATTATCATTGATAAATACCATTCAATCCGTAACGGGTATCAACCTTGATACATTGGTTCCCAATCCTTATGTTGCGGGTAAATCGGTGTTTGGAGGTTATTGCGGCCCGGCTGTAAAACCTATCGCTTTAAAAATGCTTACCACTATTTCGCAGGATCCCACTACATCAAAAGTCCCTGTTTCGGGAATAGGAGGTGTTAGTAACTGGAAGGATGCGGTGGAATTTATGTTACTGGGTGCAACTAACGTACAAGTGTGTACGGCCGCTATGAAATACGGGTTCAGGATAGTTGAAGACATGTGTGAAGGAATGAATAACTGGATGGATGAAAAAGGATTTAAAACGCCGGAGGATTTTATCGGCAAATCTGTTGAAACCATCACACACTGGGAAGACCTGGATATCAATTATCATATTATCGCCAATATTAACCAGGACAAGTGCATTCATTGCGGCCTGTGTTATATTGCCTGTGAAGATGCTTCACACCAGTCCATTAACCTGGAATATGGCAAACCTTATAATAATTACACTATTAAAGAAGAAGAATGTGTGGGCTGTAACCTTTGTAAACTGGTTTGCCCCGTAAATGATTGCATCACCATGGAAGAACACCGTAAAGGCGATGAATACCTTAACTGGATAGAGTTCCAGAAAAGGGGCCTGCCATTGAATGATCACTAAGAATTACTGTTTTCGGATGCATAAAAAACGCTTAACTTCATATCCTGTACAATTCTTCCTTTTAACGAAAACCTGATTTATGAAAGTAGCCGATATTTTTCAAAATAAAGAAGCCAATATTTATGCTGTGACCGGACAGGTATCTGTATATGAAGCCATAAAAGTGATGGGTGAAAAAAATATCGGTGCATTACTGGTAATGGAAGACGGTAAGTTACAGGGTATTATTTCTGAAAGGGATTATGCCCGTAAAGTGGTGCTGAAAGGAAAATTATCTAGGGAAACATTGGTGAAAGAGATCATGACGGAACAGGTGATAACAGTAACGCCTGAAGACACCATTGAAAAATGCATGGAACTCATGAGTGAAAAACATATCCGTCATTTACCGATTGTAAACAATGATAAAGTAACGGGTATGATCTCTATTGGCGATGTGGTAAACGCAATTATAGCTGCACAAAAAGAAACCATCGCACACTTACAGCATTATATTTCCCAGTAATACGGGAAAACGTTAATAAAGTTCACAAAGGAAGGCTTTATTAACTTTGTGAATTTTAGATCATATCTCCACTTTTGGTAATGACCATTTAAATTTCACCGCCGTTAGCCTCAATACAATTATTGTAAGAATGCTGATCACGGCACTCCAGATATCGGGAAGGTTGGTATATTTTAGCAATAAATAAACTAATGCCCCGGCGATGCATGCCGTTGCATAAATTTCTTTGCGGAATATCTGCGGTATCTCATTGATGAGCGTATCCCGAATAACACCGCCCATTACCGCTGTAAATAATCCCATTACTACAGCAGCAAGCGGTGCCACATTCAAAGCCAATGCTTTTTCCATACCGATGATGGTGTAAATGGCGATACCGATGGTATCAAATACCAATAATATTTTTGGAATTCTTACAAGTTGTTTCCTGAAAATGATCATCAGGATGATGCCGGCAGTAATGGCAATGAGGTAATTATTATCGGCTACCCAGGCAATTGGATGTGCCCCTAAGATGATATCTCTTAAAGTGCCACCACCCACTGCTGTTGCAAAAGCGGTAAAACTTACACCAAACAGGTCTTTGTACATGTTTTTATCTGATGCTGCGAGTGCACCGGAAATGGCAAACATTACTACGCCAATCAGGTTAAAATAATAGCTGATCATTTTATTAAATTTTATGAAAGGTACTAAACAAAACCTCCGCTGGGCGGGGGTTGATGTTCAATTTAAACCAAAAAATATTTACGCCACTCCCGACAGCTCAAGGCTGCGCTTACTGATCTTTTTATAATCAATTGTTTCAATGATGGCATCCGGACAAAGGATCAGTGATACGCCAGCCTGCTTCCACCAGCCGTAATAAAATAACTTATCGGCGTGGATCACACCTACCAGCCAGCTGTAATTAAATTCATTGTGCCATTCTTCTATCCATTCAAAATCGCCTTTGTTTACTTTATCAATATCATCCACACTTACAAACACTTTTAAATAAAAATCATTGGTAAGAACAGTATCCGTATGGTGATAAATCTTCTTGTACTCGTATTTATAATTGTACCGCAGCGCCGAAATATCGCTCAGCACCGCCGAAGCAGTGGGAAAAGCCCCGGCACCCTTGCCTTTAAAAAAATGTTTATCTGCGAAAGCGCTTTCTGTGGTGACTGCGTTGAATTCGTTTTGCACCTGGTAGAGATCGTCCTTGGGGGTTACAAATTCCGGCAACACGAAGGCGGCTAATTTCCCGTTGCTTAATTTTTTTGCATTGGCCACCAGTTTTATGCTGTATTTTTTTTCTTTGGCTACTAACGCATCGGATAAGGAAACAGATTCGATACCATTAAAGAGAAACTGGTCTGTTTTTGTGATCACGCCAAAAGAATGGGCCAGCAAAATGCTGAGCTTATTGGCTGCATCAAACCCACCGATATCCAGTTTAGGGTCGCTTTCTGCAAAGCCCAATTGTTGTGCAAGGCGTAAAGCCTCATTGAATTCAAGCTGCTCTTCAAAGATCCTGGTAAGGATAAAATTTGTAGAGCCATTGATGATGCCGCGGAAAGACTGCAAGAGGTCATTATCATAATATTCTTCCAGGTTGCGGACGATGGGCATACTGGCACAGCAGGCGGCTTCATAAAGGAAGGGTGTTTTGTATTGCTGTTGCAATTGCAACAATTCTTCAAAATGTTCGGCAATCATTTTTTTATTTGCACTTACAACCGCTTTACCGTTTTGTAATGCTGTTTTCACAATTTCAAAAGCGGCCGCTGCATCATCAATGAGTTCAACAATTACATTGATGTTTTCGTCTTTCAGTAATACGGTAGCATCTGTAGTAAAATTTTCAGCAGCGATGCTTCTTTTTTTACCGATGTTTTTGATGCATATTTTTTTGATGAAGGATTGCAGTGTAGGTGTGCTGTGCAATACATCATACAAACCTTTGCCTACGGTGCCGAAGCCGAAGAGGCCGATGGTAAGCTGATTTGATGATGTGGTGATTTGAGAATTTGGTAACTGGTTAACCGCTTGAATAGTTGACAAGTGCTTTGAATTTAAAGTGTTGAATAATTTCCTGCTGTACAAGAGTGCCCACAGGGCTCTACGAGCGACCTGCCTACCGGCAGGCAGGCGCCTTTGAAGTTGGGCTATGCACTGATGCTGGTAACAAAAGATTGATTTACGATTTTTATTTTTTCAAAAGCCTGCTCCAGGTCGGCAATAAGGTCTTCCACTTCTTCCAACCCAACACTAAGTCGGATGAGGCTGTCTGCAACACCCGCTGCACGGCGTTTTTCAGCAGGAATACTTTTATGCGTCATCTGTGCAGGATGACAGAGTAAACTTTTTACCCCACCGAGGCTTTCGGCTAACTTAAAATAATTTGTACTGCTTACAAATGCTGTGGCCGCAACTTCGGTATCATTCTTCAATGTAAAAGAAACGATACCGCCGAAACCCCTGCTTTGTATTTTTGCGATTTCATGATTGTAATGTGATTTCAATCCGGGATAAAAAACTTTATCTATTGCAGGATGGGTTTCTAAAAATTCGGCAACAGCCTGTGCATTGTGGCAATGCTGCTGTACACGCAGGTGTAGCGTTTCAATACCACGGATCACCAGCCAACTGTCGAATGGCGCAAGGATGGCACCGCTTGCATTTTGTATGAATTTTATTTTTTCGCCCAGGTCTTTTTCTTTGGCAACCACAAGTCCTGCAATGAGGTCGCTGTGCCCACCTAAATATTTTGTAGCGCTATGCACTACAAGATCAGCTCCCAGCGAAAGAGGTTGTTGTAAGGCGGGTGAAGCAAAAGTATTATCCACGCAAAGTAAACAGGCATGCGCTTTTGCAATTTTTGCGATGGCTTCAATGTCACTTACTTTCAACGTTGGATTGGTGGGCGTTTCCAGCCATATCAGTCTTGTGTTGGGCGTAATGGCATTGAATACATTTTCAGCATCGGTGGTATCCACATAATTCACTTTTATGCCGAATTTTTCATACACATGGGTGAACAGTCGGAATGCACCACCGTAAATATCATCTACTGCCAATATCTCATCACCGCTTTTTAATAATTTAACAACTGCGTCTATGGCTGCCAGTCCGCTGCCGAATGCGACTCCTACACTGCCTTTTTCAAGTTTTGCAATAATGTCTTCCAGTGTTCCCCTTGTAGGATTATTGCTCCTGGCATAATCATATCCTTTGTTTACGCCCGGGGCTTCCTGTACATAGGTACTGGTTTGATAAATGGGTACGCTGATTGCGCCTGTTAGTGGATCTACGGGAATACTGTGGATCAGTTGTGTTGCGTTGCTCATCTGTTTTGTTTTTAAATTTGATGAATGATTGTTAAACAGGTTCTGTTCATCAACTTACCAGGAGCAATACTATCGGGGAGCTTAAAATAAAAAAGCTCACCCGATAAATCAGATGAGCTTTTAATATTTTGAAATATTTTTTAAGCTTTGGATCTGACTTATCTGTCCATTTGTATGCTTCGATAAACTCAGCATGACAAATAGATGGAATTGGCACCTTTTTCAAACAATGTCTGAATAGGTTGTCAAGGCTTCAACGGGCCATTACCCTCTGCCTTTCTTGATAAGTGATAACTAAAGAACTTGCCTACCGGCATGCAGGCTGGCACAAAGGTATAGGAGGAAATTTTAAAGTTCCAAATATTTTTTTAAAATATTATTTGTAAAATAGTTGAAAGTATTTGCTGTATTGGGTTTCGGAGAAATAATTATTTTAAATTCTTTTCCATCCATTCCCCCTGGGAATGGGCTGGTTGCTCCAGGCTAACCAGTTTGGCAATTTTATCCTGCCCCTTTATGATAGATTTGGTGACAAGTGCATGTTCAATGGCTTCTGCTTCTTTCATGCCCAGCAGTTTCATGAGCGGAAGCATTTTTTCGCTGCCAAAATGTTTAAACAGCGGCTCATCCATTGCACTGTAAACAATGATCTCTTTCTGTTGCCAGTTCTTTACCAATTCCAATTCCTTGCTGTGCAAAGGATGATGTTCGGCAAAAATTGCGGTTTTATGTTGTAACATAGGCGAATGCACAAAGCGGGCTTCTGTTATACAGGATTCGGTTATTCCATGCTGCCTGAAAAGCTCTTTCATTTCATGTGCGGTATTCGCGAACCAGCAAATGAACAGGGTGGACGGTTCCTTTTTTACCAATTGCAGGCAGGCATTCATTTTTGCCGCAGTACTCATGTAGGTCCTATCGGTAAAGTGGCCTGCAGGGGTATCATTTTCCTTCTTTCCAAAAAAATTTAAAGCCATAGATAAAACTTGTAGGTGTAAATTAATAAAAGCATGGGCAGCCAACAAATCCCCACTCATTTTGTTTGTATCTTTAGCACAAGTAAGCACCCAATGGCGAAAGGAAAAAAAGCTTCTGCGGAAAAAATAATTCATAACGATTTTATTGAAGTATTTGGCGCAAGGGAACACAACCTGAAGAATATCGATATTAAGATCCCCAAGAATAAACTGGTTGTATTTACCGGTGTAAGTGGCAGTGGAAAATCATCGCTGGCATTTGATACCATTTATAACGAAGGGCAACGCCGTTATATGGAAAGCTTCAGCGCATATGCCCGGCAGTTTGTTGGCGATATGGAACGCCCCGATGTAGATAAGATCACCGGTTTATCTCCTGTAATTTCCATTGAACAAAAGACCACCAATAAAAATCCACGCAGTACGGTTGGCACAGTTACAGAGATCTATGATTTCCTGCGGTTGTTGTATGCAAGGGTGGGAGAGGCGTATAGCTATAACACCGGGAAAAAAATGGTGAAGTTCAGCGAGGAAGAAATTGTAAGCAACATCTTTACAAAATTTAACAATAAAAAAATAAGCATACTGGCGCCGCTGGTAAGGGGTCGTAAAGGGCATTACCGCGAACTGTTTGAAGACATCCGTAAGAAAGGATATTTAAAAGTAAGGGTGGATGGGGAAGTGCTGGACCTTAGCCCGCGTATGCAGGTAGACAGGTACAAGATACATGATATTGAAGTGGTGGTAGACAGGTTAGCGGTAACAGATGATATGCGCCTGCGCCTTAGCCAAAGTGTACAAAAAACATTGCAGGTTGGAAAGGACCTTATGTTCTTACTGATCAATGACGACAATAAAATAGTGCAGTACAGCAAACATTTGATGTGTGAAGATACAGGCATCAGTTACGAAGAACCTTCACCGAATGCTTTTTCATTTAATAGCCCGTATGGTGCATGCCCCACCTGTAAAGGATTGGGAAATGTTTATACCATTGATATGGAAACCGTGTTGCCGGATAAAACCCTTAGTGTAAAAGATGGCGGTATAGCCCCGTTGGGTGAAGAGAGGGATGCAAGTGTTTTTCAGCAAGTGGCAGCATTTGCAAAAAAACACAAGATCAATTTAGATAAAGCTTTAAAAGACCTGGCACCAGCACAGCTCAACTTGTTATTATATGGCGACCAGGATATTAATCCTGCATTGGAAATAAATATGGCAGATGAAACCATCCCGGATACTTACACGGGAAGTTACGAAGGGATCATTCCAATGCTTAAACGCTGGTTCTCTTCTTCCCAAAGCACAGAAATGTTGCGGGGGTGGGTGGAAAAATATATGCAGCTGGCTACCTGTGTTACCTGTAACGGGACAAGGTTAAGAAAAGAAAGCCTTTGGTTTAAGATTGATAAAAGAAATATTGCGGAGTTATGTGCCATGAACCTGGATAATCTTGCGGCATGGATGGATGGGCTGGAACTGCGCCTGAACAATAAACAAAATGCTATTGCAAAAGACGTATTGAAAGAGATCGGGGAGCGGTTACAGTTTTTACTGGATGTAGGGTTAACTTATCTTTCTCTTAACCGGCCTTCTAAAACCCTTAGTGGTGGGGAGTCGCAGCGGATAAGACTGGCCACGCAGATCGGTTCTCAATTGCAGGGCATCACTTATATTTTAGATGAACCCAGTATTGGACTGCACCAGCGGGATAACCAGCGTTTGATAAATGCTTTACAGAACCTGCGGGATATTGGTAACAGTGTGCTGGTAGTTGAGCATGACAAAGAGATCATGCTGGCAGCAGATTACCTGGTGGATATTGGCCCAAAAGCGGGTATGCATGGGGGTGAGATCGTTGCATATGGAACTGCTGCTGAAGTATTGCAGTCGGGGTCGGAGACGGCGCAATATTTACTGGGCACAAAAAATATCGCTGTGCCGGCACAAAGAAGGGAAGGTAATGGTAAATTCATAGAACTAAATGGTGTTAGCGGCAATAATTTAAAAACGGTGAGTGTGAAATTCCCGTTGGGGAAACTGATCCTCATTACCGGTGTAAGCGGTAGTGGAAAATCAACATTGATCAATGAAACGCTTTACCCGTTGATGAGTAAGTATTGCTATGATTCCAAAATGAATCCCCTGCCTTATAAAAGTATAAAGGGGCTGGAGCAGATCGATAAAGTAATTGAAATAGACCAAAGTCCCATTGGCCGTACACCACGCAGCAACCCGGCAACTTATTGTGGTTTCTTCACTGATATCAGGACATTGTTTGCGGCTGTTCCTGAGGCAAAGATCAGGGGCTATAATGCCGGGCGCTTTTCTTTCAATGTAAAAAGCGGCAGGTGTGATGTATGCGAAGGAGGTGGCATGCGTGTAATTGAGATGAATTTTTTACCAGACGTTTATGTGCATTGCGAAAAATGTAACGGCAGAAGGTATAACCGCGAAACGCTGGAGATCCGGTACAAAGGAAAATCCATCAGCGATGTGCTGGATATGACGGTGGATGAAGCCGTAGAATTTTTCCAGGCGGTACCTTATATCTACCGTAAGATAAAAGTATTGCAGGAAGTTGGTTTGGGGTATATCACATTGGGACAAAGTGCAACTACCCTTAGTGGTGGTGAAGCACAACGGGTAAAACTGTCTACCGAATTAGGGAAAAAAGATACAGGTAAAACATTTTATATCCTGGATGAACCTACTACTGGCCTGCATTTCCAGGACATCCAGCATTTACTGGATGTATTGAATAAATTGGTTGACCGCGGCAATACAGTATTGGTAATAGAACATAATATGGATGTGATAAAAGTTGCTGACCATATCATTGATATCGGGCCCGAAGGGGGCGATGGCGGGGGAACAGTATTGTATGAAGGTAAACCTGAGGGATTAATAAAAGTAAAAGAAAGCTTTACGGCAAAATTTTTAAAGGGTGAATTGTACAATAAGGAGAATTAGTCATTAAAAGTTCTTTTGATTTGGGAGGATATACTTTATCGAAAACTGTATTTGTAAAATTATTGATCACCCATCCTTAATCCTTAATTTTTATAGCATTCACTTAATGGCATAAAAAAATCCATGTCTCATAACCATGGATCTTTTTAAAATAAGTGCGAAGGATGTCAACGAAATCTTCAAAAATGTGGTTTCAGGGGTAATCTCTGAATATCAAAATATTCTTAGCTATCCTCGGGGGTTGACTTCTATTGTATCTCTTTACACTTAATAAGTTTTAATGGCCTAGCTGGTATAATGCAATACCAGCAGCAGGCAGGTTATCAATATCACGGCTGCTTTGCAGGCCAGTGGATCTATTGGTAAATTATTGTTCATCTGTATTATTTTAATAAACCGATGGGCATCTTGTTTGTCTTGTTTGAATGCTTCCCTGCAATGGCCCTAGCCTGATACCGATCTTGGCAATAGCTGAAAAATAAGTATCACCATTTTTTTTATCGCCTCTTTGTGTGCCGGCAGGATATCTCGACATTCCGGGAAAGATGATGGGTAAAAATTTATCGGATATCTTAGTGGCAATCGCCGCATTTTGTGCCGATAAATATTTTACAAAATTTTTGGGATCAATATAAACCTTGCTCACATCATCAATATAATCTGTAAATGTTTTCCTGTATAATATCTCCATGCTGAAATTGAATCTCTCCGATACATAGTATTTTATACCTCCTCCCATCGGGATGTTCAGCTGCGTTAATTTGTATGGCTTGCTGTAAGGATATTCGGGCATTCCTTCTCCCTCGGTACGTAAAGGCTGAAGATAATACCAGGATTTACTCCCATTGGAATTTGTGATGGAACCTTGTGGATTAAAATGGAATATACCAAGCCCTAATAAACCATAGGGCCTCAGCCTTGGTTCAAATTCGCTTTGCCTGTTAAAGAACATCGAAGGAAAGAGTTCAACACAACCATATACTTCCCATACATCTGTTTTAAAATCAAGATTACGTTGCTTGCGCCAGAGTTCATCAATACCTGTTGTTTTAATGATATCATCACGCCCTTCAAGGTAAGTATAATCAGCTGCGAGCCTTAAGCCTAACCATTTATTGGGGTATACCGTGAAGAAAATACCCTTCATCATTTTGGTAAGTCCCAGGTTAAGGTCTTTCAGAAAGCTGGTACCCTTACCGCGGTTACCGCCAAGGTCGCCTAAGAAAAAACTGGGACCGAAGTTTACACCGGTCTCTATTTTAAAATCTCCTTTACCAAATAAAAATGATTGGGAATATGAAGTACTTAAGAAAGCAGTACAGATGAGCAGTAACAATATACTTTTACCAACAAAGTTGCGTAAACGTGTTTTCATCGGAATCGGATTTTGCCTTTCGGCAGATAATTGTGTTGTAAAAATATATTTTGCTGCTGCTTACAGGATCGGCCTGTTATATTGCGGATATCATTGAAAAGCTACCACAAAACATATTTCAACTATCCTAAAACGGCGCCAGGGAGCAAATATTGCATTTTTATCAATATTTTTTGAGTAGCATTTCTATATGAGGGATACCATCTTCCAGGTATAATTCACTGCTTAGTGTAAAACCAAGCGAGGTATAAAAATCCTTTAAATATAACTGGGCACCGATCTTTATTAAAGTGGTATTAAATTGAGTAAAAGCCCTGGAGATAGCCAATTGCATTAATTCCCTGCCGGCTCCTGTTTTCCGGTATTTTGGCGAACTTACTACCCTGCCGATACTGCATTCGTGATAGGAGATACCGGGTGGCATGATGCGGCAATAAGCTACAAGGTCATTGTCCTTCCAGCCGGCAAGGTGAAAAGATGGGGAATCCTTATCATCTGCATCCTGGTAAATACAATTTTGCTCTATTACAAAAACTTCGTTACGCAGGCGTATGATGGCATATAATTCTGCCGCTGTTAATTCATCAAATTTTTTATAGACCCAGTTCAATTGCATGTTTTAAATATGATCGTTATTGCTAAAAACGGGAAGGATTATTTTATAGAAGCCAGTAATAGTATATCAATGCACATTAGCGGCCAGGAAGACCTGCGCTTTATTAAAAGCATCAGTATTTGTTGCAGCATCCCAGTTTGCATGCCCGCCAAGCGGATAAAAAACATATTGATTAATGACACCTGCGGTGGTTAATTTATTTTTCAATGCAACTGATTGTGTGGTTGGGTTTACCAGCGGATCTAACCCGCCCTGTAATATAATGGTTGGGCAACTTGATGCGTTGGCAAAAAAGATGGGGCTCGATTGCTGGTAAAGTGTTGGGTTTGTAGCCGGGGTACCATTCAGCAATGCGGCAACTGCCAGTGCCGGGTAGGTGCCGGGATTATTATACATATCCGTCATATCGGTTGGACCATAAAAATCAATTACTGCTTTTATATTAGCAGGACTATGATATTTATAAGCTTCCAGGAGTGCAAGGTGTCCGCCTGCACTTGTACCCAGCAATACAAATTTATCACTGATTAGATAAGTGCTGCGGTTAGTATAGATAAAATCCACTGCGGCCTTGGTATCCAGCTCCTGCGTAGGAAATGTATTGGTTGCAGGAAGGGCGGCTAAACGATAATTGATATTGATAACGGCATAGTCGGGAAACCTTCTTTGGATGGTATCGATCCATCCTGCTGAGGTAAAATCATTTTTGTCGCCACTTGCCCATGCACCGCCATGTATCACTATCATTACCTTGGTAGAAACGGTACTCCTGCCGGCAGGTAAATAGACATCCATTTTTTGGAGTGCATCCGAGCCGTACGAAACATTGAGAAGGGTTTGGGCAGTTACTGTTACTGTGACGGTGCCGGTACCGGAATCTGTTTTTTTGCAGGAAAAAAGGATTGCTGAAAATAACAAAACTTGTAAAGTGTGATAAAATTTCATGCGAAAATTTTTATATAAATGAGAAACTAAGAAAAAATATGTTAAAGGAAAACAAATTAATTTAAACCCAATTCACACTTGGTTTGCCCGGGCTGTCAGTGTTCTATTCTTTCAGGTCCAGCTTTATCTGTAATTCTTCAAACTGCTTATCATCAATAGCTGATGGTGCATCCAGCATCACATCCCTTCCTGAATTATTTTTTGGGAATGCAATGAAGTCACGGATGCTTTCGCTGCCACCAAGGATGGCACAAAGCCTGTCGAACCCAAAAGCGATACCACCATGTGGCGGTGCCCCGTATTCAAATGCACCCAGGAGGAACCCGAATTTATGTTGCTGCTCTTTCTTATTCATGCCAAGTGCCGCAAACATTTTTTCCTGTAACTCTCTTTGATAAATACGGATAGATCCACCACCGATTTCGTTACCATTCAATACCATGTCATAGGCATTGGCCTTGATATTGGCATAGGGATGTTCTAAATATTTTGCTGCATCTTCAATTGACGGGTTATTATTGATCATCACTTCAATATGGTCCGGCTTGGGAGAAGTGAACGGGTGATGGCGGGCCACCCAGCGGTTTCCTTCTTCATCATATTCAAACAAGGGAAAGTCGAGCACCCACAGGAGTTTAAATTCACCTGGTTTGCGCAGTCCAAGCCTATCGGCCATGTACATACGCAGATCACTGATGGCTTTTCTTGTTCTTTCCTCTGCACCTGCCAGGATCAGGATGAGATCGCCGGCTTTTGCATTAGCGGCTTCTGCGATCGTTTTTAATTTCTCTTCACTGTAAAACTTATCTACGCTGCTTTTAAATGTTCCGTCGGTATTACACTTGATGAATACCAGGCCTTTCATGCCGATCTGCGGGCGTTTTACCCATTCCGTTAGTTCGTCTGTCTGTTTACGGCTGTATTCGCTGCAACCCGGAACAGCTATCGCCACCACTGTTTCTGCTTCGTCGAATACTTTAAAATCGGCCCCGCCTATCAATGCCGCATTATCTTTTTTATTGGTAAAAACGGTAGCCGGTTTTTTAAGGTTACATAAACCCAGGCCGAAACGGATATCAGGCTTATCATTGCCATATTGCCACATCGCATCTTCCCAGGTCATTCTTTCTACGATATCAGTGTAGCCAATCCCTTTTACATCCTTAAAAATATGTTTTATCAACCCCTCAAACATATTCAAAATATCTTCCTGCTCTACAAATGCCATTTCACAGTCTATCTGCGTAAACTCCGGCTGGCGGTCGGCACGCAGGTCCTCATCCCTGAAACATTTTACTACCTGGTAATAACGGTCATACCCGCTTACCATCAATAATTGTTTAAAGGTCTGGGGCGACTGGGGCAACGCATAAAACTGCCCGGGGTTCATTCTTGAAGGCACCACAAAATCTCTTGCACCTTCGGGTGTACTTTTAATTAGAAAAGGTGTTTCAATGTCCATGAAATTATTTTCATGGAGATAATTCCTTGCAGAGCGGTTTACCTGGTAACGTAATTCTAAATTTTTCTTCACGGCATTTCTCCTCAGGTCAAGGAAGCGGTATTTCATTCTGATATCATCACCACCATCGGTATCATCCTGTATCGTAAAGGGAGGCGTAACCGACCTGTTTAAAATGCTGAATTCATCCACTGTTATTTCAATCTCGCCTGTAGGGATATTGGCATTTTTATTACTGCGTTCATTTACTGTACCCTTCACCTGCAAAACAAATTCCCTTCCCAGCGGATTTGCTTCCAGGCTGGCATTCAGGCTTTCTGAAAATAATAATTGCGTGATGCCATACCTGTCCCGCAAGTCAACAAAAGTGATGCTGCCGAATTTACGGACGGTTTGCACCCAACCGGCAAGGGTAACTGTTGTATTAATATTGCTTAACCTTAATTCGCCACAGGTATGGGTTCTGTACATATTAGTATGCTATTGAGGGGCAAAGATAATGAAATGATTTTTTGAGGCGGCACAGCCCTGAACCGGCAGGTATTTTACCTAAAATCAATGCCGGTATCCAAAAAGGGAGGATAATAAAAAGTGCGTATCTTTTTTAACCGGTATTATAGTGATATTCATTAAAAATTGTAATTTTCTAATCCTTTAATTCCTACATCACCGGAATATTTCTCCAACGCTTTTTTCTGGAAGCCGGAAAATTTTGTTGTTGAAGGTATCTTATATCCACAGGATGTACACCCCGGAAATATTGTATACTAAATAACCGGGTTATGCAGGTAAAATAAAAGGGGCATCATTGTTCAATGATGCCCCTTTTATAAAGCTTACGATCAATCAGTCTCCCACACTCACTCTTATCCCTTCACTATGACTGGTAAACTCCGGTGCGTACATGCATTGTATGGTGGTGATGCCGTTACTGAAATTACCCGCATTTGTTACAAACATCGTGTATTCAAAAACGTAAGTACCACGGCCCAGCCAGCCAAAAAAGAAATTGGTACTGGCATCCCCGGTACTTTCATAATAACCTAAACCTCCCTGGTATTTGTATTGGCTGATCACATTGGTGGGTTCCATGCAGGCGGCCCGCATGTCTTTCATGTGTACGTATTCCATATCACGGTCAACCCTTAACTCAATACGCACTTTTACTTTATCGCCAACTTTTAACTGGGCGCCATCGGCCAAAGCTTCCAGTACCGGGCCTTTCTCCGTATTTTTTTCAATGAATAATTTCTTGTTAAGCTTTAAAGGTGTTTCGGCCGGGGTGATCTTGTCAAGGTCTTCAAAGTATTGCCAGTAAACGCTTCCCCACGAAGAGGTTGAAGGGTTGAAGGGTTTATGGGTTGAAGCAGTTAGGGTAACATTGATATTCCCCATTTCAGGTTTTACCTTATCTCCTTCAATTCTTTTTTTGAAATAACCGGTACCGGCTTCAGTAGCATTATCTGTACTTTTTATAACAGTATTACCTAAATTGATGGTCACTTCTTTTTCTTCACCTAACCAATTGCTTCCTCCTAATAATAAAGCATAACAGGCTTCAGCGGTGGCTTTGGTGGTCTTCCAGTTTTGCGTTTGTTTTTGTTTTAGCAACCAGGTCTTCAGGTCATCAACGGTGGTGGTGTTCTTATCAATATCTGTAAATGCCTCGATCATCATGGCCTGCGATTCTATCGGTGCCTGGTACCAGTAATAACCACCGGTAGTCCATTCTTTCCAATACATGCCCATTTCTTCTTTACTGATCGAATTTTCTTTGAGTGATTTGATAATAGCAACCGGGGTTTGTGCATCATTAGTGCGGTACAGGGCCAATGCGATCATGGCCTGCATGTACTTGCTGTTGCTGAGCCAGTATTTTTGTGCCTGGCCATGGTAATAATTATACGCTGTAGTGGATGCATCTGCAATTTTATATTCGAGGAAAAAGCTCCGCATGTATAAATATCCGACCACGGAATTATCCAGGTGATTATTTTTTAAAATAGCTTTGTACCTGATCAGCTCATCATAATCTTCTTTTATTTTTTTATCAAGATAAGGGATGGCTTTATCAACCATCACTTTTACTTTTTTATATCCATCATCGGTTAAAGCATTTAATTTTCTTAAATGGCCAATACCGGTGATAATGTATTGGGTCATATAACGGTCATCGGGGCCGCCCTTGAACCAAACAAATCCGCCATTGGAACTTTGCATTTCCCTGAGTTTGTTCAGCGCTTTATCCTGCTCCCCACTCATACGAACCATATCAAACAGTAAGGCGATATTTTTCTTTTGCCTGCTTTCATCCTGTGCATCCAGTACCCAGGGAGTTTCCTGCAGCAGGACCGATTTTAATTCTTCATTCTTTTGCAGGTTACTTAGCAGGGCAGCAGTGTCCAGGTTCTGCCACTGTTCAAAAATTGTTTTTAGTTTAGGGGCCGACCTGGTAATATAAGTTGCCAGCGTATTGGCATAGTAACGGTTAAAGGTCTGCTCTGCACATTCGTAGGGGTATTCCATCAGGTAAGGCAAGGCCTGTACGGCATACCAGGCCGGATTGCTGGTATACTCCACCGTTAGGGCATGATTGCTGATGCTGTTGCTGGAACTGCTGTTCAGTAATTTTTCAAACTTAAAATTCTTTACCGTTTGATTGCGCAGGTTGATGGGCAGCGATTCTGTAACCAGCGTACGGTTGGTTAAAACAGGCAATGCCATTTCCTCCCCGTCAGAAAAAGTTTCGCCTTTCTTATTCGCATTTGTGATGGCTTTTATCCTGTAAGTCAGCGCAGCATTAAAATTGAAAGGTATCTCCATCGGGAATTTCACTGCGGCACTTTGCCCTGCTGCAATAGTGAAACTTTGTATCGGTGATATGTTTTTAAACCAACTATCCACCCGCTTATCGGTAGCTGCGTCTAATAGTTCCAGTTGTGCAGTACCCCTTACTTCACTGTCGCTTAAGTTCACAATTTTTGAACTGAACTCCATGCGGTCCCCTTCCCGCATAAAACGTGGTGCATTGGACTGTACCATCAATGACTTTTGCGTTACCGTTATTTTTTCGCCATATATGCTTGCCAGGTCTTTGGTATGTGCCAATGTCATCAGTTTCCATTTGGTCAATGCTTCGGGAATAGTAAAAGAAAATTCTACATTACCATCTGCATCTGTTTTAAGGTCAGGAAAAAAGAAAGCGGTTTCATTAAAGTTTTTGCGCACCTGAATATCAGGTGACTGACCATTGGGTTTAGTTGTTTTTTTTGTGGTATCCGATCTGCCTTCAGTGTCTAAAATTCCGTCCTTGTTTGTATCTACTGCCAAAACTCCCCCGTTATTTGCCGACTTTTTATACATCACCTTTTCTTCTTTCATGTTTTTTGGAGAAGGTGGCGGCGGTGGGGAGGGCATGGATTTACTAAGTGTCCTTACTTCATCATAAGCATATACGGGTCTGGTATTGGACCAATAAAAATCACCACCTGAATAATATTCCCATCCAGGATTATTCAACTGGTCATAAATTTTTGAAGGAAGGCTTAAATACTCATATTCTTTTTTATTATACTCGTCGGAATTGATAATGCCAAACCCATTATCCATCCAGCTGACCGAATTGTATAAAACCGGCCAAATATTTATGCTGCTCCAGCTATGTGGTTTAAACTGGTCAAGACTTGCATCATACATTCCTGCCAATATTTCGGCAGCAACTTTTTCTCCTTTATTGCCACTGATCTTCACTTTCCATTTTTCTTCGGTGCCGGGTAATAATTTGTCACGGAAAGTTTCGTAACTGATATTTAATTGTTTGTTGCTCCAGGGAATGCTAAAACTTTCATATCCTTTATACACCCGGTTATGCTGTACAAATACATAACTCATTGCCATGCCCCCGCGGTCACTTTCATTTACTGCAATTTCATTGTGGTAGGGTTGTACGGCTGATACAGGCTGATAGGATATAGCACCGGATTTATCAATTTTAGTAAGTGACTGGATGAGCCAGATATTGGTGAAACCTGTTTTAATAGTGTAGCTGACCTTATCACCGGGTTCAAAAGAAGATTTGTTTACATCAATTGCAACAGCTTCATTGATCGGTTTATCAGCGCCTGGGTTGATGAGCTGAATATATCTCTCGGCTTTTACTTCTTCACCGTATTTGTCTTTTGCAGTGGCTACAATTTTATACCAGCCTGCACTAAATTGGCTATTGGCCATTGGCCATTGACCATTTTCTTTCGTCGAATCAGTTTTATCTGCCACCTTATCTCCTAATGCCCAACTTTGTACCTTGTCTTCATCCTTATAAATATCATAGGGGAAATAACCATTGTACTCATCTTTGCTCATGACGAATTGGTCGGGCATACCCCAAAAACGTTCCCTGAAAAATTTCCCGGGCGATTGTACCTTATTGATAGTAACGGTTACGCCTGCCTTCTCAAAAAGGTCATTCAGGTTTGTACTGCTTATCCTCAGGTCTTTTAAACTGTCTGCAGGCATCCGGTCGGACAGGTTGATATTCAGTTGCAACATCTGGTAAGCTACGGCTACCGAAGTATTGCCACTCCTTGTTTCGCCGTTGATATCAGTGATATCTGCACTTACTTCATAATAAAATACAGGCTGACTTTTTTTGTCGACGCTTTCGTCCGGCAGTGCTTTGAAAGTTACTTTAAATTCCCCCTTTGCATCCGTACTGACTTCACCGTTAGTAATTTCAACTTCTTCATTTCTTCCAACATTATCGCGGAAATAGCCCCACCATACCGGGTAACGTATCTTACGTACCACACGGTATTTTACTTTTGCACCGTCGATATTATTCCCTGCATAAGCTTTTGCAGTACCGGTAACTTTAATGCTGTCATTTATGCGATAAGTACCTTTTGGTTTTTGTACTTCAACAAAAAATTTGGGACGCTTGTATTCTTCCACGCTGAAACTATGTACGGCATTGGTGGCTGTATCCAGTAAACTGAATTGCCCGTTCAGCAAACCTTCAGGTAATTTGAATGAACCTTTGTAACTGCCAAAATCATTGGTGGTCAATTTTAGTTCTGCAGTCTTTTGGTTATTGGCATCCCTTAAAAAAATCTTTGTAGTAAAATTGGGAAGTATGGCACTTTTCGCCGCATTGGGGCCTGTTTGTAGAACTATCCCTTTGAAATAAATGGTTTGCCCCGGCCGGTAAATGGACCTGTCCGTAAATAAAAAAGTTTGTGGCCTTAATTCGGGTATATAGCTATTGTAATAACTGTAATAATTACTTTCATCCACGAATAATTCATCATTGGAAGTATTAAACTGGAATAAAAAATTACGGTAATCCTTTGTTTCCTTTAACCTGAACAAGCCATTTTTATCTGCAGTATATTTTTCTGCCTTGGTATCTTCATAGGTACTGGTGGTATAATTGTATTTTGTTTCCCAAATCTGTACCTGTGTATTGGGCAGTGGTTGCCCATTATCACGATTGAGTACATAGTATTCATTACTGTTATTATGGATATAGCTGATATTGCTGATATAGGTCAACTGTTTGGCGATGATATTTTTGGTAAGCGAAAAATTCTCATCAATACTTGCGAGAATGAAGTAGACACCATTTGTTAAACCATCAACTTTTATTTCTGCTGAGTGCGACTGATAATCCTGCAGATCGGGCAAGGATACATTCCAGCTTTTAGCCGGCTTCATTTCGGTATATGCTTTCCATAATTTTTCATAATCCCTCCTGTCAAGCTTTTTTATTTCTTCCCTTGAAGTTTTGATCACACGGAAGTATAAAGTTTTTATATTTTTATAAGTTACCAGCGAACGGAATGGCTGCCCTGGTATATTTACTTTTTCTGTTTCCAGGTTCAATGAGGGTTGTTTGATCTGCCCGATGGCATTTGCTGCATTTATTCCGCCCTCTGATTTTGGAAACCTGATATAAGCTATTTCAAAAAGATCCGCAGCCCTTTTTATTTCATACTGGTTAGCTGTTTTAGTAAGCGGTGCATAACCCTGTCCACGCCTTAAATAAATGGAACCCCTCAGGAACATGGCCTGTGCAATGGCAGGGTTGGCTGTATATTTTTCTTCTATATTTTTGAGCGCTGCTTCAAATAATTTTTCCTTGTTTTCAAACACACCATATTGATTCACAAAATTCAGCCGTACCAGGTCGGCATCTATCAGTGCGCCGGGATCGGTATCGGCGAGATGAAATTTCAGTATATCCTGGAATAGTAACAAAGCAGTATGTTGCAGTGAACCGGTGTCCCTGGTTTTAAAAGGGGCATTGATAAAAGTAGCAGCCGGGGAAAATGCATCGGCGTCTTTTATTTTAAACTGGTAGGCAGGTTTTGTAAGGTCAGATTCATCACTCATAAAAAAATCAAGCGCACGGTGAGCCAGAAAATCATAAAGTGTTGGCCTGAGTTGCCTCGTGTTTTCTCCTTTAACAAGGATGGGATCAAATTCATCTACCCGTGTTGTTTTTAATAAAAATTCATTTAACAGCGAAGCCTTGTATAGTTTAGCGATGGTAGCATATAATTTATCAATGCTCCAGGTAGTGATGTCTTTACTTTTTTCGTTGGCCAGTTTTGTACGGTCATTGAATTTCCAGCGGTTGTTTTGCAGGTATTGCCAGAACATTTCGGCCTGCATGCTTTGTAAGACATTTTTTGATGGCGATTTTGCTTTTTCAATGAGCGTGTCAACAAAAAAGATATTGTTCTCATGGCTGTCTTCTTCTACCATGTTGCGATACTTGATCTGGTACATACAACTCTTGATCTGCTGTGCATCATTATTGTCTTTTACTGCCAGGTTATAAATGGTCATCACTTCCTGCAAGGCACTCTTAGTGAGCCCTTTTTTTTCAAAGGCGTCCACTTTCTTCCAGTTTTTATCATAGTTATCTTTTGTTTGTGCCATAAGGGGTAATGAAGTGTAGATTACGAGTATAAGCCACAGCAATAATTGCTTTACCAACATAATAAACTCATTTTAATTACAAGATACAATTTGTTCCCGGCAGTGCATAGTGATAGCATTGCCCCAAAGCCTGTAATTAGATGTAACCAGAAAGGCATTTGCATAAAAGACTGTCATTTTTTTCTTTAACTTTTTATTAAGTATTTGTTTTGGCATGCGGCACAGCATTTGAAAAAGGTAATACAAAGGAGAACATTTTATGAAAAAAACATTTACACTTTTAACAGTAATGACCTTGTCTTTAAGCTTACTTGCTTATAACGGACCATCCAGACTGAGTGTTTTCTCTACCGGGAATGCAAATATCCGGGTAATGGTTGATGGTAATAAATACAAGGCCAATAACAATGAAGTAATGATCAGTAACCTCAATGAGGGCTATCATACCATTAAGATTTTTCAATTAAAAAATAGCAGAAATGATAACCGTGTATTCGGGGTTAATGTAATGAATAATTACCAGCTGGTTTATAACGGCAATGTATACCTTAAACCACAATACCATTTCGATATCCTTATTAACCGCTTTGGTAAGGTTTTTACAGACGAGCAACCGATAAGTACCAGTTATTATGACGATAACGACGACTGGGGTGATAATAACAATAATAACCGGGATAACGGTGGTGGTGGCTATAACAACCGGTCGATGGATGGGAGCGCTTTCGATCAGTTTAAACAGGTCCTGAAAAATGAAAGTTTTGATGCTACAAGGCAAAGCATTGCAAAGCAGGTTATATCTGCAAATTATTTCACTTCAGCCCAGGTGAAAGAAATTATCCAGCAATTCAGTTTTGAAAACAGCAAACTGGAGATCGCAAAGTATGCTTATAAATATACGGTCGATAAGGGCTCTTACTTTTTACTTACTGACGCTTTTACTTTCAGCAGCAGTAAGGATGAGCTGATGCGATATATACAGGCGTATAAATAGATTTGGATTTTGTGGCTATACTTTAAGGTTTGGGGCGTGGGCCCCGGCCTTTTTTATTTATGATATTTTTTGCCAAAGACCCGAAGGCAAAAATAAAACCCCCAACGAGGGTTTGCATTAAATTTATTTTACACTATTATTTTTTTAAAACTTCCGCCATCGTTTTCCCGATATCGGCAGGAGATGCCACCACATGGATACCGCAGGCAGTCATGATTTTCATTTTTGCAGCAGCAGTATCATCGGCACCGCCAACGATAGCGCCTGCATGGCCCATGCGTCGCCCGGGAGGGGCTGTTTGGCCTGCAATAAAACCAACTACGGGTTTTTTATTCCCGGTAGATTTAATATAATTTGCCGCTTCGGCTTCCATACCGCCGCCAATTTCACCGATCATTACAATAGCGTCTGTATCTGCATCATTCATGAATAATTCAACGGCTTCTTTGGTTGTAGTGCCGATGATCGGGTCGCCTCCAATGCCAATGGCAGTAGAAATACCAAGACCGGCTTTTGCAACCTGGTCGGCAGCTTCATAAGTGAGTGTTCCACTTTTGGAAACAATGCCGATCCTCCCTTTTTTAAAAATGAACCCGGGCATGATGCCCACTTTACATTCGTCTGCAGTAATAACGCCGGGGCAATTGGGGCCTACCAGCCTGGTGTGTGTAGTTTGCAAATAATTTTTCACTTTCACCATATCCTGTACAGGGATACCTTCGGTGATGCAAACCACCAGGCCAATTCCTGCATCTGCTGCTTCCATAATGGCATCAGCGGCAAAAGCCGGTGGTACAAAAATGATGCTCACATCAGCGCCGGTACTTTTAACTGCATCGGCAACGGTATTGAATACCGGCTTTTCCAAATGCGTGGTACCGCCCTTACCGGGTGTAACCCCACCTACTAACTGTGTACCATATTCGATCATCTGGGTGGCATGAAAACTGCCTTCTGTACCGGTGAAACCCTGTACAATCACTTTAGAATTTTTATTAACGAGAACTGACATTAGTGTAATTAAGAATTAATAATTAAGATTTGTGGCAAAAATAAGGAAAATGCACATATGTAGATGTGTAGAGGTGCAGATATGTAAATGTGTAAATGGGGTAGCTATTTACTTGAAGAGCTTATTATTTTACCCAGAATTTTTAATATTGACTCGATGGTCAGAAATAATTCATCGGGTGGGGATGTGTAGGACTTTGCCGCTGCACATAATGCCAACCAGTACTTTGTTTCTTCAGCTTCTTTATAAGCGATTTTTATTTTATGCCTAAAGTCAGCCTTGCTTTCAGCCCCTTGTGCTTCTCTTACATTTGCACCGATAGAAGTACCACTTCTAAATAATTGGTTAGCTAAATTATACTTTCTGTCTTTTTCAAGGAGTTCTGTGTATTCAATTGTGCTTAGGGAAAATTGAAAAGAGAGATTAACGATCAGGTTATCTGAATAGCTCATAGTAGGGTATTTAGGGATTAATTAATCTACATATCCGCACATCTGCACATCTGCACATCCGCACATCTGCACATCCACACATTATTTCAACAATTCGTCCATATCCCGGTCGTCTGAAATTTTTCCTTTGGCTTCCAGCATACGCATATCCTTGGCATCCTGTAAAAATTCGGATGCAAAAATGAAGCTGTTCAAGCGTTGATTTTTGGAAAAAATGATCTCTTTATTGTTTCCGCTCCACTCTTTTTTTCCATCGTACATATACAGGATGTTCTCCCCAATTTCCATTACGCTATTCATATCGTGGGTATTGATAACGGTGGTCATGTTGAATTCCCTGGTGATATCAAGGATAAGTTTATCAATTACCATGGAGGTTTGCGGGTCAAGACCCGAATTAGGTTCGTCGCAAAAAAGATATTTTGGATTGAGTACGATCGCCCTGGCGATACCTACTCTTTTTTTCATCCCCCCGCTTAATTCAGCCGGGTATTTTTTATTCACCTCTTTTAAATTCACCCTTTCCAAAACTTCGTTTACCCGTTTCAGTTTATCATTAAAATTTTTTTTTGTGAACATGTCCAGGGGGAACATGATATTCTGTTCAACGGTCATGCTGTCAAACAAGGCCGAGCCCTGGAACAGCATCCCTATCTGCTGGCGCAATTCTTTTCTTTCCTCATCATTCATTTCTGTAAAACTGCGGCCGTCATAACTGATCTCGCCTTTATCAGGTTCAAATAAACCGACCAGGCATTTTTGGAGAACGGTCTTACCACTGCCACTGGTGCCAATGATGAGGTTGGCCATACCTGTTTGCATGACATGGCTCACATCATTCAGTACTATTTTATCACCGAAGCTTTTTTTTATGTTCTTGAATTCGATCATAAGCTATGCCTTAAAGCAGCAATGCTGCTAAAATATAATCTGCAAACAATATCATGATACAACTTACCACCACGCTGCTGGTACTGCTGCGGCCTATCTCCAGTGCACCTCCTTTTACATAATAACCATAGTAGGCAGGTATGCTACTGATGATAAATGCAAAAGTGTAAGCCTTCGCCAGTGCAAATGTTACATTATAGGGCACAAAATTTTCCAGTAAGCCCTTGTCATACGTGTCGGTTGATAAAATATGTGATAAGGAACCGGCAAGGCGCCCTCCCCAAATGCCCAATGCCATTGATAAAACAACCAACATGGGAACAGTAACGAGTGTTGCAGCAATCTTGGGCATTACCAGGTAGGCTTTGGTATTGATGCCCATGATCTCCAATGCGTCTATCTGCTCGCTAACCCGCATATTACCCAGTTCGCTGGCGATCTTGCTGCCAACCACACCGGCCAGTACGATACAAACCACAGTGGGTGCAAATTCCAATATAACGGTGTCGCGTACTATCTGTGCGATGGTTGATCTGGAGATAAGCGGGCTTACCAATTGGTAAGCCGTTTGCACCGCACTTACCGCACCCATAAAAACAGAGATGATCACCACGATGCCCAATGAACCAATGCCTATTTCCACGCACTGGTGCACAAATTCCTTCCAGTACATCCGCATGTTCTCAGGCCTGGTCACCATGCCCTTGAGCATTAAAAGATAACGGCCGAAATGGGTGAAAAAACTCATCGTTGTCTTTGTTTACTATTTACCGGTTACCATTGATAGTTATCGCTGTTTACAAAGGATCCCTTTCTTTTAAGGACCTGAATAATAAATGGCAACCTATCAAATATCGTGTGATACTTTTTTAAATCTTTTCCACCATTTACTCTTCTTGATCTCTTCCTGCGTATTGGTTTTGCATTTCATCTGCGCATCCACCACGGCGATCATCACCATGTTGAGGATAGAACGGATAGAGCTTCCCAATTGCAGCACGTGTACAGGCTTCTTCAATCCTAATAAAATAGGGCCGATAGAATCGGAACCACCTACTTCCTGCAATAAATTATAGGCAATATTGCCGGCAGCAAGATTTGGGAAAATAAGGGTATTCACTTCACCTTCGAGCAATTCTGTAAATGGATAATTCTCTCTTAAAATTTCTTTATTGAATGCCAGGATGCCCTGCACATCACCATCACAGGTAAGCGTAGGGTCTTTTGCTTTTACAATTTCCCTTGCCTTGCGTACCAGGTTCGCTTCCGGCGAATCGCTGCTGCCAAAGTTGGAATAAGAGAGCATGGCGATACGTGGCTTGATATTGAATTGCCGCACTTCTTTTGCCACCAGCAAAGTGATCTCTGCCAGCTCTTCTGCAGTTGGATTGAAGTTGACTGTAGTATCTGCCAAAAAAAGCGGGCCGCGTTTGGTGAACATGATGTACATGCCTGCAATTTTTTTAACGCCCTCCTCAGTCCCGATTATCTGTATGGCAGGACGGATCGTATCAGGATAATTCCTGCTCAATCCACTGATCATACAATCGGCTTCACCGTTCTCCACCAGCATACAACCAAAATGGTTGCGGTCTTTCATGGCTTTATGCGCTTCGTATTTATTTACGCCCTTGCGGTGCCTTTTTTCAAAAAATAATTCACCAAATTGTTTCCTCAGTTCTTCGTTCTTTTCATCCTTCGGATTAACGATGGGCATTCCGTCAAGATCGATGCCATTGTCGCTTGCAATTTTCCTGATCCTTGTTTCATCACCCAGCAATATGGGATAAGCAATACCTTCTTCCTGCGCCAGCTGTGCAACTTTAATGATCTTTAAATTTTCTGCATCTGCAAATACTACCCGCTTTGGATCTTTGCGTGCCTTGTTGCCTATCACACGGCTCAACTGGTTATCAAGCCCCAGGCGTTTATTCAATCCTAATACATATTCTTCCCAATCCGTTATCGGGTATTTGGCAACGCCACTTTCCATTGCAGCTTTTGCCACAGCGGGTGCAACGGTGGCGAGTAAACGCGGATCGAGCGGCTTTGGAATAATGTACGAAGGGCCAAAGGAAATATTCTTTTCATTATACGCCAGGTTCACAATATCGGGCACAGCTGTTTTGGTGAGTTCGGCCAAAGCCTTTACAGCAGCCAGTTTCATGGCTTCATTAATTTGGGTGGACCTTACATCCAGTGCCCCGCGGAAAATATAAGGGAAGCCCAAAACATTATTTACCTGGTTGGGATAATCGCTGCGGCCGGTAGCCATAATGATATCTTTACGTGTTGCCAGGGCCACATCATACGGGATTTCGGGATCGGGATTGGCCATCGCAAAAACGATCGGGTTCCTGGCCATCGATTTCACCATCTCCGGTGTAACGGTATTGCCCGCACTTAAACCAATGAATACATCAGCGTCTTTAAAAGCTTTCGCCAGGTCGTAATCCTTGTATTTGGCATCCACACAAAATTTTAACTTGAGATCTTCCACGCCTTCGCGGCCTTTGTATAAAATGCCTTTGCGGTCGAACACCATAAAATTGCTGTGCTTGGCGCCAAGCGATTCATACAACTGCATACAAGCCATGGCAGCTGCTCCTGCACCATTCACTACAAATTTTACTTTTTCAATTTTCTTTTTTTGTATCTCCAGTGCATTCAATAATCCTGCGGCACTGATGATAGCCGTACCATGCTGGTCATCATGCATGATCGGGATCTTGCAACGCTTCTTCAGTTCCTGCTCGATATAAAAACACTCGGGAGATTTTATATCTTCTAAATTGATGCCGCCAAATGTTGGCTCCAGCGCCTGTACGATCTGAACAAATTTTTCGGGATCAGTTTCATTGATTTCAATATCAAAAACGTCGATGTCGGCGAATATTTTGAATAACACGCCCTTTCCTTCCATCACCGGTTTACTGGCTTCGGGGCCAATATTGCCCAGCCCCAATACAGCAGTGCCATTACTGATTACGCCTACTAAATTTCCTTTGGCGGTATATTTATAAACGTCTTCCGGATTGGCGGCTATTTCCAAACAGGGTGCCGCAACTCCCGGCGAATAAGCCAAAGAAAGGTCTCTCTGTGTTTTGGCTTCCTTGGTAGGCACTACTTCAATCTTGCCCGGCCTTCCTTTGGAATGGTATTCTAATGCCTGTTGTTTGCGTAAGTCTTTTGACATAGTTATCCGTTAATGGTGAATGCTTAACTGCCGGAAATTTTTTGGTCCGGGCCTTGTACTACTATTAAGCATCGTTGCGTCGCCCCCGCCTACCGGCAGGCAGGCTCTTGTACGATCACAACTTTATTGAACTTTCCCTTTCCGCTGGTAATATAGTTAATAGATATTTTTGTACTACCCGGAAATAAGGAGATGCAATTTACAAAAATTGAAGTAGAGTAGGTTTATATTAAAGGGGATTGGTTTTTGGTTTAAAGCTCCAGGTAATATCAAAATGGGCTACAATTTCCCCGGCGGCATTTCTTCCCGATGATCTTGCCGTAACGATCTTTCCCTCACCGCTGAAAACCGCGTCTTCAATGGTTTGCCTGATCAATTGCCCATCTTCACAGGTAAAACTGGTGCGGCCAACTGCTTTTTTTATAAAATCGCCCTGCACCCTTGTTACCAGCATGCTTACGGCCGGGTTGCGTTTATAAAGCTGCATCATCGACAGCACACCTGTACTCATTTCGGCAGCCATGCTGAGGCAGGCAAAATAAGTGCTGCGGAAAGGGTTTTTGGTGAACCAACGGTAAGGTACAGTAACAACACATTTTTTTTCATCTGCAAGCAATACCCTTACTCCGCAAAAAAATGCAGCGGGTAATTTGGTCAACAAAAACATCCTCGATTTGAAAGGATTATTTATTGTTCGAAGAAATTGCTGAATGTTCTCGTTCATAAGGCAGTTTATTGGTCACCATACATCTTCGGGTTCAATGCCCTGGGCGACCACATTTCCAAAAAGGCTTTTACTTTTTCGGCATTATAACTTTTTCTGCCATCTTCCAGGTATTCGCTGTTTTGTGTGTTGATGCGCTCACCCCTGCCATTCAGGATGATGAATACCGGATAACCAAAACGCTGCGGGTAACCATATTTGGCAAATGTTTTTTTGTTCTCGTTTTCCTTGCTCCAGTTCAGGTGATACCACACAAATGCCGATTTCATTACAGAATCGATTGCCGGATCTGCTTTACAAAAACGGGCAAATTCAATGCACCAGCTGCACCAGTTACCACCGCCCTGCAGCAACACATATTTATTTTCTGCTTTAGCTTTTTTAACAGCGGCAGCAATATCTTTTTCCGCATCAGCAGCAGGATTATACAATTTTGTTTCCTGCGCATATGCGGTCAATGAAAACAATGTGATCGCTAATAAGAAAATCCTTTTCATTTAATAATTAATAATGAGTTTATAATTTATGGTTCATCTGCCCACCCGCACATCCGCACATCATTTATCCACTTCCACAACACAAAGTACGGCATTTTGCTGACCGTTATCTGCTTTAAAATTAATGGTGCCGCCATTGCCTGTTGCATAACGTACATTGGTAATGGCGCTGCCATGTAAAGCTTCCATCACTTTTGCACCATAGTCACCTGCGCCGCTTTTTGAAATGGCAGTATTGGTGGCATACCAGTCAATAGGTTGTTTGGTAACAACAACGGCAAAAACATCTTTATGGCCAATGCTGTCCGGTACTAAACTTTTCCCACGCGGAAACAACCGGTAGCCCGTAATTCCGCAATAAGGGGCGAAGGCGGTTTTGCTGCCATCCGTCTTATCGGGATAAGGGAACAGCGTATAGCTGCTACCGTCAGTCTCCTGCCCGAAAATATAAATATTACATTCGGTGGAATTCTTTATCTCCATTTTAAATTTGGTGTGCGGTGCAACGGTGCTCACCGTTTCAAAAACATTACCACCTTTTATTTTAAGCGGGATATATTGTTTGTTGTCATTTTTTACCAGGCCGATGGTACATTCAAAACCGACATTCAAAGCAGTACCGCGTTTTGGCAGAGGATCGATACCATAAGCTTCCCGGACAAATTCTTTAAAATCGGCATACCGCACCCATGCCACACCGTTACTTCCCCATTCGGGTCCCCAGCTGTTCATGAGCTGGAAAGCCTGTTTGCGGTCGTCATAACCGATCACACACATGGCATGCCCGCCAAACCCAGCCTGGCTGCGGTCTTCACTGCTGGGTGTCCACAACTCTTTTCCCATCATGTCCTGCATGAAAGTGCCGCCCACCATCATACCGATCACTACCGGCGCATCCTTCGATAAATGTTCTTTTACTGCACGGATATTGATGCCGTTAACATCATCTGTTTCCGTAAGGCGTGTAAAACCATGCATGCGGTATTGCGATGCCTCGTTCCATTGTGATGAATTGGGCTGCCTGCTGCAATCCTGGTCATCGTAGGGGAAACTATTGAAAGGCACTGCACCTTTGTTTGTCATGAATTCCATCGCATTCTGTATATAAGAACCTTCGCAGCCTTCCAAGCCAATTTGGTTATAAACAAAGGATGGGCTGAATGCGGTGTTGTTACCATTTTGCCCGGTAGATGCGGCTTCAATGATGGATCTTGCTGCATACACGCTGCTCCAGGCCACACAGGATCCCTGGTGCCCCTGGTTCTTGCGATCAGGTGCAAAACGCAATAAGGAAACGGCTTCGGGTAAGGGATTTTTTGTATTGTCCGCTTCCAGCCCTTCATACACATTTGCTTTTTTAAATTGTTCGGGACTGAAATTATAACCGCTTTGCGAGAAAAGATTTTTCACTACATCGGTCCCTGCAGAACCCTTCCTTAAAAAGAAAAAATAACCTGCACCCGCTGCTACCAGTAGTAACAGTAATAATTTTTTACCGCCACCTCCGCCACTGAATAAACCCAGCAGCAGGGGTAAAAAACTCAGTAGCCCGCCACCACCACCTGCGCCACTTCCGCCACCAGGGTTATTGGTGTCATTAAAATCCTGCTGATCCTGCGGATCGTCTTCCATTCTTATCGGCATATCAAAATAATTTTAGATAATTGGTATAGTTAAAAGTATGAAGAATTTTAATACGGTAACATCCAGGTTTATAAAGCCAATATCAAGATGTCATCAGTTCTTTTCTTTTGCCAGTATCTCAAATTGCCTGCTTATACTGATACCGTTTTCGTCTACCAAAGTGATGATGTGTTTTCCCGGAGAAGGGTTGATGGCTATCTGGTGAAAATTTTGTGTTGTACCAACAAATTCATCGTCGAGGCTCCAGAATATTTTTGCACCGGCCCGGCGATGGGCAGCCGTAAAAACCGTTTTCCCTTTTTCGCCGGTTAGTTCAAGAGGTACATAGATCTTTGCATCAGCTTGCGGGTAAATGATCTCCATCACTTTCCCGGTTTCTGCAAAGCTGCACCCGGGTTTAAATGGGGGCAATGTCTTATAATCTGCATTGCGTTGTTTGTAATAAAATTCCATGGCAGGCGTTAAAATGAACCAGCTCTTGTGTTGCATTGAAGAAGGGCTTTCGCATTCTTCGTTTACCCGGTACTGTCCGGTTGCATCCAGGTGGATTATTTTATGGTAAGGGCATAATGGCACTTTGGTTCCATTGGGCGGCATGAATAAAGTATCTACATCCGGGCAATCGATATTGGCCCGGTAACCACTTTGCCTGCATACGGGAACATAAGAAAAATTATAAGAAGGCTTCGGCCACCAGTTGGTATTGGCCAGCAAACGAAAAATATCAAAGAGTATCGGTGCTGCAGTTTGTACGCCGATCAACCCCGGCCTTCCTTCGCCATCTGTATTGCCTACCCATACTGCCACCACATTTTTGGGTGTAACGCCAATCGCCCATCCATCACGAAAACCAAAACTGGTACCGGTTTTCCAGGCAATTTTTTGTGAAGAGGAAAACTGCTGCCATAAACCTTCTTCCCCGGGGCGCATCACTTCCTGCATGGCCTGGAAGGTGAACCAGATGGAAGTAGCATCAAGCGGCGGCATTGAAGGGCTTAACGGTTTAATGGCTGAAGGGTTACTGATATAATTGGGGGGATGAAAATCATTCGGGTCCATCTTTCCATGATTGGCATTTTGATGGTTCAACGTACGTGACATTGACGCATAGACGCCGGCAAGGTCCCACATGGTAACTTCGCAACCGCCAAGGATCAAACTTAAACCATACGTATCAGCGGTACGGTTAAGTGTTGTGATACCGGATTGCTGCAGGGTTTCATAAAAGCGCTGGTACTTGTATTGCTGCAATAATTTTACAGCGGGGATATTTAAGCTTCGTGCCAATGCCCGGTTAGCCGGTACAGCCCCGTCATAGCCGAGGTCGAAATTCTTTGGCGCATAACTGCCGATCTGTGTGGGGATATCGGGAATGATGGAATTGGGCAGTATCAATCCATCGCTCAGCATTGATGCATATAATATCGGTTTCAATGCACTGCCCGGACTGCGGGGTGCAGCAATAACATCTACATCACTTTCCATTTCCTTATTGGTAGGATCGGCAATATTGCCAACATAAGCCAACGTATTGCCGGTCTCCACATCTAACACCAACGCACAAGCGTTATTGATGCCGTTACCTTTTAAAACAGATTGGTGCTGTTGGATTATCCGGGAAACATTTCTTTGCAGGTTACCATCAAGTGTTGTTTTGATCCTTGGACTTTCTTTTAAGTTTTTATTGTCTTTGATGAAACGCTGTAACAAATGCGAAGCCTCCTGTGGTAAAGGCAAAGGCGCCCCGGGTAAGGGTTCCAATTTGGCAAGTTCGCAACTGCTTTTATCAATTTTTCCTGCGTCGAGTAATTTATCGAGCAGGGTATTTCTTTTTTTCAATAATATGTCCCTGTTCTTCCCCGGATGAACAAGTGCCGGCGAATTAGGCAGTACGGCCAATGCTGCCATTTCTCCCCAACTTAATTTGTCGGGCCCGCGCCCATAGTAACGCCATGCCGCCGCATCAAGGCCAACTACATTACTGCCAAATGGGGCATTACTGGCATATAAGGCCAGGATCTCTTTTTTGGAGTAAGAACATTCCAACCTTACTGCCAGTATGCTTTCCTTTAATTTATTCCAGATGCTGCGCTTATCATCTTTTTTTGAAAGCCGGATCACCTGCATGGTAAGGGTACTGCCTCCCTGTGCAGCTTCCCGGTTCTTTACATCTTTCATTATTGCCCTGCCAATAGCAATGGGATCTACGCCCGGATGTTTAAAAAAGCGTTTATCCTCATACGTGGTAATGCAGTCAATGAATTTTTGCGGCACATTTTTGTTGTAAGGGAAACGCCATTGCCCGTCTGGTGCGATGGTTGCATTTAATAAATTGCCGCTGGCATCTTCAATCACATAACTGGCAGGTAAATTGAATAATTTTTTGGGCAGGGAAAGCCAAAACCATAGCAATAACCCCAGTAGCACCACCAGTTTTATCTTTGTCCCGGTGCGTAAATTCTTTAACCTGTACGATATGTTGGAGAATAAAATTTCCAAGGTATTAAATTAAAAACCACTAAGCCACCAGTACACGTAGAAACACTTCATGCATCTTTGTGTGCCGGCGACTTAGTGGTTACAAAAATTATTGGTTCATCACCTGCACCCACTTTCCATTTACCCCTGCGGTGATACTGTTATCATACATCGCTTCGCAATAAGTACCCGGTAAAAAGTAACGGCCAAGGTAAGACGCATTCAGCTGTACATAATAGGTAAGCGTTTCATTGGGGCTTACATTAAAATAGGTGTACACCCTGTCGTCACGGATATCCTGGTAAGTGGAGGAAGAAGATTTAAACGCCCCCTCACCGCCAAGCATACGTGCATTCAATATCTCCCAACCACTTGGGAATACCTGCGACAAAGCTATCTGTGTATAGTAACCACGTTTACCCGGGTTTTTTATTATCACTTTGGCCACAAAATCTGTTCCCTGTGTAAGGTTGCTGACGTCGATAGGTTTTCCATCCTGTGTTACATAACTCACACTCATATTCAATACAGCAGGATTGTTATTCACCTTTAAACTATCACCACTCAATGGCTGGCCCTGTGTTACGAGGCGAACATAGAGTGTATTACTTCCTTTGTTGGTGAGCGCAATACCGCTGCTTCCGTTCTTAAAAAATATCGGCACTTGCCGGATATAGGAAGCAGAATTGATGTCCACAGCTTTTCCGTCAATTGTTCCCGCAGCCAGTATCTTGGCGCCGGACGGATTTTTGCCGCAGTATTTTGCGATAGCGATCAATGCATAAGCTGTTGTTTGTGTACTGTACCAGTAATCCTGCGATAGTTTTGCCGCAATGGTTGGCAGCAATTCTGCAGCTTTCGCTTTTCTGCCGAGTATGGTTAATGTTTCTAACACCATGGCCTGGTCACGCAGGTCGGAGCCAAATGTCATTCCGGGGTTGGGCCTTGCATCGAAACTTGTAGGCAGGCCACTGATGAGATCCAGTGCCGTATTGTCCTGCCCGGCTAATTTATAAGCTGCAGCCAAACGCCATTTTGCTTCCGCAGATAAATATTTAAATTCTTTTAGCCGGTTCATTGCCCCCAGTTCGGGGGCCTTTGCTAACGCCAACGTATAAAGGCGATAAGATTGTGTAAGGTCGCCACCATAAAAATTAGTGGTGGAAGGAACCCAACTGTTGGCTTTGCCACGCTGGTAATTTTTCCACTGCTGTATCATGTATTCGCTCACAAAATAACCGCTGTTTTGCGCTTCTACTAAAAAGTGGCCACCATAACTGGTACCCCATTCGTCGCTTTCATTGCCGCCGGGCCAGTAACTGAAGCCGCCATCAGGGCGCTGGAAATTCTGCAGTTTTGAAATGCCTGCTTTTACATTTTTATCTACCTGCGCTTTTTTATAATCATCCAGGTCGGTCAGTTGATTCAATACCAGTTGCGGGAATACAGCAGAAGTGGTTTGTTCAATACAGCCGTGTGGGTATTCAATCAGATAATTTAAACGTTTCTGCAGGTTCATGGACGGTACACTGGAAATTTCCACCGTTGCTGTGCTTGTTGCAGCTACGCCGATGGGTGATGCTGTTGTTTTCCATTGTTGCCCTGGCGTCAATATAATTTCAGTTACACTGGTAACCGGCGGATTTGGGTTTCTTATATCCAACTCTATTTCGTAATCGGCTTTTTCGCCACCCGATGCCGCCGATAGTTTTACTTTACCGATACCAATATTTGGTTTTACCCTAACATCAAAATAAACCATCTGTTCTCCTGTTTGGGAAAAACTAACAGCCTGTGCACTGCTTCCAACCACTTCCAGGAATGGATTTGATTGCAATGAAACATTTACGTTCCTGATATTATTTTCCATGGCAAAAACCGTAACAGGTAATTTGATCGTTTCACCCGGACCAAGCACCCTTGGCATTGTTGCCAACAGCATCAATGGTTTTTTCACTGCCACTGTTTTTTCTGCAAAGCCATAACTGCTGCTATGTGCAGCTACTACCATTGCCCTTACCGAACCGATATATGAGGGTAAAGTAAATGACTGTGTTTGTGTTTGGCCACGGTTAAGATGAAATGGACCAAGGTATTTTACGACAGGTTTAAAACGATTGGCAGTTTTTTGTTTTACCGGCCCCGCATCAATATCACCACCGATGGTTAAGATGCGTTCCAGGTCGCCGCCCCATGCACCGATCACATAATCGTACATGTCAAAACTTTTTACACCTAATGCTTCCCTTGCATAAAATGCATCATGGGGATCGGGTGTTTTAAATCTTGTGAGGTCCAGTAAACCTTCATCCACGATAGCAACACAATAGGTCATTTCCTTTCCTTCCTGTTCATTTACTGTAAAAGAAACCGTTTGTTCGGGACGAATACTATTGGGAATATTAATAACGGGATGGAGTAGGGTATTTTTATCTTCTACAAAAATCGGGATAGAACCATACATCCTTATGGGAAGATCGTTGATGGTTTGTGCATGCGGTTGTAACAGGCTTACCGTTGCATAAACATTCGGTGCCATAGCGGCTTCTGCTTTAAATTTAACGAGGGTTTGACCCTGTACGGTTTCCTGCCAGAAAGACTTGATCACTTTACTGCCACTTTCCAGGCTCACCAGCACTCTTCCTCCCTTACTGCTTGGAATGGTCAGAGACACTTCATCACCCACATTGTATTTTTCCTTGTTGGAAGTGAAAGACAGCATCGCTGCCGCCGTCTGGTCGTCATTGCCTTCCCTGCTTTGCCAGCCGGGCTCATCAATGTATAGAGTAGAACCAGCGGTATGGCCGCTTTTAAGGTCTTTCACGAGGATGAGGTAACGGCCCCATTCATTAGCTGATGTACCAAACTGCCATTGCCCCCTTCCGTTAGTAAGGTGTACGGTTTCTTTTTTCAGCAGTTTATTGTATTCATTTTGTGTAAAGTTGCTGAGGTTGTCACCATTATTATCCCACCACCAGCGCCATTGAATGCGGTAGAACTGTACTTCCACATCATTGTTGCCCGCAATGAGATTGCCACGGCTGTCAACATTTACAATTTGTGTAGTATGGTTTTTTCCGGCCAGTAAATAATCAAATGGCTTTTCGCCATTGGGTAATTTTATTCCCACATAGCTTGCGTAAGGGCTATAGGGGATGGTCATGTTATCAATACTGAAAGTTCCGCCCGGTTCAAAAACTTTTACCACGAGGTTGGCATTTAACATGCCTGGAGCTGCTTCGTCAATTTGGAAATTTGTTTTCAATGCGGCATTACCGGTTGCATCAAGGGTACCATCATAAATGGTTTTGCTTTGGGTGGAGTAATTACCCGTAGGATTATCGAAATCAAATCCTGTGAATTTTGGAAATGAAGTTGTTTTGGCATAAAGCGATGCATCGATCTTTGCCTTTAAATTTTTTCCATCTGCACCAAATAACCACCTGGCATTAATGGTGCCGGTGGATGTACTGCCAACGCCCAGCATGGCATCCTTGCCAAAATCCACATTTATCTTTAAGCGGTTAGGCATAACCGTTTCTACCTTGATCCTTTTTTCAAATATTGCACCACCTACTTTCACTTTGGCCAGCCAGTTTCCGGTGGGTGATGAAGCATCTGTATTTGTTTTGAATAAATAAAATCCATCGGATGCATCATTTTGCACAGTATGCTTATACAATTGCCCGGTAGGGGTGTACAGGCTGAATTCGACAGGATGATCGCTGGGTAGTTTACCCTCTTTATCTTCCACAATAAAATTCAGGTACATGGTATCGCCCGGGCGCCATACACCACGTTCACCAAAGATGAATCCCTTGATGCCGTTCTTCACTTCTTCACCACTTACATCAAAACGGCTAAGAGCGAGTGAACTTCCATCATCCAGTTTTAAATAACCTCTTTCATTTCCTTTTTTGGCGATGAGCAAATAAGGTTTACGTTTTACATCAAGTGTGGCAAAACCATCACTACCGCTGCTTGTTTTACTGATGATGGACTGCTGGTAATCCATTATCTCCAGTTCCACACCGCTCATGGGCTCGGTGGTGAGGATATTACTAACGGCTACCATTACACTGTTATCATTGCCACGTTTGGCGGTAAGCCCGATATTGCTGGCCAGGATATTCCTCGTAGCCCAGCGGTCTTTGTTATAATAGGATTTACTTTCGGGATCATCACGCCTTTCCCAATTATAGCCATAAGGATAATAGGTATCATACCTTTCCCAGAACGCATCATCATCATCTACCCCGCTTGAATTGTTACTGTCATATCCTTCATCGCTTACTTCTTCATTACCGCTACCCGACTTTTTTGAAGTGTCGGCAGACTGGAACAAGGAATACTCCGGCCTAAAGCCAATGGTTACACGATAAATAGCGCCTTGTTCTGTCTTAAGGAATTTATCAATGTCCAAAGAAAAATGCTGGCGTTTATGCAGGTCCAGTGTTTTGTCATCATCCAGGCGCAATGTTTTTTGAACGATGGGTTTAGCCACCCTTCTTAATTCTTCATTGCCGGCAAGGTCATTTTGTTGTAAGAACTGCGGCACATTATTTTCCAGTATCTTAATGATGCTGATATCAACTGCATTTAAGTTGATGGCTTCAAAAGGCAGTACCAGCCTTCCGCTGGTGGGTAAAATATTCCCTTTGCCATGAATTTTTACAGCAGGCATCTTGTTCTCAAAATTGATATTGGCCGTAAAACCTTTATTCAGTATATCGCCCCAGGTGTTCTTTATTCCCTGGTTCACATACAGGGTATAACTGCCATCCAGTTTTCCCCCGGCAAAAACTTTTACTTCGCTGCCATTGATGGTATAGGAAATATCGGACTGGTTACTCATGGTGATTAAACCGGTGAGGTCCTGCCCAACAGCAATGGGATCACTGAACTGAACAGAAGCATATTGCTGTGCTTCATTTTCGGCAACAATATCCAATACTTTAAAATCCCCAATAGCGGGTAGGGCAACAGACTTTTCGCCCTTCACATCCATTCCCATCGGTGATCCGTTCCAGCGCAGGTCAATATTTGCTACCGAAGCTGCACGGTCAATATTATCGATAACAAAATGATGGGTCTTGGTGGCATCATTGTGCTGCCAGTTTATTTTTAATGAATTATTACCCAGTGCGGCAATCAATAATTTTTCTACCTGCGCACCTTCTTCCACATCTGCTGTTTCAATATCGCCGCTGAAGCTCATTTTATTTTTTACGCCGGTACTGCGCAAGCCCTCGTCGGAAACTTTGAACGAAGGCCTAAGCGTTTTCATACTGAACCGGAAGCTGGAATATTTGTCGGGCACCCTGGTTACTTTACCCAGTTTAAAACTTACTTCGTAGAGTTGGTCTTTTTGCAGGTAAGCATCGGGTTTAAATTCGATGGTCCTTGCATCTAACCAAACTGCTTTTCCTTTTACAGAAGGAGAAAAATCAAATAAGGATTCTTTCACTTCTTCGCCAACGGCATGGGTGGTGATAGCGTCGCCGGCAAGCTGGATACGCACTGTAGTTGTTTTGGAAACGATGCCGGTAGTATAGGCATCAATAAATTTGCTGAATGCCGGGTCAACATCGATCCATTTGTCTTTTTTGCTACAGGAGAATAGAGAAATGATTACTGTTAAACACAGCAGGGTCCGTAAAAAAGTTGCATTGAACTTTTTAGGACAAGTAACACGATCGGGGTCCATAAATGTGAAGTTGTTTGTTGAAGTTTTTTTTGACCCTGGTGGAGTCACCAAAGTCGGCATTTTTTATTTGCTATGTAAATGTTGTGAGAATTTTTGATATGTGCAATAGGGAAAGAAAAGAATTTTAGTTAAAAGATGTATAAATGTGCAGATGGGTGGATATGTAGATGTGCAGATGTGCGGATGTGCTGATATGTAGATGTGCTGATATGTAGATGTGCGGATATGCAGATGTATGGATATGCGGATTTTTTGATGTTGGGGTTCAAAGTATCTCAACCTCTACATGAAACTGCAGTGATACCTGGTGAATGATCGAAGCGGGCGATCATTCTGTTTTGGTAACAGTTGTACGGTAAGCACCATTGGTCATAGACGAAGAAAGTTCCTGGACATAAGAACTGGCGGTGGTTTCAATGATCTTTACCATTACAGTCAGGTTGTTGGGAATATCAACCTTGTTCTCATTCCTGAGTACTTTATCCAGCTTAAGCGTATAAGAACAATTATCCTGCCAGCTAATGCTGAAGCGGATAACAAGTTTTAGCGCTTCAGTTGATTCCGTTTGATAATTCGGGCTCCTGTCGGTGGTTACGATGGCACCAACCCTGGGATCGGCTGTCCTGAATTTTCCTTCCCTGAACCTTGAGCAATCGGCAGGCTGACTGAATACAACTGTTGCAACCAGTAATGACAAGATAAGTGTGATAATTTTTTGCTGCATGATTTTTATATTACCTGGTTCCTCAACAGGTCATCAAATTCATCTCTTTTACGGATTAGTTTTGCTTTACCGTCTTTTACCAAAACTTCGGCTGGCTTTAACCGTGAGTTGAAATTACTGCTCATTTCAAAACCATAAGCGCCGGCATTATGAAAAACAAGGTAATCATCTTCCCTTACTTCATTGAGCTGCCTGCCCCAGGCAAAGGTATCCGTCTCGCAAATATTGCCCACAATACTATAGGGCTTCTCTGTTCCGCCGGGATTGCTGATATTTTCTATCTGGTGATAGGAATCATAGAACATGGGTCGTATAAGATGATTGAAGCCGGTATTTAAACCCACAAATGTTGTGGATGCAGTTTCTTTTATAACATTTACCTGCGTAATAAAATGACCAGCAGCACTTACCAAAAATTTACCGGGCTCAAACCAAACCTGTAAATGTTTGCCATTGGGGTTGGGGTGGTTGGCAAAAGCTTCATCGACCTTTTTAGCCAATAGCGGGATGTCTGTTTCTGCATCTCCCTTTTTATACGGTACTTTAAAACCACCACCAAGGTCTATTGAAGATAATTCACGGAATTTAGGAATGATATCAAATAATACTTCTATTCCTTTTACAAAAACATCCACATCTTCAATATCGCTTCCCGTGTGTATGTGTAAATTCTGGATGAACAGATCGTGCTGATCTACCACTGCTAAAACTTTATCCAACTGGTCGATAGGGATACCGAATTTACTTTTATCGTGCCCTGTTGAAACTTTTAAATTTCCTCCAGCCATTATATTCGGCCTCAGCCTGATACCGACGGGATAGCTATGCCTGTATTTTTTACCAAATTTTTCGAGGTTGGCCAGGCTGTCAATATTAATGTTTACACCCAGGCTTTGCGCTTCTTCAATTTCACTGAAATGAATGCCATTGGAAGTATACAAAATATTTGCAGGCGCAAACCCGGCCAGCAATGCCAGTTTCACTTCGTTGATAGAACTGCAGTCTACATTACAACCGATATTTTTTATGTGTTTTAATACATTGATATTCGTCAGCGCCTTGCAGGCATAAAAGAACCTGGTGTCTGTTTTTGCAAAAGCGGTAGTGAGTTTTTCATATTGGGCGGTGATATGCTCTGCGTGGTATACATACAACGGTGTACCAAATTCATTGGCGATAGCTGCTAACTGCTGATGGGTTAATGTTTCGGGCATATGCGAAAATAAGCAATGAACCGCTGATTAAGATGAGAGAAAAGATGCCTGGCGATGAATAGCACAAAAAAGCTGCAAGACCAATGAAGATCTGGCAGCCTGGTATTTTATTATAAAAATTTAAAACTTGTCGTCCGCTGTTGGCCCATATAAGCCGGGCACGTTATTACCTGTTGAACGTAGGTAAACGATCAACTCTCCGCGGTGATGGTATAGGTGATTGAATAAGAAGCCACGTACTACCTGTATCCTGGGCATTACAGGAAAGATGGGTTCGTCGCTGCCCATTACCATTTTCCAGGTTTCAAGCATTGATTCATCCTTTGCAGTTTCAAGTGCATGCTGCGCATTTTTTACGTTCTCTTCAAATTTGGCTACAATATTTGCAGCTTTGCTGATATCGCCCTTATCATATTTATAAGTAGCCATATCAAATACGTTTTGATGAAGCGTTGGCTGGTACCAATTATACACTTCCGCAATATGCGAAGCAAGCTGGCCAGTGGTCCAGTTCTTTTCTGAAGGTTTGTAATCCAGGGCACTGTCAGGGATGGCCTGTAATAATTTGCGGGTATTTTCTACTTCATATAGAAATTCACCCAATAATGGCTGTACGATCATGTTGTTTGTTTTAGATGATAAATTTAAACCGGGGGATAAATCTACATTCTTTTATGGTATAAAGCATACCGCTACTCACTATGATAACAAAAACTTAAGGTGGATCCCTTAAAAATGTAGGGACTTATGTTAAGCGGTAACGATTTCCATGATCTCTGTTGGTTCCAGGTTGGCATTCCGCATGGCAATCCCCCTTACAGCGTTACCTGCAAATTCTTCAAATGCTTTTTTGCTTATTGCATCATCACTAACCATTACGGGTACCCCGATATCACCACCTT
>JAYWAN010000030.1:0-6907 GCA_043782405.1 Chitinophagaceae bacterium
CTTCTTTGCCATTAACTATAATATTTCTACGCACTACCCTTACGACCTGCCGGCTTCGTTCACAAAAAAATTTCCTGCCAATTACACCACTGCTATGAAAGCCATGAGTTATTATGACCATAGCCTGGGGCAATTTTTTTCTGCGGCACAAAAAGAATCCTGGTTTAAGAATACCGTATTCATTTTTTGTTCTGATCACTGGATGGCTCCCGATGAAAACAGGATAAAATTCAATGCCATCAGCGGCTACAGGATCCCCATCATTTTATATGATCCGGCCATTAATGTAAAGAAGGTGATCACGCAACCGGTTAGCCAGTTTGATGTGATGGGTACAATACTGTCTATCAGTGGTTATAAAGACAGCATAATAAGTTATGGAAAAATTTTACCGGATAGCATTAATACCGATGAGATCATTTTTTCGAGGGCCAATGCATCTTTATACCAGGTAAGTGACAGTGCGTATGTGTTAGGGTATAATCCTGTCAATAACAAGGCCGAATTCTTATACCATTATACAAGCGACAATGACCTTCAGCAGAATTTATTGACAGATAATGCTGTTGCAGCCATCCGCAATAAACTGACAAAAAAAATACTGGCCTTTTTACAAAAAGCCAGTATGCAATATAATGGAGCCGAGTTCAAATGATCTTACTCGCTAAAAAATTCAATCCCATCACTGTTCACATAACCCGATTTTCCGCCCGGTGTCTTCACTATTACGTATTTTCCACCATTGATCAGTTTAACATCGCTGTATTTGGCTTCAAGCAATTTATTATTTAAAAGATAACAGCCTTTTAAGTTATCATTTGCAGTAAGTACAAACCCTCCCTCATTATCGTATTGTATATCGGAATATTTTAGTGGAATCATTTCCTTCAGACTCATATCCGTGATACCTATGTTGCCGGTGCCGCTGCTTTTAGCAACAATGAAATAAGTTTTCCCGTTAGCTGCTTTCACATTATCAAGCCTGCTGTTCTCTACACTGATGAATATTGATCCGTTGCCATTGTATACCCCCTTCAGGCCATTCTTTTCTGCCAACAGGTAAACCACATTATCAATATTCAGTTTCGTTATTGAAGCATACTCGAACGGTAATATCGTTTCAAATTTATTGTTGATAATACCATATAGGTTATTTTTGACAGCTACATAATAATCATCTTCCATTCCGGGCAGTTTATACTGGTCGAGTACTTTGTCGAATGTTTCACTTTTTACCATTGTGCTGAATGAAGACACAGCAGAATCCTTTATAAGCGGTTTTGTGTTACTCAGGATACTGTTCTCATTGATGGCCGGGCATTTCAGCATTTGCTTCCCACGTGTATCGATACATCTTTCTATATCTTTTGCAGTTAAAGCAGCTCCTGCAAATAATACGGTATCAGTACCATGCGTTTTTAAATTATCGGTATAACCATAACGGAATCGCTTAGCCGAAAAAAACTTAAATGGGATAACCACCCGGCCGGCCTTGTTAATATAGCCGTATTTCCCTCCCTTCTGCACACTTGCATAGCCCTCGTAAAAAAGGTTTGCTTCATCATACGCAGGCCTGATAACAATTTTTTTATCGGGGGTTGCATAACCCCATAGATTACCCTGCCGGTATGGTATCAATGACATATCGGCTCTCTGTGCGAATACAGGTATGGAAAGGATAATTAAAAAGACGAAGAATAATTTTTTGCTGTTCATAATAGTTGTTTTATTAGTATAGGCAAAAACCTGTCCAAGAATTTCAGGTTTACAAAATTAAAACGTAACCTCCTGAAAACAAAGGCTCCTGGCAGGAAATTATTTTTAATCAGTTGGAGAAATGGTCATCAGTTTACACCACTGCCGGCATCAATTATAGTTTCCGGGCCAACAAAATGCAACTTACCAGTCTTGTCTTCTGCCATCAATATCATTCCCTGGCTTTCGATGCCCCGCATTTTACGCGGAGCCAGGTTGGCTACTATTACAACCTGCTTGCCAACTATTGCAGTGGGTTCAAAATGGAGTGCAATACCGCTTACGATTGTCCTTTTCTCAAAACCAAGGTCAACTTCAAGCTTCAATAATTTATCTGCTTTCTCTACTTTTTCTGCAGAAAGGATGGTACCTACCTTAAGGTCCAGTTTTGCAAAATCGTCAAACTCAATCATTGCTTTAATTGTTTGTGTTTTATCAGTAGTGCTTTTGCTGTCGACGGCAGGCGGTGAACCGTCAATTGGTTTCACCAGCCCCGATTGTAGTTTTTCTACCTGTGTAATTATTTCTTCCTCTTCTATTTTTCTAAATAACAATTGCGGTTCCCTTAAACTATAACCAACGCTCAATAAATTGGTTTTTCCTGCATTTTCCCAATCCAGCATTTTATCCACCACTTTCATCATGCCCAGCATTTTTTTGGCAGTGTTGGGCAAGAACGGGTTGATAAGAATGGTAAGGTTAGCGGTTAACTGCAAACACAAATGCAAGCAATTATCAATTGATCGTTGGGCTTCGGCCGTTAGTTGTCCATCTTCGCTTACCTGCTTAGCAACGATCCATGGTTCCTTTTCCTGCATGTATTTATTTCCCTTCCTGCTCAGGTCTATCACTTCAAATAATGCATCACGGAATTTATATTCTTCCAAAAAGTTTTCTACTTTTTCTTTTGCTTTTGCAATATCATCTACCAGTACTTTATCTTTTTCATCTAAGATATCCTGGTGAAGCTTAGGCACTTTACCACCACATAATTTATGCATCAGCACCCAGGTGCGGTTCACAAAGTTACCAAAGATGCTTACCAGTTCGCTGTTATTCCTGTCCTGGAAATCTTTCCAGGTAAAATCATTATCTTTTGTTTCAGGTGCATTGGCGCATAATACATAACGCAACACATCTTCGCAACCGGGAAAATCTTTGATGTACTCATGTACCCATACTGCCCAGTTGCGGCTGGTGGAAACCTTCTCCCCTTCTATATTTAAAAATTCATTGGCAGGAACATTATCGGGTAATACAAAACCACCATGCGCTTTCAGCATCGCAGGAAAGATAATGCAATGAAATACTATATTATCCTTACCGATAAAATGCACCAGTTTGGTACCATCCTTACACCAGTAATCGGCCCATTGATCGGTTAATTCTTTTGTGGCACTGATATAACCAATGGGTGCATCAAACCACACATATAAAACCTTTCCTTCTGCATTAGGTAAGGGCACTTTAATTCCCCAGTTGCTGTCCCTTGTCATGGCACGGCTTTGCAGGCCACTGTCGAGCCAGCTCTTGCACTGCCCATATACATTGTTCTTCCATTCCTTATGCCCTTCAATGATCCATTCCTTCAACCATGCTTCATAATTTTGTAAAGGGAAATACCAGTGTTTGGTTTTTCTTTTTACCGGCACCGCATCGCTCAATGCACTGCGGGGATCAATCAATTGTTCGGGCGATAAAGCGCTTCCACATTTTTCGCACTGGTCGCCATAAGCATTGGTGTTGCCACAAACTGGGCAGGTACCGATGATATACCTGTCGGCCAAAAATGTTTTAGTGGTTGCATCATAATATTGTTCAGTTTCTTTTTCGTCGAACAAACCATCATCATACATTTTTTTAAAAAAAGCCGAAGCGGTATCATGATGCACTTTATTGGAAGTACGGGAGTAAATGTCAAATGAGATGCCCATTTGTGCCATGCTCTCTTTTATAAGCGCATGAAATTTATCCACCACCTGTTGCGGCGTAATGCCTTCCTTCATGGCACGGATGGTGATGGGCACACCATGTTCGTCACTGCCGCCTATAAATTTTACGTCTCGTTTTTGCGCCCTTAAATATCGCACATAAATATCTGCCGGTAAATAACACCCGGCCAGGTGGCCAATATGCACGGGGCCGTTGGCATAGGGTAAAGCTGCTGTTATTAAATATCGTTTCGGATCATTCATCGGGTGCAAAAATACCTAATCAGCAGCCAATACCGAAATTTGAGTAAATTGAGGGTATGAAACGTAAAGATTTCCTTTCTTCCATTGTTCCTTTGGGTGCAACACTTGGTGCTGCGGCAAGAGGTAAAATTATCTTGGAAGACCCTGATACCAAAACGATCATCCCTCCCTATTTAAAAAAAGGGGATACTATCGGTATCACCTGCCCAGCGGGGTTTATTACGTTGGAAGATATTCAACCTGCGGTGAATAAGATGCAGGAATGGGGGTTCATTACCAGGATCGGCGACACCGTGGGTAAAAAAGATTTTACGTTTGCCGGAAAAGATACAGAACGCTTAACAGATTTTCAGCAGATGCTGGATGACAATACCATAAAAGCGATTATGTGTGCCCGTGGGGGTTATGGTGCTGTGCGTATCATCGATGGTATTGATTTTAAAAAAATGATCAAACACCCAAAATGGATCATCGGGTTCAGCGATATCACGGTCATCCATTCTCATCTCAACCGCAATTACAGGGTTGCTGCCCTTCATTCTAAAATGTGCAATAGTTTTCCGTCAGACTGGAGCAAAGCAGAACCGGTGCAGGTAGAATCCATTGAATCCATAAAGAAATGTTTGCTGGGCGAAAAGATGAATTATCTTTTTACGCCAAATGCAAATAATAAGACGGGGCTTGCGGATGGTGAATTAGTAGGCGGAAATTTAAAAACGCTGGAATCACTGGCCGGCAGTAAAAGTGATATCATCACAAAAGATAAGATCCTGTTCGTAGAAGATACGGGCGAGTACCTGTACAGTATTGACCGGATGTTCTGGAATTTAAAACGCACAGGAAAATTATCACACCTAAAAGGGTTGATTGTTGGTGGGTTTAAGGCCAGGAAGGATGATGAAGGAGAAGAGTTTGGTAAAACACTGGAAGAAATTGTGCTGGAAAAAATTACAGAATACAATTACCCCGTTTGTTTTGATTTTCCGGTTGGCCACCAGAAAAATAATTTTGCGCTCAAGTGTGGTGCAGGGCACAGGTTGGCGGTTCATTTAAATGAATGCAGGTTATCGGAGTTAAGATGACCGTTGGCAGGGCGTGCCTCATTTCCCCAATTTAGAATTGGCCGGTTTTTTTGGAAGGGGTCAACTATTCTGCTGTTGTTGGATCAATAATTGTTGATACCTCATTTACCGCATTAGCCGGGAATCCTCCTTGCTTTGCATGTTCAAGCACCATTTCTTTATTTGGCGCAATATAAACGCAATAAATTTTATCTCCGGTTACATAGCTTTGTAACCATTGAATTTGCGGGCCCATATTACTAAGGACTCCGCAGGAGGTTTGCGAAATACCTTTTAACTGTTCAGCACTCAGGTTACCTGCTCCTGGAATTTCCCTTTCAATTACAAATTTTGGCATAGTTGTATATTTTTAGATTGATAAAATAATTTCACTTGTAGATTTTCCATTTCCTAATGTATCAAATACCTGTTGCTGACGTTGAGGGCCGCGGCAGGCGTTTTGCGTCAGTTTGTTTTGCTGATCAGGGGGAAATATTTTTGCCTGTTTTCATACATTATCCAGGCCAGAACAACTCCAAAAGTTAACGCTATTGGTAGGCCGCTTTTATCCTGCACTATATTGGTTAATAATATTCCAACCATTACCGGAAAAACTATTAATGCCCCTAATGCCCTTGTTCGCGGCAGTATGATTAGTAATCCACCAATAATTTCGGCAAGTCCAACAAGCGGCATTAACCAACCAATTTCCATAAATGCACCTAATGCCTTAGACATTTTTTCAGGTAACTCCTTTGGCATCGGCATATAATGAAAGAATTTGTCTAATCCTGCATTGATAAAAAACAAACCGAATAATAGTGCTAAAACAAATAGCACTTTATTTTTAACTGAACTTTTCATTTTTAGTATATTTTAAAAGTTATTTAAAGTTTAGTGTCTCACTATGCTTGCAGGCAACACATGAATTGCCAACACCTCCTCTATCCCAACCCTCATCACCGCAATAAAATACTTGTACCTTTTTCAAACACGGGTTTACCCGTCCATGGGTCATCGTAGCGGAGCTGCCATACATAAGTGCCCGGTTCAGCCTTTACCCCTTTATAATTGCCATCCCACCCTTCGGTTGGGATGCTGGTACCATATACCAATTGTCCGTTACGGTTATACACTTTAAAAGTGAAGTTGCGGGCCAGGTCGGCATTCAGGGCCATTAATTTATCATTTAACCCGTCGTTGTTTGGCGTAAATGCGCCCGGTACCCTTATTAAACAGGCGGGTAATACTTTTATCGCTATGGCATCACGGGCACTGCACCCATGATTATCCACATTGAGTACATAATTTCTGGTAAACAGGTCGGTGTATATCATCGGGGTGTTTGCGCCTGTGCTCCATGCATACGTGTAACCGTTAACGGGAGTCATCCCGATCTGCAGCCGCACATCAGGGCACATCACGGTATCCCTGCCGAGGTTAACTAACGGAACGGCATATACGGGTACAAGCTTGCTTACCTGGATTGGCCCGCAATACTTGTGTACACCTGTAAGTGTTATGGTGTATTGGCCTTCGGTTGGATAACTGAACTCCACATGAACATTATTTTGGAATACCTTACCGTCGCCATTGTCCCAGGTATAAGAAAGAAAATTAGGATAGGGCGGCCTTGAAAGGAATACTTTATTACCGGCACAATATTGCGAAGCGAGTCCTGTAAAATCAAAAGCCGGCAATGCGGTTACTACCAGGTTGGTTCTTGCCGTATCATTGCACCCATGGTTATCTGTCACTGCCAGTTTTATGGTGTAGTTATTTGCAGCGGGGTAAATATGCGGCGGCGGATTTTGTCCGTTAAACTGTGTGGCATCACCAAAATCCCATACATACTGCGTGATCGTTCCGATTGAAGTATCTGTAAAAATTATGGGT
>JAYWAN010000031.1:0-18222 GCA_043782405.1 Chitinophagaceae bacterium
ACAAAACAACCGCAGATGAGAAACCGATCCATCAACAATAAGCCAGATTTGCGTTTTGTTTATCGACCAAATATGGCTGCTCCGCCTGATTTAACCTTCATTCAACAAAAATCAATTAATCAGCACTATTAATTATATCGCTTTATAATAATAAATTTTTTTATTCTATTTTTTGAACACAACTAACCCACAAAAACCACCCAAATTGAAACAGCTTTCTAATTTATTGCTGGCAGTATGCTGCCTTGCCATCAGCACATTTACACAGGCGCAAATTTCGGGTACAGTATACCGTGACTTTAACGGTAACGGTATCCGGCAAACCGTTGCCCCAACAATTGAACCGGGCGTGGGCGGCGTACTGGTTAATGCTTATAACGCAGGCGATGTATTGATCGCTTCCACAACAACGGATGCAGCCGGCGCTTACAGTTTGCCATACACGGTTCCTGTGCGTGTAGAATTCATCACACCACTTAGCGGAAACTGTGTAAAGAGTTCACTGGATTTCAGTAGTGGTAATGGGGAAGGAAATAGTGTTCGCTTTGTGACTTCATCACCCACTACTTTGAACTATGCAGTTAATAATCCTGCTGATTATATCAACAGTGTAAATCCCAATTTATTTGCTCCGCATTTTACCAATGGAGATCCGCTTGGTGGGGGAACAGCCGGCACGGCTTCTGCCATGGATGGTTATGCTTACACTGCAAGCGGTACTACAGCAGCTGCTTTTACCTTACCCGCATTGAATACCGGTGCTACCTGGGGAACAGCCTACAGTAAACAGGCACAAAAACTTTTTACTTCGGCATTTTTAAAAAGGCATGTTGGTCTTGGGCCAATGGGAAGCGGAGGCATTTACCTGTTAACACCTTCCGGGGCCACATTTACGGTAACACAATTTTATGATCTTGATGCACCAGCCAATGCGGATGCTTACAGGACCCGTGCAGGTACCGGTGCCCCGGCTTATGGTTCGGGAACTTCCTTTACCATAAATGGTGGTGGTACAATTGCCACTTATCTTGGCTCAACAGATGCAGCAAGTGGCTTGCCCATTGGGTTTGGGGTAATAGGCGTAAATGGTACTGGTGGCAGGGTGCTTCCGGCAGTTGCAGCTACAAGCAGCAATGATCCTGCCGCATTTGACCAGGTTGGAAAAGTTGGTTTGGGAGGCCTTTCAATAAGCGATGATGGAAAATATCTTTTTACAGTAAACCTGTACGACAGAAAAGTATACAGGCTCACACTTAATAATGCTTATGCCCCCACAGCTGTAACATCCGTAAGCAGTTATGCGTTACCGTCAGTTGCGGTTACCAACGGTGTATTAAGACCATTCGCATTAAAATATTATCGCGATAAATTATACGTAGGTGCTGTGGCAACAGGAGAGAACGGAGGCTCCAATACCGTGAATGGTGCAACAGACCTGTATGCGTATGTTTTTGAATTGGCAGCCCCTACAGGTGCAGGTTCTTTTACTGCAACGCCTGTTATCACTTATGCATTAAACTATTTAAAAGGTCCGGCCCTCACCACTTTTGGCACACAATGGAATCCATGGACCAATAATACATCAATTGCACCTACACCGGCTTTTGGAGAATCCGTTTATCCCACACCAATACTTACGGGCATTGATTTTAGTGACAGAGGTGATATCATCATGGATTTTACTGACCGCTCGGGACACCAGTTTGGTTACTATAATTACAGGAATTTAACCGGTGTTGGAACAATAAAACTTGATATCGGTGGCGATATTTTAATTGCGGGAAAAGATTGCAGTACAGGAAATTTCACGCTTGAATCAAATGGAAGTTATAATTCCAATGGCACTGTTTTTACAGGAGGACCGGGTAACAGTGATGGTCCGGGTGGCGGAGAGTTTTTTTACCGCGATACCTTTCCCACTTATCACTTTGAAACAAGCCAGGGCTCATTGGCAATGCTAAGAGGCGCCAATGAAGGAGTATTTAATGTGATGGACCCGGTAAATGATTTTTCGGGTGGTAAAGCACATTTTTCTACTGCCGACGGATCAAAAACATTGGGATATCAGTTATACAGAAATACAGTCGCCGACGGAAATTTTGCCAAAGCAAACGGGTTGGGCGACATAGAAATAGTTGGAAGCGAACCAGGCCTTGAGCTTGGTAACCGGGTATGGAATGATGCCAATGGTAATGGCATACAGGATGCAGGCGAAACCGGCATCTCGAATGTTACGATAGAACTTTATACTAATGGAGTAGATGGTATACCCGGAAATGGCGACGATGTATTGGTAGGTACAACCACCAGCAGCGCTGTGGCGGCTACGTTAGGTGAATGGTATTTTAATACAGCCAATGTTACAGATGGCGATCCGGTTGCTGCGGGTAACCAGGCAGGCCCGCAACCCAATTACAATTATAATGTTAGGATAGGTAGTGCCGACTGGACGGGTGGCGCAGGTATAGTTGACCTCGCAGGATATCAACTTACCAAAGCGAACAAAGCAGGTAATGGACAGTTCGATCTTAGTGATAATGACGCTGCCCTCACTGCCGCTAATGTGCCGATGATAAGTTTTACCACAGGTGTATTGGGACAAAATAACCATAGTCTTGATTTTGGATTTAAGCAACTGGCCACATTGGGTGACCGTGTGTGGAGAGACGATAACCAGGATGGCGTTCAGAATGCAGGAGAACCCGGTGTTGCCGGAATAACGGTATCCTTATTTAACAATGCCGGAACATTGATTGGCACTACAGTTACAGATGCCTATGGGAATTACCTCTTCGATAACCTTAGTGCATCTACTTATAGCGTTGGATTTACTTTGCCCGCTAATTACACATTTACCACGCAAACCAATACCGTAGATAATACCGACGGTGTTGCGCTTAAGGCAGTTGGCAGTGATGTGAACGTTACTACCGGTAGAACATATACGATAACGTTGAGTGCCGGCGAATTGGAAAAAAATATTGACGCCGGTATTATTTTCATCACACCGGTAACGGTAACACAAAGTGTTGGAGATAAGGTTTGGCTGGATGATGGCACTGGCGGCGGTACTGCAGCAGATGGTATACAAAATGGGACTGAACCGGGCGTTGCGGGTGTGAACGTTACCTTATATAACGGAAGCGGTGTTGCAATAGCATCTGCTATCACCGATGCCAACGGCAATTACCTGTTTACCAATGTTCCGGTAGGCGCCAACTATACTGTGGGATTCAGCCTTCCCGTTGGCATGGTGTTCAGTCCGAATAACGGTGCGATAAGCAATACTACTAACAGTGACGCCAACACGACAACAGGAAGAACAACAGCTTTTACGGTAAACAGTGGTAATAATTTTACTTATGTGGATGCAGGCCTGTATTTTCAAACTACTGCCAAGGCGAGTTTGGGCGACAGGGTATGGGAAGATACTAACCACGATGGTGTGCAAAATACCAATGAGCCAGGTATAGGTGGTATAACTGTTAACCTTTATGTTGGCGCAGTACTGGTGGCCACTACCACAACTGATCCATACGGTTATTATATGTTCACCAATTTGAACCCGGGCGATTATATCGTGGAATTTATAAAGCCTGCCGGTTATACGTTCAGTCCGCAAAAAGCTGTTATCGGAAGTGCGGCTACTGATAGTGACCCTAACACTACAACTGGCAGAACAGGAACGATCAACCTTAAAGCAGGATACAGGAGCACCAGCAATGATGCAGGTATGTATAAAACTGCACCCGCTGGTAATTTGAAATTGGGCGATAAAGTATGGAATGATTATAATGGCAATGGGATCCAGGATGCTAATGAACCGGGTGTGGCAGGTATTACGGTAACACTTTATCAAAACGGGCCTGATGGTTTGCCCGGAACAGCCGATGATATAGTTATTGCAACTGCTTTCACAGATGCAGACGGGAATTTTATTTTTGTAAATCTTGCCGCATCTGCCGGGGCTTCTACCAATTACAATATTCAGTTCAGTAATATACCCAATGGGTATGCAATAACCACGCTTACCGCCCCAGGCAGCACTACCAGTAATGATAGTAACCCGTATAGCAGCGGCAGAACGGGAAGTATAAATCTTTTGGCAGATAATCTTACCATTGATGCAGGTCTTGCTGCCGGACTTCCGGCAGGTAAAGGAAGTCTTGGTGATAAGGTCTGGTACGATCTCAATAATAACGGTATACAGGATGCCGGTGAATTAGGCGTTGCAGGTGTAACCGTAACATTGCAAAAAGATGTGAACGGTGATGGCGTGTTTTCCGGAGCAGGCGAATTAAGTTTTGCAACTACAGTGACAAATTCATTGGGCCAATACACTTTCGGAGGACTGGATGCCGGTACTTACAAAGTAGTATTCAGTAATATGCCTGTTGGTTATGTAATAGGTATTAAGGATGCCGGTGCTGCTACAGATAATACGGATAGTGATGGTGATAATGCCGGTGTTACTATTACAGGCGCAACAACGTCCACCACAGGAATTTATGTACTTGCACAGGGCGAAGATAATTTATCTGTTGACCTCGGTATTGTACAGCCGGCCAATAGTAATACACTGGGTGATTTTGTTTGGTTTGACCAAAATGGCGATGGTGTACAAACTGCCGGTGAGCCAGGCATACCCGGGGTAATGGTGACTTTGTATAATAATGCAGGTACCGCTATAGCATACACTACAACTGATGCAAACGGGCAATATCTTTTTGCAGGATTAGCAGATGGTACTTATAGTGTTGGATTCAATAATCCGCCCGCAGGTTTTGATTTTACCACCAAATCTGTAAGCAATGATCTTACAGGTAGTGACCCTGATATCGTTAATGGCCGTACAACTACAGTTACGTTGACTTATGCAAGTGGTGGAACATCACGTGACAACAGGAGTTTGGATGCAGGTTTAATAAGCACTGCAGCAGCACTGGGCAATTATGTATGGCTGGATGCAAATGGTGATGGTGTACAGGATGCGACAGAAGCAGGCATTGCCGGTATAACGGTGACATTATATGCCAATGACGGTACAACTGTCTTATCAAGTGCAATAACCGATCAAAACGGGAAATACTTATTCAGTAATCTTGCTGCAGGAAGTTATGTGGTAGGTTTCAGTACCATACCGGGCAGCCTGGAATTTACCCAGCAAAATACTCCCGGTGATAACGGCAATAACACTAACAGTGATGCCAACACGATAACCGGGAAATCAAGTGTAATTGTATTAAGCGCAGGTGAGGTTGACTTAACCATTGATGCAGGCATAAGGGCAAAACCCGTTGCCACAGTCGGCGATTATGTATGGAGCGACCTTGATGCCAATGGCATACAAGATCCGGGAGAACCCGGTATTGGCGGCATATTGGTAACATTGTATAACTCACTTAACCAGCCCATAGGTTCGGCTGTAACAGATGGTAACGGCAGGTATTTAATTACCAATGTAACTCCCGGTAGCGGATATTATGTTGTATTCGGTAATGTACCCAGTAACCCAAGCGGTTTGCAGCCAAGCTTTACTGTACAGGGTCCCAATGGCGGAACCAATACCAGCCATGCAGATGTAACGGGTAAATCAAATACATTCAATGTAAATGCAGGTGATAATATCACCAATATAGATGCGGGAATCAAAGATTATCCCGGCAGGGCTGTATTGGCGGTTCAGCGTCTAGACGTAACCGCAACATTAAAAGCCACTGTTGCCACCGTTAACTGGACAACAGAAAATGAGGTCAACACGTTTAAATTTATTGTAGAAAGAAGTGTTGACAATATATCTTTTACGCCGGTTGGAGAAAAAGCTGCGGCAGGCAATTATGCCGGTTCCAGCAATTATAGTTTTAATGACGACGTAACATCATTAACCGGCTATAAAGTCATTTACTACAGGATAAAAGTGATCAATGTATCCGGCGCATTTGTTTATTCGAAAGTGGTGATCGTGCGGATCAATACGATAACCAGTATAAAAATATGGCCAAATCCTTTTACGGATAAGGTCACTGTTTCATTGGTTAGCCCTGTTGCAACAACCGTGCAGGTTCGCCTGGTTGATTATGCAGGTAAAACGATCAGTATTAACCAATACAATGTTGTAAAAGGAAATAACCAATTGGGAATTGGTGATATGAATGCATTGGCGAGTGGGGTATACAGCCTTCAATTCACCGATGATTCAGGAGCCATCAATTTTGTGGAAAAACTGACCAAACAATAATAAATAAAGACTGAAATGATAAAAGCCTCAACACTTGTTGGGGCTTTTTATTCTGCCAATACCCATTTCTTCTCTTCCTCATCATACCTGAAGCGATAAACCGTTTCCTGTTTTTCAGTTGGTGCTGTTAGGTTGTAATTGAATTCAACGCCAAAAATGATCATGTTGCCGTTCCTGTCGAAACGGATGCGCCTTGCCTTGTCATCTCCCCTTGGGCCCAGCAGGTCAAGGGAAAATTCTTTTTTAACAGCCCCGGTAAATTCACCTGTTTTAGAAAGCTCTACAGAATAAATATCGGGCGTGCGGCTGCTGCCAAAATATAAACGCTTTTCACCGGTGATGCCAGCAACGCACAAACCGAGGGCATCCCTTCCCGTTAGTTTGTCAATTATTTTTCCATCAACCGGGTCAATGGCATATATAATGCCATTCTCACTATCTCTTGTTGAACCCGCTACAGTTCCGGCGTATAATTTTTTTGCATGGCAATCATAAAATAACCCCAATAAGCCAAAAACATTCGTATTACCGGGTTTAATTGTCATTGGCAGGTCAACAAACGGTTTCATTTCCCCGTTTTCGCCTGAAACTTTATAAATGATATTTTGTTTTTCTAGGGGGTTATCCAACACGTTTATCACAGGTATCGGTATTGTGTAAACGTTCCCGTTCTCATCCGTGGTGATAGCGCCCATATAGCCAAATTGGCTCCAGCTGTTATGCTGCCAGGTTTTTGGTTGAAGGGTGTCAGTATTATTTTCCGGTAGCTGCAATAAAACCAATCCTTTTAATTTTCTTTCCGAAGTTGAGAATGCGGCACGTTTAGGGTTGATGCCGGTGTTATTTATAAAACGGGATTGTTGCTGGCATGGAGAGATACCGATCGTCTCAATTTCATCTTTTCCCATTTTTTCTTTGCAACCGGTGATGAACCAGCAGCAAAAAATAAATATGAGAAATTTTTTCTTCATTCCTGCTCAATTATTTTTTTATTGGAATAAACATCGGTCCGCTGAAACACGGATAAGTATGCGTTTTATACACACCGTTTTCGAGATAGCGTTCTGCCCAGCAATATTCACGGCCTTTGGTATCATCATTTTTTAGTTGGGCCACATACCATATTACCAGTTGTGTATGCTCAATATTCTCAGCATTAGGCTCAATGAATTTTTCGGGCCCCTGCCTGTAATCAGTGTTGCAGCAGGGGCCGATGGTTACCAGGTCTGTCTCGCCCTCATCTTTATCTGCGTGTAATTTTGTGAGGTAGAGGTAAGCGTTATCGCCACGGCCACCATCTTTGAACTGTCCATTACCGGGTTCTAAGAAAAAGCCGTTACCATCATTATCTGCTATCCTGTATTGATAACCTTCAGGTGTATAATTGGTTTGTGCATTTTGTAAGCGCCATTGTTCGATTGTCCATAATTGCCAATCAGTATTGTTCCATTCACTGAAATTATTTTGATTGCCTGCAAAAGAAATTCTTGTAACCGGGCGGTAAGTACCGTTATTACCGCAGCCCCTGCCAAAACTGGCGGCAGCTATACGAAATCTTCCATCATTATAAAACTCGTAACGCTGCACATAATTATAATTGCAGGGCATGGGCCATTGTTCACTTTGAAATACCTGTTCCAATACAAAGCCGGTTGTTTTTTCATCCTGTACCAGTTCACTTATTTTGGGTTCGCTTGCTGCAACCACGGCGGCCTGGCTGAATTCGGGGCAACCCACGGCATCGCTGTAACCAAACCCATCGGTACCGCTATAACTTACATGCCAGTCTACCAGCTTGGCATTATTGATGATCAGTTTATTTTTAAAATACACTTCGCTGATGCGCAACCCATCACTGCTGGTGATCACATAATTCATTTTCCAACCGTTCTTATCAACAGCTTTTATCTGTTTACAATTACATTCCATTATCTTATCGAAAAGTAGTTTGCGTTCACTGATGCGTTGTGCGCTACCGTTAGTTCCTACATTTGTCCACCTTACACCCACTACCCGTTGATCGGTGAGATCAACAATTGCCCACAAAGCTTTATCCCCCTTAACAAAAGTTGGTGCCACACAAAGATGCATACTCCGTTCGCATTTGGTGCGGTTGAGTGATGTTTTTGTTCCAGCCATCAATGCATCTTTTTCGCCCGGCTTAAAACCCAGCGCATTGGTAACATCGGATGAATTAACGGCTATCTGTATGGCAAGATCCGTTAAGGATGGATTCAGGTCGGGCTGCATGTGCGGGTAAATATTCACTGCAATGGCTTTTTGTGCAACAATATCTACCAACGCCACACTGGTCAGGTTAAGCGCATAATTATACATTTCTATGCGGTAAATATTCTTTGCAGCATAACCTTTGGGTATTTCCTGTGGGCGTGCATTGTACACATTAAAAATCTCATTGCGGTAAGGCTGGTGCGTTATTGTATCAAACAGGTATGCTTTGAATCGCTGATCCGCAAGGGCCACCTGTTGTGCACGTGATTGGATACTATCAGCGGTTTCTAGTAACAAGACAGGAACGGCTTGCTTCAATGTTTTTTTAATATTTTCCATCCTTTGCTGAAGCAGAGGGAAATTAATTGCTGCTGTATCATTTGCGAGTACAGATTCACGTGCATACGCCGAATCACGGGAAGAAAGCGTTGATGTGTTATTGTTATTGCAACCCGTTATTGCAGTGATGATAGCAATTGCAATGGTGATCCTGGTACTGTACATCGTTATCATTATTACCAAAAATAACTATTTGTTATTTAAACTGAACGGGTTTTGAAAGACGGGATTGGTGGGCACGGAGGAATCTGAAAGCGCAAATAAGAAATCTATCAATTGTTTTTTTTCAGCAGGCAATAGCACAAAACCTTTGATACGCTTGTCTTTTAAGTTGTTGTTTTTTCCATCGCCCGCAAAAGGGCCCGACCTAATTAGCCGCCCTCCGTTTGCGTACATATCTATCACTTCCTCCAATGTGTTGATGCTGCCATCGTGCATATAGGGCGCAGTAAGCAACACATTGCGTAAAGAAGGGATCTTGAACTTTCCATTGTCGGCCGGGTTGTTGGTAAAAGTTTCCAGTCCATTATCATCTTCGGGGTATTTGTTTTTATTTAAAACATTGTACAAACCGGTATTCAGGTAAATACTGTCTTTGTTTTTTGTAATTGTTGCCAACGTAAAAAGGGGTGCTGTATGGCAGGACGAACAGTTGAGACGGGTAGAAAAAAATAATCCCATGCCTGCTTTTGCGGATAAAGACATTGCTGCCGTATCGCCCTTTATGAATTTATCATAGGGCGAATTGGAAGAATGCAGTGTTTGTACAAAAGCAGCAATCGAACTGATGATGGCAGGAAAACTGATGGGTTCTTTTATACCCGGGAAAGTTTTGGTAAAAAGATTTTCATAAACCGTATCAGCCCTGATTCGTTTCAATATCAATGTTTCATTTCCTTTTGCGCCAAGTTCTGCAGGATGTTCATTGAACAATGGCCGTTCGTGTTGTTTTTCCAGCGTGGTCACGCCCGGGTTTGCCCAATCGAAATAATTTTGAAAAGCAATATTCACCAGTGAGGGGGCATTATGTTTTACATGATCCCCATTGGCCGTGATGCTCCTGCGGTACCCGTCTGTAAAAGCGAATTTGGGATCGTGGCAACTGCCACAGCTTTTGGTGTTATTATAGGAAAGCCTTGTATCAAAAAAAAGACGGCGCCCCGTTTCAATCAGGTATGCTTGCTGTTTTGAGGAGAGGGCAACAGTTGTTCCGGCCTTTTTAAACAATAGCAGTGCTGCCATTGTAGTAATCAGCAATAAAACTATGACTAGCATTTTCCTGTTCATATTACATTGAAATTAAAATATTCTTTGGGTAAAAGCAGATTTGCCTCCAACATATAATACCCGGCCGTAACCCATACTGGATATTCCATTTTGAAGTTTTTTTGCCATTTTGTCGCTTTTATTTTTTAGCATAGTATTTGAAAACCCATAATCGAATATATTTGCCTCATCTAATACCACCAGTATGAACATTGGAAAAGAATTTGAAAAATACGCCGTAAAGCACAAGGGTATCTCCAGTAATGTACTGGATGCTTACATTAAACATAATGTAACCAACCTTACGCCCAATATCATTGAAGAGCGCCCGATGAATATTGCGGTAATGGACGTGTACAGCCGCCTGATGATGGACAGGATTATCTTCCTGGGTTACCCCATTAGCGATGAAGTAGCCAATATTGTTACAGCCCAGTTATTGTTTTTAGAAAGCACCGACCGCACACGTGATATACAGATGTACATCAATTGTCCGGGTGGCGGAGTCTATGCCGGTATGGGGATGTATGATACCATGCAGTTCATCACACCTGATATTGCCACTATCTGTACAGGTATGGCAGCCAGTATGGGTGCGGTGCTGATGTGTGCAGGCGCAAAAGGGAAACGAACTGCGCTTAAGCATAGCCGTATTATGATGCACCAGCCCAGTGCGGGCGCGGGCGGACAGGCCAGTGATATTGAAATTACCGTTAATGAAGTAAAGAAAGTAAAAAAAGAACTGTACGAAATCATTGCTTTTCATACTGGACAGCCGATGGAAAAAGTAGCAGTTGATTGCGACAGGGATAACTGGATGACTTCTACCGAAGCGAAAGAATATGGATTGATTGATGAGGTATTGGTGATGAACCCGAAGAAACAGAAGAAAGATTAATGCAACTGTTTACCATTTGCCATTTGTAACATTATAATTGATAAAAGCAGTAAAAAATATAACAATGAATTTTTACAATAATAATATCCGCCTTGAAGACGAAGAAGAAAGTCCAAAGGAAATACCCGAGACAGCCATGGAAAAAATGATGTCGGGCTGGCAGTTCGATAAAAAATTTATTGAACAACGCAAGGTTTTTTTATGGGGCGTAGTGGATGATAAAAGCGCCAAAGACATTACCAACCGCCTGATGTACCTTGAAGCGATTGATCCCGGGAAAGAGATCACTTTTTATATCAATAGCCCCGGCGGTATTGTCACCAGTGGGATGGTCATTTATGATACCATGCAAATGATCAGTTCGCCCGTTAGTACAATTTGTATGGGAATGGCTGCCAGTATGGGGAGTATTTTACTGAGCGGCGGAAAAAAAGGGAAACGTTTTATTTTCCCCAGTGGCGAAGTGATGATACACCAGCCAAGCGGTGGCGGGCAGGGTACCAGTGCCGACCTGGAGATCATGGCCGAGCAGATCCGTAAAACCAAACTGATGGGCGCCGAAATACTGGCAAAAAACTGCGGCCAAAAAGTAGAAAAAGTGATGAAAGACTTTGACAGGGACTACTGGATGGATGCCAAAGAATCGGTTGAATATGGCATCGTGGATGCTATACTCACAAAAATTTAATATATAAATGACTTAAAATCCCATAAAAGCCCCAAATCGGGGCTTTTTGCATCATAAATACACCCAAAGCATCGTTATGGTATAAGTATTTGTCTATACGCTGTGTGACTGCTTTTTTTATAACTTTGCAAAGCATATTTTAAAATTAACTCCCATAAACAGGGATCAGTAAAATGGCTAAACAACAAACCTTACATTGTTCTTTCTGCGGCCGAAGCCGCGATGAGGTTAAAATACTCATTGCCGGTCAGGATGGGCATATCTGTGAGAACTGTGTAGAGCATGCAGAAGAGATTATTGAACAGGAATTGGGGAATACTTCCGATAGTAAGCATATCAATACTTCAGCAAATAAACTGAGTGTAAAAAAACCCATTGAGATCAAGAAATTCCTGGATGAATATGTAATTGGCCAGGATGATGCGAAGAAGATACTGGCAGTTGCAGTATACAATCATTACAAAAGACTGAATCAAAAGATAGAGAATGATGTAGAGATCGAGAAGAGTAATATCATCATGGTAGGGGAGACGGGTACCGGAAAAACATTACTGGCAAAATCTATTGCCCGTATGCTGAATGTTCCATTTACTATTGTGGATGCAACCGTTTTCACCGAAGCAGGTTATGTAGGTGAAGATGTGGAGAGTATGCTCAGCCGTTTATTACAGGCCTGCAATTATGATGTATCTGCTGCCGAAAAAGGTATTGTGTTCATCGATGAGATAGATAAGATCGCCCGCAAAAGTGATAACCCCTCCATTACCCGTGATGTAAGCGGAGAAGGTGTGCAACAGGGTTTATTGAAATTGCTGGAAGGGACAGAAGTATTGGTGCCACCACAAGGCGGAAGAAAACACCCCGAACAAAAACTGATAAAAGTAAATACACAGAATATCCTCTTTATTTGCGGGGGTGCTTTTGATGGAGTGGATAAGATCATTGCCCGCCGGGTAAACACCAATGCAATTGGTTTTAATGTGAACAAAGAACTTCAGGAGTACCAGCACAATAATCTTTTACATTTCGTGAATGCAGTAGACCTTAAACATTTTGGATTGATCCCCGAACTGCTTGGGCGTTTACCGGTAGTAACTTATTTGATCCCACTAGATGCTGAAACACTCCGCAACATATTAACTGAGCCCAAAAACGCCTTGATAAAACAGTTTACCCGCTTATTTGAAATTGAAGGCATTGAACTTAAGTTTGATCCTGCTGTATTTGATTTTATGGTAGCCAAGGCCCTGGAATACAAACTGGGTGCACGCGGCTTGCGCAGTATCTGCGAAAGTATTTTAACCGATGCCATGTACGAATTACCTTCTCAAAAAGTAAAGAGCTTCGATGTTACACTGGAATATGCACAACGCAAATTCAGCAGCAGTAAGATGAGTATGCTGAAAGTGGCATAAACCTGGTTTAACGGGACCTGTGACCACCCGTTATTTTCTTCCTCACCTTTTTTCAAATAACAGCAATTCATTTTAGGTGGTTGTTATTTTTCAATTTATTTTTACGCATAAGATAATATTTTGGCAACGCCCGGTATTGGTAGGCTGTACAAGAGTGGTTATTCTTTCTTTTATTAAAGAGAAAGAATAACAGAACAAGTTCACAACGATGTTCAATTGAAGTATCCAATGCCGGTAACAATATTAAATACTCAATCTTAACTATTCAATACATAAAATGGTAGATGTAATCCTGGGTTTGCAATGGGGCGATGAAGGCAAAGGAAAAATTGTTGATTATTTTGCAAATAATTATGACCTTATCGCCCGTTTCCAGGGCGGCCCTAATGCCGGGCACACTTTGTATGTTGATGGAAAAAAAATCGTACTGCACCAGATACCCAGCGGTATTTTTCATGAAGACAAAACCAACCTGATCGGCAATGGAGTTGTTTTGGATGCCATCACTTTAAAAAAAGAATGTGATAATGTTGCGGCTTTTGGTGTGGATTATAAAAAAAATCTCTACATCAGCGAACGTACACATTTAATTTTACCTACGCACAGGGCCATCGATAAAGCCAGCGAATTGGCAAAGGGTAATGAAAAAATAGGAAGTACGTTAAAAGGCATTGGCCCTGCATATATGGATAAGACGGGCCGTAATGGCTTACGCGTTGGAAATTTACTGGATAAAAGTTTTACTACAGAATACATTAAGTTAAGATTGAAGCACCAAAAACTGCTGGACAGTTTTAATTTCCAGGAAGACATCAGTACCTGGGAAGAAGAGTTTTTTGAGGCATTGGATTTTTTAAGGGAATTTAAAATTGTGAATGGCGAATATTTTATCAATAAAAAAATACAGGAGGGGCAAAGGGTTTTGGCCGAAGGCGCACAGGGAAGTATGCTTGATGTTGATTTTGGTACATTTCCTTTTGTTACAAGCAGCAGTACCATATCAGCTGGTGTCTGTACAGGTTTAGGGGTTGCCCCACAAAAAATAAAAGAGGTATTTGGTGTTTCCAAAGCTTATTGCACAAGGGTGGGCAGCGGACCATTTCCTACAGAGTTGCATGATGAGACAGGAGAACTGCTGCGTAAAACCGGCAATGAATTCGGCAGTACTACAGGCAGGCCCCGCCGTTGTGGGTGGATCGACCTGGTAGCCCTGCAATTTGCCTGCATGATAAACGGAGTTACCCAGATCATTATGACCAAGGCCGATATTTTAGACGGGCTGGAGGAACTTAAAGTATGTAACGGCTACAAAATTAATGGCGAAGAAAAAAGTTATGTACCTTTTCAGATGAACCGTGTTGCTATTGAGCCGATGTATAAAAGCTTTAAGGGTTGGAATAAAGACATCACCGAAATAAATGATTTTGGCAGCCTTCCCGGGGAGATGAAAGATTACATCAATTACCTGGACAATTTTTTGGGTGTACCGGTTAAATTCATCAGTAATGGCCCGGGCAGGGATCAATTGGTGGTGGTATAAAAAGAAAAATAAAAAAAGTCCAAAATATTTTTGGCTATTTGGAAAACTCGTGGAAATTTTACAGTACTAATCCTGTTTGAACTATGGCTTCAAAATCTGATAACACAAAAAAAGTAACGGCAAAAGCTGCCGTTGTAGCAGAAACAACTGCTGTAAAGAAATCAGCATCCAAAAAAGACGACGATGATGATGATGATCTGGATGACGATGATGATATGGAAACAAAACCTGCTGCGAAGGGGAAAAAATCGGCAAAGAGTAAATCTGATGACGACGATGATGCCGATGTAGAAGTTGCTGATGATTGGGAAAAGCCTGAAGAAGAGGATGAATGGGATCCCGACTTTGATGAGTTTGATGTTCCAAAATCAAATGGTAAAAAATCCACCAGTAAAAAATCCAAGGGTGATGACGACGATTTTAAGATCGATGATGATTTTAAAGACCTTGGCTTTGATGACCTAAGCGGCGGCGGTGGATTTGATGATGATGAAGATGATTTTTAATTCGGAATCAGCTGGCAGTAAATTGCTACCGGGAAAAATAAATAAGTGAAAAAAAGTATTTCATTCCGCGTAGATAATTTTACTGACTTTAAAATACAAATGTTGAATTGGGTGAACCGGTTCAACATTTTTTGTTTTTTGGATAACCAGCAATATTATTTTTCAACCCCGGCATTTGAATGTTTATTGGCCGCCGGATCCAAAAGGAATATTAAAGCGCAGGCGGGCAAAGCTTTTGACACCCTACAGGATTTTTATGCTGCCGAAAAAAATGAATGGTTATTCGGCCATTTCGGTTACGACCTGAAAAATGAGACCGAACAATTAAGTTCCGCAAATTTTGACGGGATAGGATTTAGCGACCTGCATTTTTTTGTTCCGGAAATTGTATTACGGCTGAATAATTCAACAGTAGAAATATTTTGTGACAGTGATGCCGCTGCTGTATTTAACGAGATACTTTCTTTTCCGGCAAAGATCACTTCAACTAAACCACTTTCTGCAACAGTTCAAAACAGGATAGCAAAAGAGCAGTACACCGGCATCATTGAAAAACTGCGGCAACATATTTTGCGGGGCGACTGTTATGAAATAAATTTTTGCCAGGAATTTTTTGCAGAAAATGTTGTGCTTGACCCTTTGTTTATTTACAACCGGCTTACAGAAATTTCGCCTAACCCCTTTTCTGTGTTTTATAAGGTAGAAGATAAATATTGTCTTTGTGCAAGCCCCGAGCGGTATCTTAGAAAAAAAGGGAAAACAATATTTTCACAGCCCATCAAGGGTACTTCGAAAAGAGACCTGCAGGATGCGGTACAGGATGAAGCGCATAAACAATACCTGGGCCAGAGCAGTAAGGAAATAAGTGAGAATGTAATGGTGGTCGACCTGGTGAGAAATGACCTCAGCCGTATTTGTTTGCCCGGTTCGGTAATTGTAGACGAATTATTTGGTTTGTATAGCTTTCCCCAGGTACACCAGATGATAAGCACCATAAGTGGCGAATTAAGGGAAGGACTTAATTGGGTGGATTGTATTAAAGCTACTTTCCCGATGGGTTCGATGACCGGGGCGCCTAAGCGAAGGGTAATGGAATTGATAGAACAATATGAGCAAACCAGGAGGGGATTGTTTTCCGGTGCCGTAGGCTATGTTGATCCAGGGGGAAATTTTGATTTTAACGTTATTATAAGAACCCTGCTTTATAATGATACGGACAGGTATCTTTCCTTTCAAACCGGTGGTGGCATTACCTTTTACAGTAATGCGGCAGAAGAATATGCCGAGTGCCTTTTAAAGGCAGAAGCGATTAATGGTATTTTACATTAGCTGGGTAATTATAATTCGTATATTCATTTTGATTTCCCGGAAAAACGACATTATGGCTAAAATTAAACTGATCTTTTTTACCGCTATACTGCTTACCGGAAACCTGTGTATCGGCCAAAAAGTGATCGCCAATTATATCAACCGGTTCTTACCGGTAGCTAAAGGCCTGTCGGACGAATATGGTATACCCGTTGCCGTTATACTTGGTGTTTCTACCCTGGAATCGGGCAGCGGCACCAGCAAAAATTGCAAGCAACTAAATAATTATTTCGGTGTAACCGGCAGGAACAGTTTAAAAAAAAGACATTCTGCCTATAAACAATATGCCACACCGGAAGATTCTTTTCGTGATTTCTGCGGTATAATTTCCCGAAAAAAATTCTATCCTAAATTAAAAGGGAATACAAACTATGCTAAATGGTTGGCTGCTATGAATCATGCCAGCTATGCAGGAGCCAAGAACATCTGGATAAGCCGGATAACAAATATTATCATTAAACACCGTCTCACCCAATACGATAAATAAGCATATTAATTATAGACTTTTTTAGTCCCATGAATTACAAACGTCACGTACTGCTATTCAATATATTTTTTCTTCTTCTCCTGATCGCGGCAACCCTATTGTTTGAATTGAAGCCGGGCTTTGCCGGTACCGATTTCAGGCCCCTCGATATTTTATCTGATGTGATAAAGGATTCTGCCAATGCGCACAATACGGCTAATATCAACAACACTAAAAAGATTAAAAAGAACGGTAATGGTGAACAAAGGGATTATACCAGTTACCAGGGCCTCATCAATAATACGGATAATCCTACTGCCTTATTTGATTTTTTCAGCCACCTGCAGGAGATGACAAAAAAGAAGAGGAAAAAGATCCGCATCGCTTATTTCGGCGATTCCATGATTGAAGCAGATCTTATTACGGAAGACTTACGCAGGATGCTCCAGGATTATTTTGGCGGTGGTGGTACAGGCTTTGTTCCGGTAACTTCAATTGTATCGGGTTTAAGACGAACGATCATACACTCCTTTTCTTCCAATTGGGATGAAGCAAACTATAAATCGGATGACAAAGCCGCGGGTAATTTATTTATCTCGGGGCATAGTTTTTTTTCAACTAATAAAAGTGAAGTTACTTACAAGACAACAAATCTGCCCAGGCTTGATAATTTTAGCAATGTATCCATTTTATACGGATCGCCCGTTGCCGGCAGTAGTTTGGATGCAACAATTTTTGTTAACGATAGCGCCTACCCGGTAACAGCTGCTAACGGGTTCAATAAACTTGATCTTCAATTCAATAATTCCAAATCAATAAAAGTAGAAATATCTTCAAATGTGATACCGGTTTACGGCGCGGCTTTTGAAGCTGATAGTGGAATAGTGCTGGATAATTTTTCTTTCAGGGGTATCAGTGGTACAGAACTGAATTATTTCAGTGAAGAATACCTTCGCCAGGTGCAGGCTGCCAGGCCTTACGACCTGATGATCTTTCACTATGGCCCCAATCTTTTATTCAAACCCAATATAACAGATTTCAGCTGGTATACCAGGAAGATGTTGCCCACTTTGCAAAAAATAAAGAGTGCTTTTCCGCAAACCAGTTTATTACTCATATCTACAGCCGACAAAGGCTTCAGGGCTAATGGTGACTGGCATACGGAGAAAAGCGTAAAGCCATTGATAGACGCACAATATACTATGGCCACAAATACCGGGATCGATTTTTTTAATTTGTATAATGCCATGGGCGGCGAAGATGCGA
>JAYWAN010000032.1:0-18060 GCA_043782405.1 Chitinophagaceae bacterium
TACGTTTGCTTATACCCCGGCCGTTTGTGCAGATACAGGTTACCCACAACCATATTAAAAAGTTTAATACTGCCGTGTTCTGTTCCAAAACCCATAATGGGTGAACGATCTGATCGTATCATTGTCATTGTTTTATTTTTTATCCGGGTACCTGTTTAAATCTATTGCATAAAAAAGCCCCGGTTTTTCCGGGGCAGTTATTGAATCAGCTGGTTTTAGTAACTTATGATACAGTATAACATGCCCCTGGCACTGTAAAATCCGCTCCCGGATTTGACTGGCCTTTCAGTGCGATATGTTTATTACTGCGTAACATTTTGTTAGTTGTTTTATTTTATTTGCGATGCAAAGATGAATTTATTTTTTTTAATTTACCAAATAAATTTAAAAAATATTTTTTCGCTGTTGCCGTATAAGAGCTGAAACTCCAGTGATATCAATGATTTCAGGGGGCAATAAAGAATTAAAACAATTTCCCTTGCCCACCGGGCCGCTGAAATAATTTTGTATCCAAACTCCACTCCTCTGCATTCATGTGATAGAGCTTCCCATATTTTTTATATTGTTGCGCCACCATATCGGCGATACTTCCTTCGCCACGCATGCGCACACCCCAGCGGGTATCGTTCACTTTTCCGTCGTGGCTTTGTTCTATCAGGTGCCATACCTTATCGGCGTGGTTGGGGAAATTTTTATACAGCCAGTCGTGGAATAAGAATTTTATGGCACCATTCAGGCGGATAAAAGTGTAGGCCGTGAATGTGGCGCCATTATCTGCTGCCGCTTTCATGATGCGCTGCATCTCGTGTTCATTAAGTCCGGGTATCATGGGGCCCATCATGATGCCCATACGTACACCTGCACTGCTGAGTTCATTGATCACTTTTAATTTTTGTTTAGCCGTGGTGGTGCGTGGTTCCATGCTGCGGCGAAGGTCTTCGTTAAATGAAGTGATGGACACCATTGCCGATACAATTTTTTTTTTCGCCATTTCCTGTAATACATCTTTATCTTTCAGTATCCAGGAATTTTTTGTGAGTATGCCCACCGGCTGGTTGAATTCATTGCATACTTCCAGCAATCCGCGTGTAAGCCTGTACGTTTGTTCGGCAGGCTGGTAGCAATCGGTATTGCCGCTGAGCATGATGGGCGTGCCCTCCCATTTGGGGTGCATTAAAAATTTACGCAGCAGCTGCGGTGCATTTTTTTTAATAATGATCTTGCGTTCAAAATCAAGCCCGGCACTGTAGCCCCAGTACTCGTGTACATTACGGGCATAGCAGTAAATGCAGCCGTGCTCGCAGCCGGCATAGGGGTTCATGCTGTAGCCCATGCCTACATCCTTGCTTTCCACTTTGTTGACAATGGTTTTTGATTGCTGCTCCAAATACTGTGTTGGCGTATTTGATTCTTCCCAATCATCAATCGCTTCAATGTGTTCCTTTGTTTTTTCATCTTTGAGAAAACGGTTCTTTGTATTGAACTGTGCCCCCCGGCCGGTAAGGTATTGTTCGTTCTCTTCTTTTTGCTTGGCGGCCACTTTGTGGTGGTCTTGCCGGAGTTTTTCTGACATGATCTTTTTGATTACACGAATTAAGAAATTAATTACACTAATTTATACCGGCTCAATAATGAGCTGTTGCACAAGACCGCGACCTGCCTACCGGCAGGCAGGTGCCAATGAAGCTTAACAAAGAAAAAATGTCGGGGCCAAAAAGCTCTTTTCCTCCTTTTCTCCTTTGTCCTCTTAGCCAAATAAATCTCCCTGCCTGGTTGCTACCGGTAAGTTCTGAAACTCGAAACGCTGTACTACCTGGTATTTTAATTCACCAACGGGCCGCTTCAATAATAGCATCGCATCGGCAATGAACCTGCCGGTAAAATGTTTGTGGCTGTATTGGAGCCAGCCTTGTTCATATTGCCAGGGCTGCAGCTTTCGGGCAATGGTTAAATGCGGTTCCAAAATAAAATGCGGTTTATGATCTTCATCCAGTTTCATTAAGCGCTGCGTTTGCGCCCGGATCTCTTTCACTAAATTTTGTATGGGCATTTTGGTGGTGATGTTGATGTAAATGGTATGGCTGGGAAAACTGCCGTAATCTTTTAATTCAATTTTTACCGGGTGATAACCCATGGCAACCATTTTAAGGCGGTTGATGATGCGCTCTTCAATCATTTCGTACTGCACAAAACTGACCAGCGTGATATGTGGCTTTCCCCATTTGGCGGTAGCCGCTTTATAACTGTCATAAAAATCCTGCTTTACCTGCATGATCTTATTACGCAGCTCTTCGTGCGGATTGAACACCAGCAGGTACTCATTTACCCGGTAGCCCGGTAATGTTGATGTGATGGGTTCCATAACTGCTAAATTATTGTATTAAAAATTTGTTTCCCAATTATTTTAGTATAAATTTACTAAACAATTTAGTTAATAATAAAATATTTTTTATGGAAGGGGAATATTTTTGGGGCAGTGGTTATAAGGGTACCAAACAATTTACCCAGCATGATGTGCCTACGGCAAATGCCACCGGTTTTGGCGCTGCCGCAGATGATTATATGGAACGGGGCATTGACCTGAATGAGCAACTGATCATGAATAAGCCGGCAACTTTTTTCTTTAGGATGAATGGCGATGCCATGACCGGCGTGGGTATGCAGCGTGGCGATGTACTGATTGTAGACCGTTCTTTAAAAGCCGGTGATGGAAAAATAATTGTAGCAGTAGTGGATGGCGAAATGATGGTACGGCGCTATACCCAAACGATGAACAGGGTATTGCTGCTGCCGGAAAATGAAAAATTTAAAGCCGTTGAGGTAGGGGAATTTATGAGTTACCAGTGCTGGGGCGTTGTAACCTGTACCATTCACATTGTGGATAGTGTTTTACGGGCTTTTTTAAATAACAGCAAAAGAAAATAATCGTACGTGAAAGCCATTGTAGATTGTAACAGTTTTTACTGTAGCTGTGAAAGGTTATTCCTTCCGCACCTGGACGATAAACCCGTGGTGGTATTGAGTAACAATGATGGCTGTATCATTTCACGCAGCGATGAAGCAAAAAATTTAGGCGTTGTAATGGCCGGCCCTTATTTTTTAGCAAAACCATTAATAGAGAAGCACCATGTCGCTACTTTTTCATCTAATTATAATTTATATGGTGACATGAGCTGGCGGGTAATGGAAACACTGAGGGTATTACTGGGAAAGGATAATGTAGAAGTGTATTCTGTTGACGAAGCTTTTCTTGACCTTGACGGGCAGGATAGAAATGATTGGGAAAAAATAGGATTACACATCAGGGAAACAGTAGAAAGTTGGACGGGCATAAAGGTTTCCATTGGTATTGCGCCCACAAAAGTATTGTCAAAAGTAGCCAACCATTTAGCCAAGAAAAACAAAATAGCCACACAATGTGTAGTAGTGCTTGATACCACAGAAAAAATAGCCGAAGCTTTACAAAACACCCCTGTAAAAGAAGTGTGGGGCGTAGGCCATCAGTATACAAAAAAATTAATTGATATGCATGCTGTATTTACTGCGTATGACCTAAGCCGTAAGTCGTCGGAATGGGCGCACAAAAACTTAGGGGGCGTAGTAGGCATCCGTTTGGTAAAAGAACTAAGGGGAGAATCAGTAAGTGCAATAGAGAAAGAACTAACGGTAAAAAAAATGATCACCACCACAAGGATGTTTGGGCATATTGTAAAAGATAAGGCCGACATTAAAGAAGCCATCGCAACTTATACCTCCAAAGCTGCAGAAAAGCTGAGGCGGCAAAACAGTGCTGCCAGCACCATCAGTATTTTTGTTGTTGCCAAAGGGCAGGATCATCATATCAGTTTCAGCCATGGTGAAAGCATTGGCAGGCACACTACATTAGCTGTTGCCACTTCTGCTACGCATGAACTGATAAAACCTGCGGTGGCACTGGTAGATGAAATATTTGAAGAGGGTAAAAGTTATAAAAAAGCCGGCGTAATGCTGAGTGGGTTGGTACCGGATGAGACCATACAGGGCAATTTATTTACGGAAGAAAAACACAATGGTAAACGTTTATTGATGAGCATGGTGGACAATGTAAATTTTGCCATGCGCAATGATGTAATAAAATTTGCAGCATCCGGTACAACAAGAGACTGGAAAATGCGTATGGAAATGCGGAGTCCCAGGTATACTACCCGTTGGGATGAATTATTTGAAGTACATTAAAATAATCCCGGTTGCTGCGTAACAAATTGTGGTTTTTGCAAATCCAATCCGCAGGCAGCATTTAATTTATCTACTAAATAAACAGTCAGTTCAGGTGAATATGTTTCATCATGCATGTGCATGAAAAAATATAATTCCTGCAACCCATTGTCCAGCCAATACTTTATTCTTTCTATCCATTCATCTATTCTTGTATAATCCGTTTTATGCAAGCTATTGCCTACATAACGGATAAAAGTTTTTGGTACTGTAAGCTGCATGTGGGCACAGTCACGGCGGCCACTCGTATCGGTAAGTACGGCACCGATATTCATTTCTTTTAAAGCGGCAAATAATTCGTCCCTTATTCCGGTATTACCAAACCAATCGGAATGACGTACTTCAACAAAGAACTGCATATCGGTTGGCAATGATCGTAAAAATGTAAAGAGTTCTTCCTTTCTTTTGGGTGAGAATGTTTCACTGACCTGTATGAATGTTGGGCCCAGGTGTTTTTCGAAAGCAAGGATGCCACTGAAAAATTCATTCATGATAAAATCTTTTCCCTTTAAACTTCCAAAATGCGTTACACCTTTGTACATTTTAGGGCAAAACAAAAAATTTTTGTTGGCTGCCTTTGCTGCCCATTTTTTTATTCCCTCTGCGCCATATACTTTATAATGGGTGGCGTTCAATTCTATGCAATTATAATGTTGCACATAATGTTCCAGGAAATCCTTCTCCTTAGTCTTCGGTGGATATATTTTGCCCACCCATTCTGTACGGCCCCATTTGGCGCAGCCGATATACAGTTTGGGATCTTTTATCCGTTTGCCTTTCAATATTTTTTTATTGAGTGCGGGTTCTGCAGGCAAAGTAAAATCGATATTACTTAATTCAGCTACAGTTACTCTTCCAAATTCCATCGCTACCTGTTTTTAAGTTTTTCGAAAACAACAACATTCATCAGCACCAGCAGCATGCCGTAAAATATGTCTTCAAAAGGTATGGTATAAATTCTTATCCCCAGGTTCTCCTTATCATTGTACAACACAACTGGAATGGCCGTAAGAAAACCGTTCACTACCAGGAAAGGAATTAATATGATAAGCCAGGAGATCAAAAATGCAGCCGGGGCGAAGTCATTAAAATAATTCCTGCATGCGTAAATGACAGCAATAAAAACAGCGGTGAAAACAAAGGTGCAGGATGTATAGTACTTATCATAACAGGCTGTGCCGATAAGCAGTAAAGCAAGTGCAAGTGAATTTAATATCCCAGTGCCCCATTTTTTATTTTTTAAACCCGGGAAATAGCAGCGGGTACATTCATAAATAAATACGCAGCAATAAGGAACGATAAAAAAGAATAGTACTTCTTCAATGGGAAGGTTATATAACTTTATTCCTGTAACATATTTTTCATTGAACCACCAAACTCCGTTTGAAGTAAAATAAAAATCCCAAACAATGTAGATAGCAGCCGGGATGATCATTGCAGGAAAAAGGAATTTCCATTTTTTGTAAAAAGCTACTTTCTTATCAAAGCTAAGCACCAGTGGTCCTGCAAGTGAACAGGTTAAGATCAAAAAATAAGTATAATGGGAATTCATTAATGTTGAATGTAATTAATTATTCGCTTTATGCCGGGAACGTTGAGGTATTGTGACTGCTGGGTTTTATCCCTGCACCCTTCCCCTGCATAAACAACTAAGATTTTAAATTGATCATCTTCTTATCATTGCGCACTTTATCCCGGTATTTTTTTGCTACCATCAGCATCCCAAAACTTTCACCTTCCTGTTTATCCAGGTGTTTATGGTGCATTTTATGTGCCCAGCGTATAGACCGTATGTAAAGATTGTTACTACGGGTAAACCATTTAAATCGCTGATGAATGATCACTTCATGTACAATAAAATAAGCCAGGCCATATAGCGCAATGCCAAAACCAATGGCTGCCACCCAATAATTTTTTTGCTGCAGGCCCAACATAATGCAAAGCCAGCTGGGTATGGCAAAGATGAGGAAGAAAGCATCGTTCTTTTCGAAGAAGCCCGAACTTTGCTGGTGGTGATCGCGGTGCAGGTACCATAAAAATCCATGCATTACAAACCGGTGCATGAGCCAGGTAATGCCTTCCATAATAAGAAAAGTACCTAAAACAATTGCTATGAATAATAACCAGTTCATATAATAAGAATTATAACAGGAATGTGCGCAACAATAAAAAAAACATCAGTTGTATCAACAACAAATTTACTGCGAATTTGTTTTGCTTATTGAATTCACTGAATTGAAATATGGCCAGCAGTAAAATACTGACGATGAACCAGGAGAAATAATTGAAACCTGGCACACTCCCTCCTTCGCCCCATTGCCAGTAACCCAGCTTAACAGCAACTGGTTCCATCACCCAATCGAAAAAAACAGCCAGCGTGGCACCATCAAAGATCACAGAGAATGCTTTCAGGCGCATTGGTTTTTTTCCGGCATCTGCAGCCAAATGGTTGATTGCCTTCATCAGTAAAGTATGGATGCTGATACCGCAGCAATAGATGATCACAAACCAGTTGATACCGATCATCAGCGGGACGTTCATGATTTTTACGCCAAGTACATTTTCATAATGGTATTTACCAAAAAGCGATGCAGTATTTACACCGATAACCTCAACGCCGACCCCTAAAAGAAAAACTGCGAAGAAAAAAAACAGGAAGGATGTATTCTTTTCATTTTGGGTCCATATCAACAGAGCAAACATCAGTAAAAGGTTAATGACAGTTGACCGAACAAAAAAATCGGTCTTAATAAACAGGATACCGATAAGCCCGATAGTGTGAAACAAGGCAGCAATGAACGTAGCCACCTGGTATTTGGTAAATCGTTGGCTCATTTATTTTTTTTATACTGCTGTTGGATGAGTTCGCTTACGATCTTAGCGCTTTTTAAACATAATGGTATGCCGCCGCCCGGATGAACACTGCCGCCACAAAAATATAACCCTTTAACAGCACCTGTAAAATTAGCAGGCCTAAAAAAAGCTGCAAGTTTTGAATTGGAGCTGGTGCCATACAACGAGCCCATATAAGAAGCGGTTTGCGCTTCTATCATCACCGGGTCGGTTATGTGTTCGGTGGTAATTAACTGCTCCAGTTCAACACCCAACATACGGTTTAATTTGGTGATAATATCTGTACGCAGGTTTTGTTTCAGCTGTTCCCAGTGCTGTCCTGCATTTGCAGGCGCATTCACCATCACAAACCAGTTCTCCATTCCGGCAGGTGCCTGCGCCGGTTCCATTTTTGCAGTGATATTGATATATACCGTAGGGTCGCTGCTTAATTGTTGTATTTTAAAGATCTGTTCAAATTCCTTTTTATACTCCTTGCTAAAAAAAACATTGTGTAGTTCTAATTCAGGAAAATGTTTTTTAATCCCCCAGTAAAAGATCACTGCACTGCTGCTGCGTTCCTGTTTCAATAGTTTTTTTGCCCGGGTCGCATCGCGGAGTAATTTTTTATAAGTAAAATAAACATCAGCATTACTCACTACAATATCCGCATTGATATTTTCGTTGTTAACCACAACGCCACCCACTTTTCCTTCATATTGTATAATACGTTCAACAGGTGCGCCAAAATAAAACTGCACCCCTTTGGCTTTAGCCAGTTGGAATAAGGCATTGGCAATACTGATCATACCACCCTCCGGATAAAATGTTCCCTGGTTTTGTTCCAGGTGTGGTATCAGGCTCAGCATGGCCGGGGCCTTATAAGGATTGCTGCCGTTATACGTGGCGAAACGGTTAAATAGCTGCACCGCTTCCGGCGAAGTGAACTTTTTGCTATTGTGTTTATGCAGGGAAGAAAATAAATAACGGTAACGGACAGTTGACAATGCCTTTAAGATCCGTTTGTGCAGCCAGGTCTTTCTTTTGTGCAGGGAATGGTCTACAAAGATGGTACCTATATTAGCATAGACCTTACCCGAACGCTCCAGGTAATTAGTTATATTAGCCGGTTCTTCGTTTACCTGCTCCTGCATTTCCCCTGCAAAACGTATGGCATCGGTGTAGGCATTGACCGTTTTTCCATTCTCGTAAAAATATTTGCAGGCTATTGCCACCGGCCGGTAACGGAGGTATTGCCCCATGGGTTCACCGGCCAGTTCAAATAACTCCTCAAGATTTTGCGGCTGGGTAAATAAAGAAGGGCCTTCATCAAAATGATAACCTTCTTTTTCAAAGGCCGATAATTTACCGCCGGGGTAACTGTTCTTTTCAAAAACCTTTACGGTATAACCCTGCAGGGCCAGTCTTATCGCTATTGCCATGCCCCCTACACCACTCCCGATAATAATTGCATTTTTTGTTTGCATGGTTACACCCTGCTGGTTAAGGGCAGGGCTGCAAGATACTCCTCCACTTTGGGAAAAGCAATTTTGAACCACTCGGTAAATTGCCAAGGACGTGATCGTATCGCATCATTCACCGCTTCCATGGGTTTAAAGCAATAATCACTTACTTCTGTTCTATCCGGGAAAATTTTACCATTATACCAACCGATAAAAACATGGTCAAACTCATGTTCTGTAAGCCCATTATCGAAAGAGGCCGTGTAGATGAAATCAAATATCTTTTTTAAACTTGTGGTGATCCCCATTTCTTCCTGCAATCTTTTTTCAGCAGCTTCTTTTACCTGCTCTCCCGGCCGGGGGTGGCTGCAGCAGGCATTTGTCCATAACCCGGGACTATGGTATTTATCTTCGGCTCTTTTATGCAACAGCATCTCACCCTTATCATTAAAGATAAAAATGCTGAAAGCCCGGTGCAGCAATGCCTTCCGGTGAACCTCTATCTTCTCCATTGTTCCAATGGGTTCATCCTTTTCATTCACTAATATAATATCTGTTCTCATATTTTTATTCTGCGGATTTTTTGGAATTACACGAATTTAAAATTGCACTCTTTAATTCGTGTAATTATTTATTTGGTAAAGGTTTTAAACCGCCTGCCTCACAATAGGTTAAATTGGCTCCTTAATCCTGCTTTTGCCAGGATAAAAGCTTTGCCATAATTGGGTATGCGTATCCGTTGTTCCAGGATATGCGAAGGTTTTGTTTTTTTTATCTTTTTAAATAAGGACAAGTAATATTTATACGCCACGTAAACGCCAAACCTCGCTTTTGCAGGCAACTGCACTATTCCCTGGTAAGCGTCGTTGAAGTCTTTTGCAATATCAGCTTCGATCTGCTGTTTCATGGCCGGGGTAAAATTTTTGAAGTCCACTTCAGGGAAATAGGTCCTGTTGAGCTGTTCATAATCTGCTTTTACATCCCGTAAAAAATTCACTTTCTGAAAAGCTGCGCCAAGAGATTGTGCAGAAGGTTTTAATTTATCATACATCGGTTTATCGCCTTCGCAAAAAATGTACAGGCACATCAGTCCTACCACTTCTGCGCTGCCGTAGATATATTGCAGGTAACCGCTGCTGTTATAAGTTGTTTTGCTAAGGTCCATTTCCATGCTATCGAAAAAAGCATGGATCAGTTTTGTGGAAATATCATACTGCTTCACTGTAAGCTGGAAGCTGTGCAGGATGGGGTTAAGGCTGATACCTCTTTCCAGGGCTGCAAAAGTTTCTCTTTTGAAATCAACGAGTAGTTCTTCTTTATGGTACTGGTGAAAGGTATCCACGATCTCATCGGCAAAACGGACGAAGCCGTAAATATTATAAATGGGCGTACGCAGATCGGTGTGCAATAATTTTATTGCACTGCTAAAAGAAGTACTGTACTTCTCTGTAGTGGCTTTACTGCACTGCTGGCTCAATTCATGAAAAAGGTCGATCATTTTTTTTCGTCCCCCCTCTCTGGTGAGGATGTTTTGGGTTTAAGAATTTGTCTTTATTTTTTTCAAATTTATCCAAAATATTTCATCACTTGCCCTGCCACTACTTCCCCGCTTATTAAACTTGGTGGCACTCCCGGCCCTGGCACGGTCAATTGCCCGGTATAAAATAAGTTTTTTATTTTTTTACTCCTCATCTTCGGTTTTAATACAGCTGTCTGCATCAAGGTATTGGCCAGCCCGTATGCATTACCCCTGAACGAGTTATAATCTTGTACGAAATCACTCACCGAATAGGATTTTTTATAAACAATAGAATCTTTCACCGGTTGGCCGATTCTTTTTTCAAACCTTTCCAATATCTTATCAAAATACAAATTTCTCAATTCTTCCGTATCTCCTGTTAAGCCTGCTGCTACCGGCACCAGGAAAAATAAATTTTCGCAGCCTTCCGGCGCTACCGTATTATCTGTGACGGAGCTTGCACACACATAGAAAAGGGGTTCGGTGGGCCAGCCCGGCGATGTATAGATCTCTGCGCCATGCTTTTCAAAATCAACATCAAAAAACAAACTGTGGTGCAATACTCCGTTTAGTTTTTTATTTATACCAACATAATACAATAAACAAGATGGTGCCATCGCTCTTTTGCTCCAGTATTTATTCGTATAGGTCCTGTTCTTTTCCGGTAATAATTTTGTTTCAATAAAATGGTAATCGGCTGCACCGATCACAACATCGGCATCGTAAACCGCTCCTGATGCTGTAATGATTTTTTTCGCAAAACCTCTTTCAGTTTTAATTTCGGTAACCGCGTCATTAAAAAAGAATTTAACGCCCAGGCCAACCGCCAGTTCATGGATGGCTTCCACTATCTTATACATGCCTCCCTGCGGATACCAGGTACCTAATTTTATATCGGCATAGTTCATCAGGCTGTACAGGGCCGGTGTATCTTTTGCCAAAGCACCTAAGAACAATACCGGGAACTCCATCAACTGCTGTAGGCGCCGGTTCTGGAAATGTTTACCGATATGTTTTTTCATTGAAGTAAACACATCCAGTTTAAAGACGCCGGTTATAATATCCCAATTAAGAAATTCGATAAATGAGCCACCAGGTTTATGCACCAGTTTATTGATACCTACCTCATATTTATAGGCTGCTTCTTTTATGAATTTATCCAATTCGATTCCACTACCAGGTTCTATGCTTTCAAATAATTTTTTTAATTCGGTATAATTTGCCGGCAGGTCCATTTTTGCATCTTCCCAATAAATCCGGTACGACGGATCCAGCCTCTCCAGCTGGTAATGATCGGCGGTTTTTTTCCCGAAGCAGTTAAAGAACCGCTCAAAAACATCCGGCATCCAGTACCAGCTTGGCCCCATATCAAATGTAAAACCTTCCGCTTTCAATTGCCTTGCCCTTCCGCCGGGGCCATCCATTTTTTCCAATACTTTAACTTCCCAACCGGCCTTGGCCATAAAGGCAGCAGCGGATAATCCTGCAAAACCACTTCCTATTATTACTACTTTTTTCAATGAGCTAAAAATACGGCTATTGGGATGTAAACGAAACAAAATTTATCCATCAATACCTTGTGATCTGTTCTTTTAATAATTTTCGTGCAAAGTGTATCCTGCTTTTGATTGTACCTAGCGGCTCGGTAAGCATCACTGAAATCTCATGGTATTTGTATCCTTCAAAGTATAACATAAAAGGACTGCGGAAAATTTCGGGCAATTGGTAAACAGCCGCCTGTATATCTTTTAACCTTAACCCTGTTTCTGTGGCATTTGCAATGGCAGTCTGGTTATGATCCAGTAAAAAATCATTTGGTGTGGAATCGAAAATGGTATTTTGCTTTGCCCTACGGCGGTAATCGTTAATAAAGATATTACGCATGATGGTGTACAACCACGCCTTGATATTTGTACCTACATTATATTTTTCCTTATTGGCCAGTGCACGGTACATGGTTTCCTGCAAAAGGTCTTTAGCTGTTTCAACATCACGGGTTAAGGTAATGGCAAAGGGCTTGAGATAATCGGCGTTGCGCAACAGTACTTGGTCAAATTCTACGCTGGACATGATATTGTGTTTAATTAAACTTACGCAAAGTTAAACAAAAAAGATTCAGTCCACCAAGAAAATGTTTATTTTTTTTAAAAAAAAGTTAAACAGATGGGCACGCAATTTATAGCTTACAGGCCCGAAACAAATTCCATCACTTCGGTAAAGGACCTTTTGAAAGAGATGGGCTGGTGTATTTTTTTTTCGTAGCTATTGGTGAGCAAGCCCGATATCACTATGGGCGTGCCCGAAAATCTTTTGGAGATGGTAGCAAGGAATTTTTCGAAATTGAATTTATGTCCCACCGTAGTAAGGTGGCAATAGAGATAATCGGGTTTTTTTAATTTGACTACATAATCCACATCATCTACCGGGATATTGCAACCCAGGTAAATAGTACTTACGCCCCGGCTTTTGAGTAAATAAGACATGAACAGTAAGCCCAGTTCATGGTATTCCCCTTCGGGAAGAAAAAGCAATACTGTTTTATTTACTTTAACGGCACTGGAAATGCTTTCGATGCCAACAATCAGTTTTTGGCGGATGATATTAAAAACAAGGTGCTCCTGCGCAGGATTAATATGATTGGTGAGCCAGAGTATCCCGATCTTTTCGAGGTAAGGAAAAATGATCTGCGGTATCGCCCTTTCAATACCACGGACCATGATATAATTATCCAGTACATTTTCAAATTTTTCCATGTCCAGGTCTACCATATGCTGGATGAGTTCATTCACGATCCTTTCCTGTAATGCCTGTACCTGGTTAAGTGAAAGTATCTTTTCGTTGATCTCCCCTTCATCCATTTTATCGATATGCGAGATCTTGAAACCATATTTATTGAGCAGGGCCACGTTGAGCAGCTTCTTTAATTCTTCACTACTGTAAAAGCGGATATTAGTATCCGTACGATTGGGTTTTAAAAAAGAATACCGTTGTTCCCAAATACGTATGGTATGCGCCTTGATCCCCGATAGATTCGCCAGGTCTTTGATGGTAAAGGATTGCATTACAGATGTTTTAATAACGATATTACAATTTTCCGCCCGGTTTGTTTAAAACCTGGGAGAAAAAGATTAACAAATATATTTTTTATCATTTATGAAGGCTGCGGGGGAAGGCTTTTAAAGAAACGATAGACCAGTTTATTTTGGGGGGAGATAATTGACCATGCGGTGAGGAATATGATTTTGGCATCGGTGAGCAATGAGGCGTGTTGCAGATACCATAATTCCAATGCCCATTTATAAGAATAAATAGCTGCATACATGGCCCTGGGGTCGGCAGCGGCTGAAACGATTTTTTCTTCGTCCCTGAAAATGAGTGAGCCTATCCCGGTCATGCCAGGTTTACAATTATATATAACGGCCTGCACAGCTTCCGGGTATTGGTCAAAACTTATTTTCATCAACGGCCGGGGGCCCACAATACTCATATCGCCTTTGAGTACATTAATGACCTGGGGCACTTCATTTAATTTGGTCATCCTTAAAAATTTTCCAAACGGAGTAACGCGTGGGTCATTTCGCAATGTGATCTCTCCTGTTCCGATATTGGGACTGTTCTTGAGCATACTGGCAAATTTCCATATAAGGAAGAATTTATTTTTATACCCAACTCTTTTTTGAAAAAAGAGAACCTCATGCTCACCGGTGCACAATAAAATGATGATGATGATGATAAGGAAAGGGAAAAAAATGATCAAAGCGATGCCCGCTATAAGAATGTCGATGATGCGTTTGATTACTTTGTACATAGTAGCCTTTAGCTAACTGTTGAGAGATGATAGCTGTCATCTGCCATCTCTTAAAACACTTCTTTTATCTTGTTACTCACCGCCCTTATCTGTTCGTCCGTAATATTAGTGGAACAAGGTATACTTAAGCAACAATGATAAACATGATCGGAGTGATTATCCTTATTATAGAAAATATTGTCTTTAAACATCCGCAACTGGTTCATCGGTACCCAAAACGGCCGGCTTTGCATTTTATTTTCGTTCAGTATTTTAAGTACAGCTTTTTGTTGGGATGTCATAATAGTGGGCAACCACCAGTTAGGTTGAACCCCTTCCGTTATCTGCTGAAATCTGATATCCCCAACACCCTGTAATTGATTTTTATACAAAGCAATGATCTCCTGTTTGCGTTTAATGAATGCCGGTAGTAGTTCCATTTGCGCTACTCCCATTGCTGCGGAAACGTTTACCAGGCGGTAGTTGTACCCTATCTCGTCATGCACATATTCAAACGGGTCGCTTTTAGCCTGCGTGGTCAGGTGCTTGGCTTTTTTTGCCAGGGCTTCATCATCTGTTACAATCATTCCGCCACCGCCGGTGGTTATTATTTTATTTCCATTGTAACTGAATGTACCCATCAAACCAAAACTGCCCGAATGCTTTCCGTTGTAATAAGAGCCCAATGCTTCGGTACTGTCTTCAATCACAATTAAATTATACTGTTTGGCAAGGGCCATTAACCTGTCCATATTACACATATTACCCAATACGTGCACGGGCATGATCACAGGAATCCTTCTGCCATCTTTTTTATAATGACAGGCGCCATTGCGTTGTTCTGTTTCATTGCTAAGAAATTCTTCCAGCAGGTCGATATCCATTTGCCAGCTGGCAGGGTCGGTATCAATTAAAATAGGGTCGGCGCCGGTATATTTAATGGAATTGCAGGTAGCGATGAACGTTATGTTAGGTGTAATAACATAATCATCTGCGTTTACCCCCATCATCACCAGGCAAATATGCAATGCTGTAGTGCCGCTGCTGGTAGCCACAGCATATTTAGTACCGGCAAACTCAGCGCTCATTTTTTCAAACTGGTCTACATAGGCACCTACACTGCTTACCCAGCCGGTATCTAAACAGTCTTTTATATATTTCCATTCGTTGCCGGCCATATTGGGGCCACTGAGTAGTAACATATGGGGGTTAGTTGAACTTTTGCTTTGCAAACCTATTGAAAAATGGGCAATAGTGAATCGTTAATGGCCAATAGAATTTTAGGCTTGAGGGCTTTTATCAATATACAACAGGTAATAAGCAAGACATGCGCCTTATTCTTCATTTACTATTCGCCATCTAGATATTCCTGAACTTTTGTGCAAATGAGTCGGTAACAATTCCGGTTTTCAACAAGGTATAAATTTCCTTTACACCATCAGGTACCGTTTTGGTAATAGTAAAGCCCAGTTCATTTTTTATCTTATCGAAATTAACCCGGTAATCCCTCGGGTCTTCGCTGCTTTCTACATAATGCACTTTTACGCCGGGAACCACTTTACAAACTTCTGCAATCACCATTCCTTTATTATAGTTCTCTTCGGTACTGCCTACATTAAAAACATTGGCCCTCACTTTTTCTTCGGGGCTTTCCAAAACCAGTACCACCGAATTGGCCAGGTCGTCTACATGGCAATAAGGCCTCCAGAATTGCTGGCCCCATATTTCCTGCTCACCATTGATGACTGCATTGCGGGTAAATTCATTTACGGTAAGATCAAAACGTATGCGTGGTGAAAAACCATAAACGGTACTGAAGCGAAGCGCTGTGCTGCAGATCTTTGTATCTTTTCTTTCTTCGAGAAGGTATTTTTCAAATTTCACTTTCAATTCTGCATAAAGTGAAACAGGATTTAATGCCGATGTTTCAACAACAAAAGAATCGGGATCGGGCATCTTACCATAGTTGCTGCAGGTGCTGGCAAAAACAAAACGCTTAATACCTGCTTTCTCTGCTGCTTCAAATAAAGCCACGCTTCCATCCCAATTGGTTGCATTGGCTTCTTCACTGAATTTTTTACAGGCAGGGTCGCCAACGATTGCGGCAAGATGAGCGATGGCATCAATGCCTTCCAAAGCTTTTGCCACTTCATCCGCATTGCGGATATCGCCTTTCATGAATTCAAAATCCGGGTGCAGCATTACATCATACAAAGCTTCGCCGCCAAATTTCAATGAATCGAATGCACGAACGGCGTGGCCTTTATCCAATAACCGGCGCACTAAAACAGAACCGATATAGCCTGCCCCGCCTGTTACCAAGACCTTCATTGTTGATTGAATTTAAGCGTTGCAAAGGTAGGTGTTACCATCTGGAGTTGATTTTTCTATTTTGGACATTTAAGTTTTGGGCTATCGGGTTTTGCCCGGATTGCCCACAATCACTGCATGGTGTGCCACATCTTTTACCACCACCGCACCAGCACCGATCATTGTATTTTTTCCAATAGTAATTCCCTGCCGTATTACTGCATTTGCACCGATGAAAGACCTTTCACCAATTTTTACATTACCGCAAAGCACTGCGCCGGGGCCAATATGCGAAAAATCGCCAACCACACATTCATGTTCAACAATACAGCCCGTATTAAGTATAACGCCTGTGCCAATATTTGCCAGCGGGTTAATGGTAACATTGGCTGCTATCATAACAGCCTGTGCTGCTATGTTCACCGAAGCATCAGCGATAGCGGAAGGGTGAATGGCATTAAAAATGCGTATACCCTTTAACGCAAGTTGATGGTAAATATTGTTGCGGATCGTATTGTCACCAACGGCAATAAAACAGCCTTTTTGTTCCATCGCAGCCAATGCCCTGGCATCATGTTCGTTTCCAAAATACGTAAGCTGAAAAGGGTTGTATGGTTTTTCTTCCCTATCACAATAGCCGCTGATCGTTTGCCCGGCATTTTTTAAAATACCACAAACAACAAATGCATGACCTGAGTATCCGAGTATGATCATCCGGGGTTTATTATTTGTCTAATTTACCAATGATTTATATGCTTCCAATATATTTTGCCAGGTATTTTCCCTGCGGTATTTTTCGATAATCTCCTCCCGCAATTTTTTTGCCATGATTTGCACCTGCTGCGGGTTGGCGAGCGCCTGTTCAATTGATTGCTGTAACTGTTGTTCATTGCCGCAATCAAAGATCAATCCGGTTGCCGAATGGGTAACGATGTCGATATTACCTGCAATACGGCTGCAGATGACGGGTAATTCCATAGCACCTGCCTGCAATACCACATTGGGGAAACCTTCGCGGTGAGAAGGGAAAACAAAATAATCAGCCAATGACATATAATACTTCACGTCATCCGTCCAGTTAATATGTATGATAGATGCATTGGTCTTAATTTCTTTTACTGTGGTTACGGGCAAGGGATCCAGGTTCTCTTCATATCCTCCAACAAGAATAAGTTTTAGTTGTGTATTTGTTCGTTGAAGGGTAGCAAAAACTTTCACCAGTTCAACAATTCCTTTGTCAACAACAAGGCGGCCTATAAAAAGCAGGTATTTATTTTGTGCCGAATATTGTAATGTTGCTTTAGTTGCATTGATGATATTTTGATCGAGTGAGGCCCTGCTGAAAAAATGAGTATCAATACCATTGGTTGAACCATTGCCGATAACCTGTAATTTTTTTGGATCGGCGAGCCGGTGTTTAATGATATACTGCAACAGGGAATTACTGTTGGGCCAAACATGATTGGCTGCAGCCGCAGTAACTTTTTCGGTAAATTTCAGCAGCTGGTATTTAAGCCCTTTTTCCACCATCATGGGAAGGCCTGCAACGGTATGTATCCTTACCCTGACTCCGCAAAACTTAGCCGCCATCATTCCCAATAAGCCGGCTTTTGGCGTATGGCTATGTACTATATCGGGCTTTTCCCTGCGGAAAATACGCATAAGTTGAAATAAACACTTCAGATCGCGGAATGGTGTGATCTTTCTTGTCATGGGTACAATGATATGCCGGCATCCTTCGTTCTTAATTACATCGTTCAGCTCTTTTCCATCTGCACTTATCATCAGTACATCAAAATCATTTGATAGCATAAACCGCATTTGACCCGGCAACAGGTAGCGTAGTGCCATGGGCACGGTAGTTATACGTACCATTTTTTTATTGGTCAATGAAT
>JAYWAN010000033.1:0-2573 GCA_043782405.1 Chitinophagaceae bacterium
CCTTGAAGACAATATTTTTATTCTTTAACCAAAACTATTAAAATGAAAAAATTATTTTCACTGCTATTGGTAGCTCCCTTATTTGTTATCGCACAAGAAAAAACTGTTATTAATGTAAGCCGGGTGTTTCCGAAACCTGACAAAATTAAACAGTTTGAAAAGGCTGTTGCCTCTCATGTTCAAAAGTACCACAAAGGCGACTGGGCGTGGCGTGTCTCAACTATTGAAACCGGCCCTGATATGGGCGGGTACAATATTGTAGAGGGTCCAAACTCCTGGCAGGCAATTGATGGACGAAACGATATTAGTAAAGAGCATCAATCAGACTGGGACATGAATGTGCAACCTTTGCTTACTGACAGGGGTTCAAATTCTTATGCCACTTATCGACCAGAACTAAGTACTGTTAAGCTTACGGATTATGCAGATAAAGTATCTATCCAGCATATATACCATAAGCCGGGTTATGGATATAGCCACCAAATGGAAAATTTGATCAAGAGCATGAAAAATGCCTGGCAAGCCGCGGGGCAATCTGTTGCAGTGTATGAAAATACTGTGTCTGGCGAGCCTGGGTGGTTAATTGTAACAAGATACAAATCCGGATTGAAGGAAATTGGCGCAACGGGAGCATCTTTCGAAGCTAACTTTATTAAAGCCAACGGAGGAGAAAGTGAATGGAACAAATTTGTTGAAGGGTATAAGCAGGCTGTAGATCATCAATGGACTGAACTTACATTCCTCAAAAAAGATATGAATTCGAAATAAAGATATTTTTTCAGGTGTCCTGCAGCCCGGTTAGTAGTAAGCATCGCCACGCACAGGGATGTAGGACGCCTGTCAAAATATTCAATCCGAGTATCATTATTTTATTTGCATGCCAGGTCCGGACCGTACCCTGTTGTGCCCGCAGTGTTTTTGCACGCAAAGCGTAGGGTAATCTTATCTGCTTCATTTTGCAAGTGTATCTAACGCAGGTAGTCGCCGGCAATCGCGGTCGTGGGATGAGTGGCCCGGGACACATGTAACACAGCAGGAGGTCAGGTAATATTTTCAAAAAGACAAACACCTGACCAGGGAAATAACCCTTTGGGTCCGGGGGGTTCGGGTAAGGCGGAAAATGCTATCATTTCGGAGGGCAACCGTTTGAGTACTGTAGCCGTTTTAGTTTTTGATTTAGATTCAACCGGCTTCCATTTAAAAAGTGTAAAAAAATCTTCCCCGTCCGCAGGTGCAAATTTCAGCGGCGAATTTGCATTTTCTAATAAGGATCCCATTTCCTTATTGATCAGCGGGAGAATGCCTGGCGACATGAGATCTAAAACCCAACGCCTGAATGAGGGTTTATGGGAAAGGTCGTAGGCAAGTGCTCCGGCTTCGGTTTCATCCAGGTATCCCATCAGGCCTTCAGCAACCAGCAATGTTTTTTTTCTGCGACTGCCCAGCGCATTGAATAAGGTAATTCTTGCATTGCGGTCTGCCAGGTCTAATGCAATCCGTTCCAGATCGCAATTGGGTTTTTCACCCGCCATACCGGCCTCCATATAGCGGGTTATTTCCGGAAGGTCAACATCTACCCATGTAACCGTAGAAGGCAAAGGCAGGCGATAAGGCCGTGTATCAAGGCCTGAAGCCAGGTTTATGACCATATCAAAACCCAGCTGCACATGCTGCATAATAAATTCGTCAAATAAAAAAGTACGGGCTATGAATGACCAGCTGTTCTTACGGCCCGATTCCATGGCATCAACAATATTGTGCCCTCTTTCCCCTGCCAGCATTCTTGCATAAGGATCCTGGAAAACAGCATCAGGACGCTCGCTTTCGTCTGCCCGGTAAACAGCTACCCAAAGGGCTGTGTCGGCAATATTTCTGATCGGGGTTTCCATTTATTGTATTTTTAGTAAATATATTGCCTGAATTTTATTTTCTTCTTCAGGTAAGCAAAACAGCTCTTTTTTGGCTCTTTTTTGCAAGACTTTTGTATAATATCCCAAAAATTTTTTAAAACAAAAGGAATTGGTAAAAAAATCCTTATAAATAAAGTATCGGGGTATTTTAATATCTTGAAGAAAAAAACCGGGTCTAAAAAAAGATTCTAATTCATCCTCTATTTCGAAAGTAGAAAATTATGTATATCTCCCTAAGGCCGTGGACAATCGCAGATGCATCAATACTTACTACTTATTTCAACAATATCAATATCTGGAAGAATTTACGGGATTATATCCCGCATCCATATATTCTGAAAGATGCGGAAGAATTCATAACCGGCCAGGCTGCCATCGATCCTGCCCTGAATCTTGCCATTTTAAATGCCCAGGAAATTGTTGGAGGGATTGGCATCATCTTGCAGGAAGATGTGTACAAAATGAATGTCGAGCTGGGGTATTGGATTGCCGAACCTTTCTGGGGCCAGGGTATTGCAACGATTGCTGTGGGATTGATGACCGAATATGTCTTTAACACATTTGCCATAAACCGTGTTGTAGCCGAGGTATTTGATTACAATAAAGCCAGTATGCGGGTTTTGGAGAAGAATGGTTATTATTTAGAAAGCGTGCGGCGTAAAG
>JAYWAN010000034.1:0-2571 GCA_043782405.1 Chitinophagaceae bacterium
TGTTGGGTTTTAAAATCAACATACACCAATCCAAATCTTGGGTGAAAGCCTTCGGCCCATTCAAAATTGTCTAAAAGTGTCCAAACAAAATAACCATTCACTTTTACCCCTTCTCTTTTTGCCCGTAATACCTGTTCTATATGGTCTTTCAGGTAATCAAGTCTTCTTTCATCATGTACCCGTTCATCGATCATTTCGTCTTTGAAAGCAGCTCCGTTTTCTGTAACAATTATTTCTTTTATTCCCCGGTATTCATTTATTCTTTTCAAGGCATGATAAATTGACGGGGGATATACTTCCCAATTCATTAACGTATGATCAACATTTCGCTTATCAGCTTTAATGATCTTTGCTTTCACAAAAGGCATAAAAGGTGCGTGGCTTACCAATTCACGGGTATAGCTTTGTAACCCGATAAAATCCATATCAAATGCCAATTTACCTTCATCACCATTATGTATAAATTTTTCTATCCTTTGTAGTATTTTTAAATCATTCATTGGATACCCCATCCCCATCAACGGCTCTATAAAAAACCTGTTTAGTAAAGCATCTATTTTGTGGACTGCAGCAATATCCTTTTCTGTATTTTTAAATGGTTCTAAGTGAGAATAAGAGAATGTAGTGCCCACTTTACAATCATTGCGAAGCGTTTTTATTATCCGCCCGCCTTCTGCCTGGCATAATGCAGCATGATGTGCTGCTGCTAAAAAGTTAGAGAGCCCTTTTTTTCCGGGTGCATGTAGGCCCAAAAAATAACCTGCGCCCGTAAATACCATTGGCTCATTTAAGATCATCCAATGCTTTACCCGGTCCCCAAAATATTTTATGCAACAGTCAACATAATAACCGAACCAATGTATCATTTCCCGGTTTACCCATCCTCCTTTTTGTTGTAAAGTATCGGGTAGATCCCAATGATATAATGTGATCCATGGTTCTATTCCCAATTCCAGGCAAAAGTCAATAACCTTGTTATAGAAATCAATCCCTTTATGGTTAACAGCCCCTGTACCATGTGGCAGTATCCTGCTCCAGGAAATAGAGAACCGGTAATTAGGTATATTAAGTTTATACAGCAGTGTAATATCATCTGTATAACGATTATAAAAATCGCAGGCAATATTACCATGGTGACCACTGGCTATTTTTTTTCTTTTTTTAGAGAATGTATCCCAAATTGAAGAGCCTTTCCCATCCGCATTATGCCCGCCTTCTACCTGGTAGGCGGCTGTAGAAACACCCCATTTAAAATCATCTCCAAAATCATCTTTTGTAAAGCGCATACAACTATCCTGAAATTTTATTTAATATTTTACCGAGACTTTTATCTTTAAGTTTTTTCACAGAATAGATGCCATCGCCCAGGCTGGCAATATTGTTTTGCTTAACGGTACCATGTTCCTTTATGATCATATCCAGGATATCACCAGTGTTATCGGGCCAGTTAACTGTTATTTTTTGTTTTTCTGCGATCCAGTTCTTTATTTTTTCAAGATGCTTTTTTTTCAAAGTTTTAATCACCGGTACACCCATTGTTTTCAAGGCTGCTGCATTACATTGCTGTTCGTATTGTCCTTTCATGGGAACAACCATTAATTTCTTTTTTAAATACAGCGCCTCCGCAGGTGTTTCAAAGCCTGCGCCACATAAAATACCCGTGCAGGTGATCAGGCTGTCAATAAAATTTTCGTTATTCACCGGGCGGATATGTACATTTTTTTCTTGGTATTCTTTTTTAGTATGTTTACTGAATACCTGCCAGTTAATGTTTTTAATTTCACTGAGCACTTTTATTATTTTTTTATCCCCGTAAGCTGGCAGATAAACGGTGAAATGATCTTTAAAAGTTGAAACAGCTTCTCTTACCTGGCTCCTGATGACCGGAGTAAAAATATTTTTATCATAGGTATTGAAATGAAAGCCATAAGCTGTTGTAACAGGGGCATAATAATTAAGGACTGCGGAACCGATGATGTCCTTGTTCTTTGGCTTGGGTGATTTTTTATTAATGACTGCGGACTGGTGACTTAACCCGATGCATATTTTATGTTTTCGCTTGCATGCCCAGGAACTCACCGGCTCAAAATCATTTATCACAAGGTCATATTCTTCAATGGGCAGGCTTTTAATCTCTTTATAAAGCTGTTTTAAATTACTTTTACGATAAGTGCCCAACAGGTCGATGCCGCCATTTTTTCCAAAAATAAAACTGAGGCCTTTGAATTTATATTTCACAGGGTAAGGTAATTCTACATCAGCCTGTATACCGCTCACCAGGATATCCAACTCGCCTTTTTTTTGCAGGATAGGAATGATGTCCCTGGCCCTGCTCAGATGCCCGTTGCCGGTGCCTTGGATGGCATACAGTATTTTCATTATTAATTTAATAGATTAAATTCTTCTACAAGATTGTCGAACAACTGGGTACTGTTCAGTTCTTCTTCTTCAGGCCCTTTTACGATCATGTTCAACCTGTCATTATCATCAAAGTGGTAAATTGTCCACTCCCCTCCTGCATATTCCAGTGCCGACAGGTTTTCTATCCAGTCACCACTGTTGAGGTACATG
>JAYWAN010000035.1:0-2566 GCA_043782405.1 Chitinophagaceae bacterium
GAAATAACTCAGGGCTGCAGCATCATTCTTTACCAGGTCGTTCATTAAAGCGGCGGTATACACTTGTATCTCGCCATCATCACCCTGTTGTAAATAATATTCATTTACCGCCCGTTCGCCATTGAAGAGTTTCTTGCAATAAACATTCAGTTTTCCTTTTACAACCCTTACTGCAAAACCCGGCAGGGTTTCAGTGGCAATTGCACTGCGTTTGCCCGAAGCAAACAGTTTTTGCGAAATAGCATAGTGGTCCTTATCCTGGTAGGCTTTTATTTCACTTGCAGTGATCTTTATCTGGCCATCGGCTAAAAGATGTGGTGAAGTAAAAACACCGGTCACCAGTTTTAATGTAGTATAATATTTTATGGTGCCGTCATTCATTTGCACAAAGCAAACCGGGTCATCTGCTGTTGCAGATTCAAATTCAGTTATACGCTGGGCTATTGATTTATTGGTGGCGCAGGATGAAAAGAAAGTGCTGATGCTTAACAGCACTACAAAAGTGTAGCATGTTTTTTTCATAGAGTGGATTTTCAGGGTTAATGCAATAACGTTGTAACCTCGGTATTATTGTATCGGTGAAACCTTTTTTAGTTATTTAATTCAACATACCCGGGAACTGGTACTGATAACCAGCAGTTTAATTAAAAAATATTACAACCACTTACCTGCAAAAATTTAGGTAGTGTTCATCCGCACGGATGCTTCAATACACCAAAGCAGTTCATTTAAAAAGGCAAGGGCACGTTTTGCTGTTCCGGCTTTGTCGGCAGGGATACCATTTTCATCAAACGCTTCCCTCACTTTTGGCACAGGGAACATTGCAGCAACAGTCCATGCCCTTATCTTCCATAAAGAAAATTGAAGGGATGTGATGACCTGTGTTCCCCCAAATATGCCATCCGATACCGTTGATATGGCAACGGGCTTGCGGTGCCATTCATCATACAAAAGGTCGATCACATTTTTTAAACTGGCAGGATAACCGCCATTGTATTCAGGTGTAACAATGAGCACACCATCAGCTGATTTAATCTTATCGGCAAAATCAATCACATTTGCAGCCGGATCTGTTTGCAGCTTTAACCGTTCATTAAAGACCGGGAACTGGTATTCATTCAGGTCAAGTATGGCGGCTGTTGCCAGTTTATTTTCTTCAAGGAATTGTTTAAAGAACAAAGCAACCCTATGACTGTTTCGCCCGATGCGTACACTGGAAGAGATGATTACAATATTCGGCATATCAATTTAATTTTATTACTAACGAAGCTAAACATTTTTCTATGCCGTTGTGCCATATACCGGGGTTCACAAGGGAAAATTAATCCGGGAACCGGCTTTATAATAAAGCAATACATTCCACAGAAATAAGGATACCCGCCGGAAAGGGCATTACCTGGGGCGTACTTCTTGCCGGGGCATCAGCCGGAAAAATTTCGGCGTATACTTTATTAAGTGTGGAAAATTCATTGCCTGTTACCATAAACACTGTTGTCTTAATGATCTTATCAAGACCACTGCCCGCTTCTTCCAAAATGGTTTTAACGTTAACGAATGCCTGCCTCGCCTGTTGTTCAAAACTATCACTCATAACACCGGTTGAAGGATCAATACCGGTTGTGCCTGAAAGAAAAATAAGGTCGCCGGCAATTACTGCCTGTGGAAAAACCGTGGTGGTGCGGGGTACTTTTGGTGTGTTGAAATTTTTTCTTGCTTTCATTTTCTAAGATTTAAATATAAAACCAGCAATAGTTCTTATATCGGTTCCGTATTCGCTTTCATTTAAAATATTTACCGGACAAGAACAGTAGTACCTTTTTGTGTATAGATATTACCATCCACACCCCTGCCTTCAAAAACCCATACAACAGTTTGTGGTTCTGCTTTACCGCCTTTAATATTACCATCCCAACCGGGTTTGTCAGATTGCATCTGGAATAATAACTGTCCCCAGCGGTTGAATACTTTAAAATAATTGACCTGTTTGATACCAAAGGACAGCGGCCGCAGAAAATCATTAATGCCATCACCATTGGGGGTGAAAGCGGTGGGAACATATATCGCAACATGCGTAACCGTCTTTACCAATTGAGTATCCACCGTTACGCATCCCGACAGGGTTTTAATTTCAATCGTGTACAATTGTTCTTTGGGGCCTGTAAATACCGGGGTATAGCTTGCCGGATCGTCGAGGTAATTATCGGGGTTCCACAAAGCACTGTCGCCAAACTTTCTTGCCGACAGGTCGAGCGGCAGATTAATGACGGCATATTGCACCGGGTAATTAAGGGCGGCAGCCGGTTTATCAACAATGGCAAAATGTTTCAGCGTATTTAACGGAAGGGGGCATTGTGTGGTACTAACAGTAAGGCTTATGGGCGGATTGCCTGCAACGGGGTAAACCTGTACCGGTGGGGTACGCAGGGCCGATGTGTGCCCGTTTCCAAAATTCCATAAATAGCTAACCGGCGAGTTCATCGTATCAACGGTAGTATTGACAGGCTGCATGGGCAGGTTGATACAAACCGGCTTAATGGAAAAATCGGCAATTGCATTTTGATTAACC
>JAYWAN010000036.1:0-6758 GCA_043782405.1 Chitinophagaceae bacterium
CGCGTTGCCTGATTCATCACCTACTTCCACGCCATATTTACCGGTAGTTGCATTCCTGCCGAAGGACAAAAAAAAATCGGCACGGATATAAGGATCCACTACCGACTGGAAGGAAACTTCTGTTTCATTAAGATAAGCATCAATATTTTTTTTCCCGCTGCTGATATAGGAGCCCTGGAAGTCACCAATAACCCCGATATCCGGGTTGGCCGAAATGCCGGAACGGGTTTGAACCGGTACAAGAGGCTGGCTGCTCTTCATCATTTCTTCAACCTGTTTCAGCATTGCCGAATCCGCAGCAGTGCTATCTTTTACAACCTGGGCTTTCGTTTGCACATTCATCACAATGGCAAATAGTAACACTGTTATGGTTTTTAAATAACCGTCTTTTCCTTTAAAATACATTTGCGATTGGGTAGTTTTAAATTTGTAACATTGTTGCAAATGTATAATTAATATCCAAAACCCACCAAATAATATTATTAATTAGATGTTAAACGCTTCTTGCTGGGTTCTTTTTCCTTCTGCGCCAGAGTAAAAAACCACTGATACTAAGCAACCCGCTGGTGAGCCCTAATAAGCAATAAATGATTTTTACCGGCAGCCCGCCGTATTTCCCATAGTGGACCTGTGCATTGATGATATCGCGGCGGCTATCAGCAGCAATATCATTTACAAAAGCAGTCTTTGCAATAGCACCCATACTGTCCAGGAAAATAACGTCTGCATATTTTTTGGAATGAATAAAGGAATTGGAAGAGCGGCTGCCGTAAATGGCTGTCTTGCCCTTTTTGCTTTGTGCAAAGTAAATGACAGCGCCCGAAAAATCGGGGTACTGCTTTTGTAATGCGGTATAGGCCGAATCGAATGAAAAGAACAAAGGTCTGGATGGTTTTAGAACCGGCGTATAGCTTTCGTTTGAATAGAATTCTTTTTTAAAAACATAACGCTGCATCCAGAAACCGGTAAAACCCATCATCAAATTAAACAGTAAGGCATAAACGCCAATTAGCTGGTGCAGGTTATTTTTCCGGAAAACCTTTTTCTTGAATAACAGCACAGCAAGTAAACTTTTCCGGAAGAGAAAGGTACCGGTAACAAGGCTTATTAAAAACAGGAGGGCAAAAAAACCCAGCAGCCACTCTCCCGGTTTTCCCCCGTGAAAGGAATTATGAAAGGCCGAGAGCCAGCTCATGAAATTATTTTTAAACGCATCAGTTCCCCGGGTTGCCATCAGGGCTCCTGTCTGTGGATGAATAAAAACCTGAAGTGCTGCGGTCCCGTTTTTATAGGAAGGGTCGTATATCGAAAAAATAAAAGGGGTTGTTGCATTATGCGGCAGGTTGCAACTGCTGATCTCTGCTGCCGGGTATTTCGAGTGTATAGCATTGTAGCTGCTATCAACATCAATATTTTTATTATTTATATGATCAGACCCAACGGTTGGCTGCTGAAAGCCATCTAACTCATCATGAAAGACCAACAACGCCCCCGAAACAGACATTAATAAAATAAAGCAGCCGGATAATAGTCCTGCCAAAGAATGCAGTTTAAACAAGAAGGTCTTTTTCATTAACGTAGGTTTAACCAGTATTCCGTTATCTTGCAATATTAATATTTAACTACTTCAGATGTGCAATTGTTATAGGTATTTCCTCCTATTGATGGTTATGTCAATTCCATTTATGGTATTTTCCCAAAATTTAGATGTTAACCTACTGAAATCAATCAATAAAAACGAAACCGTCTTTAAAACAAAATACCTGGAGTTAAATGCTTCATCAGTGACTGCGCTTAGTGTTGGGATACCTGCCGGTATTGCGATCGCGGGTTTTATTACCCATGATAAAAAATTAAAACAGGATGCATTGTATATCGGAGGTTCATTTATCATATCCAGTATCATCACACAATCTGTAAAACGCATTGTTGGCAGGCAGCGGCCTTTCGAAAAATATTCATTCATTGTAAAAAGGGATGATGAGAGCGGGGGATTGTCATTTCCTTCCGGGCATACTTCAGCGGCTTTTTCTACTGCTACGTCGGTTGCTTTACGCTATCATAAATGGTATTTTGTTGCTCCTGCGTATTTGTTTGCAGGCAGTGTAGCATGGGGCCGGATGTACCAGGGTGTACATTATCCAAGCGATGTGCTTGCTGGTGCTTTTGTTGGTGCAGGCAGTGCATGGCTGGGGTGGAAACTGCAAAAGTGGATTGACAAAAAACAGCGAAAAAAGAATAACTAACTTTTCTTATGAGAAATAAAATAATCCTTGTTTTATTATTGTTGCCATTTACAAGTCTTGCCCAGCAATTTGATTCATTGCATGCAACTATTATTGAGCCTGCATTAGGTAAACAACGGGTTGTTTATCAAAAACCAAAACCATTTTCTTTTATTACTAATATTCCCAGAGATGTTGCTCGTTTTTCGGGGCAATCTTTTAAAAGAAAAAATTTTTCAAACCTTGCACTTATTGCAGGATCTACAGCTTTATTATTGTTAACAGACCAGGCAATAAACAATACGGTGCATGATGTACTGGATGATCACCGGGTGATCTCAACTGAAAGATTTTCTCCAATTTTCCAATTGAATATAGGGGGCAAAAAAACAAATTTCGGTAAGGTTCCAAAAAATATCAATACCGCTCTTTATGATCTTGGCCAGGGCTCATCAGCCATGTTCATGGCAGCCGGCTTCTTCCTGGTTGGAAAAATAAAAAAAGATAACCGGGCCCTGCAAACCGCCAGCCAGTTGACCGAAGCATTTATTGCATTGGGGTTGGGAACACAGGTAATGAAGTATGTAACAGGAAGAGAAAATCCGTCAGCTTCAACTGCAAGGGGTGGGCGATGGAGGCCATTTCCGAAATGGAGTGATTTTCAAAATGATAAAACAAAGTATGATGCTTTTCCATCCGGCCACCTGTCAACATTTGTAAGTGCCGTTACCATCATATCGCAAAATTATCCCGAAAAAAAATGGATCGCCCCGCTTGGCTACAGTATTGCCGGTTTATGCGGTCTTGCCATGATCAATAATGGTGTACACTGGGCATCAGATTTTCCGCTGGGCTTTGCCCTGGGCTATGGTTTTGGAAAATTTATTTCCAAAAGATCCCATTTTACTATTATTCCCTGATCGAATTGGCTTAATAAAATATATTGATTGTAAATTTATCGGATGATACAATTAGACATCAATACCCCTGCCCTGCTTTTTCCTGCCATCACTTTACTAATGCTGGCTTATACCAACCGTTTTTTATCGCTGGCTTCACTGGTGCGTAAACTGCATGATGAATACCTGCGTGGTGAAAAAGAAAAAAATATTTTATTGCAGATAAAGAATATCCGTACAAGGATCAATCTTATCCGGTATATGCAGGGACTGGGTGTGCTTAGTTTTTTCTGCTGTGTTTTATGTATGTATGCAATCTACCGTAACTGGACCGTGCCGGCACATTGGATATTTGCCAGTAGCCTTATCTTTTTATTATTATCTATCATACTCTCACTACTGGAGATCAATAAAAGCACCAAGGCTATCGAACTGGTGCTGAGTGATATTGAAGAGTTGAGTAAGGGAAATATATTCGCGGATATTTTTAAGAAAGAGGATTCAGGCGATCTCTAATTAAATTCTTTTGGTTTCGTTACGGCGTAATTTTCATCGTAGCGTACAAAGAACCGCATATAAATAACACGGCTAAGCCGCATCAGCCAGGGTTGTATCACCACCAATAAAAGGGCATTTAAACCCAGCCACCAGAAAATGCGATTATCATCGGTTGATACGCCGATCAATACCAGCCAGGCAACGAATGTTGTAGCCGAAACAGCTACGGCCAAAGCATAACTCACATAACCCGTGCCATACCAAAAACCTGTTTCAAGGTCATATTTTTGGTTACATACCGGGCAATTATCATACATGTTAAAAATGTAACTGAGTTTTAATTTCCGGAATGGGTTAGGGTCTTTAAACATCGGCCCCCTCCTGCACCTGGGGCATTTCATCATTAACATGCTCCAATAGTAATTGGGCCTGGGGCGTTTCACTTCATCCATTGTACAAAGTTACCGGATAAAAAATTACCTGTCGAATTTCAGTTTAAAATACAACATGATAACAGACAATACTAGTACGCAGCTGTTGGTATAAATAACTGGTCCGTTATTGATAAGTATGCCATAAACCAGCCATAGTATCACGCTGATGGTGGCAAAAGAAAACATCCATACGGAGATATCTTTTGCAGATCTGCTGCGGTATGTTTTTATAACCTGGGGCAAAAACACGATCGCAGAAATGGTACCGGCAAGCATGCCAAGCATATCAATATTTGTCATAACAGTAAATTAATTTAATACAAGGCTTTGTTTTTTTCTTTCCCCTATCTGCTGGCGCCACATGGCATAGTATAAACCTTTTTCCGCCAGTAAATTCTCATGGTTATTGGTTTCTACAACATTTCCTTTTTCCAATACATAGATCCTGTCGGCATGCATGATTGTACTTAACCGGTGGGCAATTAAGATAGTGATCTGTCCCTGGCGGGAAGAAATTTCTCTAATCGTATCGGTGATCTCTTCTTCCGTTAATGAATCCAGTGCAGAAGTGGCTTCATCAAAGATGAGTAAGTGTGGCTTGCGCAATAAGGCCCGGGCGATGGAAATGCGTTGCTTTTCCCCACCCGATAATTTTAATCCGCCTTCGCCGATCATAGTATCAAGGCCTTTTTCGGCCCTTTCCAATAAATTGGTACAACTTGCTTTTGCCAATACATCATTTACTTCATTTTCTGTTGCTGATGGGTTTACAAACATCAGGTTTTCCCTGATGGTGCCGCTGAATAAATTAGTATCCTGTGTTACAAAACCAATTTGTTTGCGGAGGTCATCAAAAAGTATCTCGGTTTCATCAAGATTATTATACAGGATCTTTCCTTCCTTTGGACGATAAAGCCCTACCAGTAATTTCATCAAAGTAGATTTACCCGAACCAGATGGGCCAACAAAAGCGATCGTTTCACCGGTCTTTACCGCAAAACTGATATTGTCGATCGCTTTATGAGATGCCGTCTGGTGTTTAAAAGAAACTTCGTTAAAAGACAATGTATCGATATTTCCCAGGGGCTTTGGATTAGCCGGTTCCTGCTCCGGTGCTTTGATCATGAGGTTATGAAAATTATTTAACGAGGCTTCTGCTTCACGGTAAGAAAGCAAAATATTCCCGATCTCCTGGAGCGGGCCAAAAACGAAGAAGGAAAATATCTGCATGGTCACCAGTTGACCCGCATCCATCCTTTCATGAAATATCAACCACATTAAAATAAAAAGGATCACCTGCCGCAAAGTATTCACCATTGTACCCTGCACAAAACTTATACTGCGCACCCTTTTCACTTTCTTTAATTCAAGCCCTAATATCTTATATGTATTCTTATTCAGCCTCTTCACTTCCTGTTCGGTAAGACCAAGGCTTTTCACCAGTTCGATATTGCGTAATGACTCTGTTGTAGAACCCGCCAGTGCGGTTGTTTCTCCAACAATATTTTTTTGGATGATCTTTATTTTTTTACTGAGGTAATTGGTGATCATGGTAAGTACAAAAATGCCCACCAGGTAAGCAACAGGGATACTCCAATGAATGAAAACTGCGGCATACACAAAAACAAACACAACGCCTACTATCACGCCGAAAAGGATATTGATGAAGTTGATCATGAATTTTTCCACATCCGATCTTACCTTGGTCAGCACGGAAAGTGTTTCGCCGCTGCGCTGGTCTTCAAATTGCTGGTAAGGCAGTTTCATGGCGTGTTGCAATCCATCGGTAAAAACTTTGGCACCAAATTTCTGTATGATCACATTTAAAAAATAGTCCTGGAAATTTTTTGCAATACGGCTGATCATGGCAACAGAAATGGAGCAGGTAAGGATGAACCACACGCCCGGTTTTTGCCAGGAAAAAGAATAAAAGAACCTATCCCAGTTAAAGTGACCAGGTGTACTTTTGTGGCTGTTGGCCAGGTTAATGAGTTTACCCAATAAGATGGGGTCTACCAGCGAAAACCCAATATTAATGGCAGCAAGTGTTAAGGTAAGTACCACCATCCATTTATATGGCCTGAGGTAACGTAATAATATCTTCATGTTGCAAAGTTAATGTCTAAACAATAAATTGAAAAATTTCAATGTATCAAATATCATACAAGTTCGGAAAAATTGACAAGATTTCATGAGCGTGACAAAGCTGGCAGGTTTTTATGCGCCCCACCCTTCCCTGTCCAAACTTCTGTATTGAATAGCTTCTGCAAGGTGCTCGGGTTTTATATCTTCACAAGCCGACAGGTCGGCAATGGTGCGGCTTACTTTTAATATTCTGTCATAAGCCCTCGCAGAAAGATTTAATTTTTCCATCGCAGTTTTTAATAAATGCTGCCCGCTGGTATTAATGATACAGATCTCTTTTAATTGCTTGCTGCTCATTTGTGCATTGGCATAAACGCCCTCGCTTGCTGCATAACGAATGGCTTGTATTTCCCTTGCTTTAATAACCCTCTCTCTTATCCATTTGCTTTTTTCAAATTGTTGCGTAGAAGATAATTCACTGAAAGCAACCGGTGTCACTTCCACGTGCAGGTCGATCCTGTCAAGCAATGGGCCGGAAATTTTATTGAGATATTTTTGTACTGCTCCCGGCGGACAGGTACATTCCTTCTCAGGATGATTAAAAAAACCGCAGGGAC
>JAYWAN010000037.1:0-2557 GCA_043782405.1 Chitinophagaceae bacterium
GGCTATGCTGCAAAGGCCCGTTGAGAGAAGTTGCTGGGAAGAGAGGTGTGTTTATTTATGCCGGTAACTGTTATATACTTCTATAAATTAGTTGTATAATTCACATATTGCCTGGTTAGTGCCGTAATAAGTATAAAAGATATTGTACCTTAACCGCCATTAAAATATTAATTAATGGCTGAACCCCTGCCACCCATTGCCATGAAAAGGAGCCGGCTTAAAAAACTGGGCAATGATCCTGAAGCTGCAGCAAAGGCTGTTCACCTGGTTTATGTAAACTGCAGTGATGACGGCATCAGCAGAATAAAAGCAGGAGAAAAATTTACTTATAAATACCAGGATAAGATTGTAAAAAACAAAAGGGATCTCCTGCGTATCCATGTGATGGTGCTTCCCCCGGCCTGGGAGGAAGTATGGATATGCAGCTTACCGAACGGGCACCTGCAGGCTACGGGAAAAGATGCCATGAAAAGAAAACAATACCGCTATCATCCGCTTTGGAATCAATTGAGAAGTAAAACAAAGTTTTACCGGATGCTGGAATTAGGCAAAGTATTACCCATTATCCGCAGGCAGTTGCAAAAAGATCTTGCGCTGCCGGGATTACCAATGAATAAAGTGCTGGCCCTGGTGATCAGCCTGATGGAAAAAACCGGCATTCGTATTGGCAATGAATTTTATGAAAACCTGTACGGATCATTTGGCCTCTCCACTTTAAAAGACAGGCATGTAAACATAAAAGCTGGTAATATTAAATTCACCTTTCGCGGCAAAAAGGGTGTGGAGCACCGGGTATCCTTACGAAGTAAAAAACTATCAAAGATGGTGATCCAATGCCGTGATATCCCGGGTAAAGAACTTTTTCAGTATATAGATGAGGAAGGTAAAAGGCAGTCTATAGAATCGGGAATGATAAATGATTATATAAAAACGATCGCAGCCGGTGAATTTACAACAAAAGATTTTCGTACCTGGTGCGGATCGGTAGCTGCATTACATGCTTTTAAAGAAACGGGTTCATTTGAAAATGAAAATGAAGCAAAGAAAAAAATAGTGGACGTACTGGATAAAGTTTCTATGCAGTTGGGCAATACCAGGACGGTATGTAAAAAATATTATGTTCATCCTGTCCTCCCTGAAATGTATGAAAACGGTCAATTGGAAAAATTGCTGGAAAAAATGGAAGCCAGTAAAAAAAATGATAGCTGCGATCTGGAAGCAGAAGAAAAGATATTTATGAAAATACTGGAAAGTTTATAAGGGTTGTTCCTTCCCAGCAACGTCTCCTCCCGGGCCAGTGTGTTAGCCAGGGACGTTGCGTACTACGAGCAACGAACGTAATTAGCCAGCCGCAACGTCCCCGGCTATGCTGCAAAGGCCCGTTGAGAGACGTTGCTGGAAAACGAGCAAAGATCAAAGCGTACAAGTGAGTGACACAACGAAGAAGAGTAAAGAACCGGAGCTGAAACAAAAAATAAAAACCAGGCTTTATAATCAGTAATTTTATAACCTGTCACAAATAAAAAAACATGAAAAAAGTATCTTTTTTGTCTCTTTTGCTCTTGTTTATGAGTATAAAAATGATGGCACAAACTGTTGTTGAAACTGCGCCACCACAAGTAAAAACGGTTAACGGTATTCTTGAAGGAACCAGCGAATCGGGCCTTAATGTTTTCAGAGGAGTTCCTTTCGCAATGCCACCTGTAGGCGATTTGCGCTGGCGTGAACCACAACCTGTTAAAAACTGGAAAGGTGTACGCAAGGCAGATAAGTTTGGTCCGCGTGCTATGCAACTACCCATTTTCGGCGACATGAATTTTCGTTCCAATGGTTTAAGCGAAGATTGCTTATACCTGAATGTTTGGTCGCCATCCAAAACAAATAATGAAAAACTTCCGGTGCTTGTATATATCTATGGTGGTGGTGCTCTTGCAGGCGATGGATCGGAGCCACGTTACGACGGAGCAAGCATGGCTCGCAAAGGAATTGTAAGTGTTACGGTGAACTACAGGTTAGGTGTGCTCGGATTTTTATCGCATCCTGAACTTACAAAAGAATCACCGCATCATGCATCGGGCAACTATGGTTTGCTCGATCAGTCTGCAGCGTTGCAATGGGTTCAAAAGAATATTGCTGCATTTGGTGGCGATCCAAAAAAAATAACCATTGACGGTGAATCTGCCGGTTCATATTCAGTAAGTGCACAAATGGCTTCTCCGTTGTCAAGAAATATTATTGCTGGTGCAATTGGTGAAAGTGGTTCTTTGTTAGGTGAATCAACTACCTCTTTGCAGAGTGCAGAAAAATCAGGTGCAGACTGGGCTAAAAGTATCGGCAAAAATTCGCTCGCCGATCTTCGGGCCATGAGTGCAGACGAGTTACTGCAAGCCACTGCCAAAATAGATTATGGTGCATTCCCTGTTTGTGTGGATGGTTATTTTTTTCCCAAATCACACATAGATATTTTTGCTGCAGGGCAACAGGCACATGTGCCTTTACTGGTTGGCTGGAATTCTCAGGAAATGGTTTATCAAATGGTGCTTGGCAGCGACAAACC
>JAYWAN010000038.1:0-6740 GCA_043782405.1 Chitinophagaceae bacterium
AAAAGGGTTATTGAATGCAATGCCCGACCTCGCCGACCTTAATGAGGGCGACCTGAAGCATAAAGTGGATTTCAAGAACGTTTATGCCACAGTGCTCAATAAATGGCTGGGTGCCGATGACAAGATGATACTGGGGAGCAAATTTGATCAGTTGAATTTTATATAACACAAAATATATTTAAAGAAAAGGCTGTTCGGTTATGAACAGCCTTTTCTTTAAAAAATAATATTCTATTTGATGCCATGCATCATTTTTCTCAGTTTGAAAGAAAGTATGAAAAGGATCACGGCAGCAGCTCCCGAAAATCCAACAAAGATCATAAAGTAAGTATGTAAACTGTCGATTGTTATTCCCAGGAATACGGGGTGCGGGGCTGTTGATTTAGGATCGGGGTACAAAGAACTCATCGTGCCTGCCAGTTTGTTTCCTGTGGCAATGGCCATGAACCAGATACCCATCATTAATGAAGTAAACCTGCCGGGGGCCAGTTTATTCACCATAGATAAACCAATAGGACTTAAAAATAATTCACCAACGGTATGTAAAAAATACAGGCCGGTGAGCCATAAAATACTCACTTTCATAAGCCCATCTGTTGGAGATCCAAATGCGATAAATAAAAATCCGAGTGCAAGGAATCCCAATCCCATGGCCTGTTTCAAAGGTGCCGGTGGTTCAAATCCCTTCATAGCCAGTTTGTCCCACAGCACGGCAAAGATCGGCGCTAATAAAACGATGAATCCCGCATTAAAACTTTGAAAATAACTGGCTGGCATTTGCCATCCAAATATATGGCGATCGGTCTGCTCATCAGCAAAGAAAGTCAGCGAAGCCCCTGCCTGCTCAAAGCACATCCAAAAAAAGATCACAAACATCATAATAATTACCACCACCCATAATCTTTCTCTTTCAATTTTGGTCAGGGAGCGGTCTGTAAGAATTGCAAAAGGCAAACAAAGGGTCATACCATAGATAGCAGATCCCCATATATCAACTTTTAATACAAAATGTATAAGGCAAAAAGCGGCAACAATAGAACAGATTAAAATAATGATCTGCATAGAGCTAAAACCCGATTTACCTGTTTCAGAAATTCCGGTGTCTTTTAATTTGTTTGGCTCAACTCCCAACGGTACACCCGTTGCTGAAACCACATATTTATCTTTTGTAAAATAGAAAATAACCAGACTTATCAGCATACCAACTCCAGCAGAAAAGAAACCCCATTTAAAATCTACTTTTTCTCCCAGGTATCCACATATCAATGGAGCTAAGAACGCACCGGCATTGATGCCCATGTAAAAGATAGTATAGGCAGAATCTTTTTTACTGTTGCTGCCTTCGGGGTACAACTGGCCAACCATCGTGGAGATATTAGGCTTGAAGAACCCGTTTCCAAAAATTAAAAAACCTAAGCCGGTCCATAGTAAGGTAGTGGCCATGCCAGACCCGGATTCAAGAGATGCACAAGTGAATAACAAAAATTGTCCCAGTGCCATTAAAATTCCACCAACAAAAATAGATTTCCGATTACCCCAGTAGCGATCAGCAACATAGCCCCCGATCAGGGGGGTTAAATAAACAAGCCCGGTATAGCTGCCATAGATATTTGAAGCATAGGCTTTATCGAATAACAGTTTGTTGGTCATGAAAAGCACAAAAATGGCTCGCATGCCGTAATAACTGAATCTTTCCCAAAATTCAGTTGCAAATAAAACGTACAAACCTTTTGGATGTCCTTTTTGAATTACTTGATCGGTCATATTTGTTAGTTTAAAAGTGCTGGTATTGGTTAAATTAGTACCCCAAAATAGGGAAATTCTTTTTAGTAATGCCAAATTCAATACCGCAATTTTAAAAAGATACGTTAAGAATAAAGTATATGTGCAGCCCCGTTGGTAAAAATAATATTGAAAAGAACCAGCAGAATTTTAAATTCGCTGACTAAAACTTAACCCCCAATAACCCTGTTCATCCATGAATATCCTTTTAATTGGTTCAGGCGGAAGAGAACACGCACTGGCCTGGAAATTGAAACAAAGTGATCTTTGCAGCCAGTTATTTATTGCCCCCGGCAATGCAGGTACTGCCTTGTGTGGAACTAATCTGCCCATCGCTACCACAGATTTTGAATCATTAACTACAGCATGTTTTGAACATGCCATAAGCATGATACTGGTTGGCCCCGAGGAACCATTGGTAAAAGGTATCTATGATTTTTTTAAAAATAACCCGGCTACAAAAAATATACAGGTCATCGGCCCGTCAAAAGCCGCTGCACAGCTGGAAGGCAGTAAGGCATTTGCAAAAGCCTTTATGAATAAGTACCAGATACCCACTGCGGCTTACCGGGAATTTACTGTAAGTAATTATGCTGACGGTGTTAATTATATCAAAGGACATGCGTTACCGGTAGTATTGAAAGCCGATGGCCTTGCAGCGGGTAAAGGGGTATTGATTTGCCAGAACCACCTGGAAGCATTATCAGAATTTGAACTGATGATACACCGCTCCAAATTTGGCGAAGCCGGAAAAAAAGTTGTTGTGGAGGAGTTTTTGACCGGTATAGAGCTGAGCATTTTTGCATTAACCGATGGAGAGAATTATGTGTTACTTCCGGAAGCAAAGGATTATAAACGTGTGGGCGAGGGTGATACAGGGCTTAATACCGGCGGTATGGGGGCAGTAAGCCCGGTACCATTTGTGGATGAATCTTTTTTACAAAAGGTGAGAACAGGAATCATTGAGCCTACGATCGCGGGGCTAAAGAAAGAGAAACTCGTTTACAAAGGATTTATTTTCCTGGGATTGATGAACCGCGACGGTGAACCCCTGATGATAGAATACAATTGCCGGCTGGGCGACCCCGAAACAGAAGTGGTGGTGCCGCGTATCAAGAATGACCTTGTGGAAATGCTACTGGCAACATTACAGCAACGAATACACGAAATTGAAATACAAACTGATGAGCGTTCAGCCGTTACCGTTGTCGCAGTCAGCGAAGGGTATCCTGGCGAGTACGAGAAAGGGAAAACAATAACAGGTTTGGAAGGGGAAGCCCTGGAAGGCAGTATCGTTTTTCAGTCAGGTACGATCGCAGAAGAAGGTACTATCGTTACAAATGGAGGCAGGGTACTTGCAGTAACTTCTTTTGGGGATAATCTTGCCGAAGCAGCCGAACAATCCAATTATATGCTGGAGCAGGTTTATTTTGAAGGCATGTATTTCCGTAATGATATCGGGTATGAGTTCAGGTAGCCACAGCATTCTTTTTAGCGATTATTCCTATACGTTAGTTAATAATTTCCCGTAAACATAGTAACACCATAGTATAAACGAAGTGAATTTTCCTCTTTTTACCACAAACAATCAGCTAAGTAATTTAGTAAAATCTCTTTACCAGCCTGTATTTTGGGCTTTCCGGCACTCCCTAAAAATTCCATAAAATGTTGAAAAATAAAGAGTTTGCCGTTGTTAATTCAAATAATTTGCACCAACTTTGCTCATATCAATTATAATTCTTTTACATTTTTCGAATATGGGCCTTTTTAACTTTTTTACACAGGAAATTGCTATTGACCTTGGTACAGCCAATACCCTGATTATACACAACGACGAAGTGGTGGTGAATGAACCTTCCATTGTGGCACTTGACCGCAACAACCCTAAGAATATTTTGGCCGTGGGCAAAAAAGCATTGATGATGCACGAAAAGACCCACGAAAGTATCCGTACTGTTCGTCCGCTGAAAGACGGTGTGATTGCGGATTTCAACGCGGCCGAACTGATGATCAGGGAGATGATCAAGATGATCTATCCTAAAAAACCATTGTTTGCCCCAAGTTGGAGAATGATGATCTGTATCCCCAGTAGTATCACCGAAGTAGAGAAACGTGCGGTAAGGGATAGTGCTGAACAGGCTGGAGCCAAAGAAGTTTACCTGATACACGAGCCGATGGCTGCAGCGCTGGGTATTGGCATTGATGTGGAAGAACCGGTAGGTAATATGATCATTGATATTGGCGGGGGCACAACGGGTATTACCGTAATTGCCCTGGCAGGTATTGTCTGCGACCAGAGTATCCGTATTGCCGGCGATGAATTTACAGCCGATATCATGGAGGCATTGCGTCGTTACCATAGCTTATTGATTGGTGAGCGTACAGCCGAGCAGATAAAAATACAGGTAGGTGCAGCAATGAAAGACCTGGATAACCCACCGGATGATATACCGGTAAATGGCCGCGATCTTGTAACCGGTATTCCCAAACAGGTAATGGTAAGCTACCAGGAAGTGGCAGAAGCCCTGGATAAAAGTATTTTTAAAATTGAAGAAGCCATTCTTAAAGCCCTGGAAACAACTCCCCCTGAACTGGCCTCCGATATTTATCGTCGCGGTTTATATATTACCGGGGGCGGTGCTTTGCTCCGCGGTTTGGATAAAAGACTGAATGCAAAGATTAAGCTCCCTGTTCACGTAGCAGATGATCCGCTGAAAAGTGTTGTTCGTGGTACTGGTATTGCATTGAAGCATTACGACAGGTATCCTTTTGTGATGCGATAATATTTCGATTTTGAATTTTGAATTTTAAATTTTAAATGTAGCACCGAAGTTTTAGCGGTAGCAAAAAACTTAAAGTCTTTAATTCAACATTTAAAATTCAACATTTAAAATATCCTCCCCCGGTGCGTAATATCTTTCTTTTCGTTCGCCGTTATTTCAATTTCCTTCTCTTCCTGGTGCTGCAGGTATTCAGTATTTATTTAATTGTTCATTACAGCAGGTACCACAATGCCTTATTCAGCAATACCGCCAACCAGATAACCGGCAAAATAAATGAGCAATACAATAAAATAGAATATTATTTCAGGCTAAAGCAAACCAATGATTCATTGGTGAGGGCAAATGAAAGATTATATAATAAACTAAGGGCAGATTTTGAATTACCAGATACCGCCAGTATAAGGCTGATAGATTCCATTCATATCGATTCCCTGGAACCTTACCGGAAATATACCTACCTGCCTGCCAAGGTGGTGGCTAATTCTGTTGTGGCGCAAAATAATTTTATCGTAATAGCAAGAGGCGAATCCCAACAGATAAAAGAGGGTATGGGCATCATTGCTCCTAACAAGGGAGTGGTAGGTATTGTAACTTCAGTAAGTAAGGATTTTGCTTTAGTGATGAGCCTCCTGCATAAAGACAGCCATATTAGTGGTAAATTATTAAATGGTGGTGAAACAGGAACTTTATCCTGGGATGGGAAGGTCCCCAATATTATTTCACTTACCGGGATACCCCGGAGTGCCAAAGTAGCCAAAGGGGATACTGTCATCAGCAGTGGCTTCAGTACCAGTTTTCCAAAAGGCATGCTTATCGGTTTTGTAGATGAGGTGATAGTAGAAAAAAGTACCAATAATTTTATGATAAAGTTCAGGTCGGCTGCAAATTTCTATAATCTTGAATTTATCTATGCCATCGACAATAAACAAACAGAAGAGATCAATAAATTACTGGATAAAGCAAAAACACAAAACCAGTAGAGGTCATTATGAGTACTTTAATAAAAAATATCATCCGCTTTGCATTTTTTATCCTTGTACAGGTTTATGTGCTGGATAAAATTCACCTGCACCAGATGGTAACGCCCTATATTTATTTTCTTTTCATTTTATGGCTGCCTTTCAGGATGGGACGTACCTGGCTATTGATCATTGCATTTGCACTTGGGTTTACGATGGATAGTTTCAGGCACCATCCGGGCTTCCATACTGCAGCCTGCGTACTCATAGCTTACCTGCGGCCATTCCTCATCAACCTTTTAATTCCCCAGGAAGGTGCCGACACCAATTATGAAGAACCTTCTATTAAAAGTATGGGAGGGATGATGCCCTACCTGGTCTTTACAGGGGTGCTTACTTTTGTACATCATGGCTGGTTATTTTTACTGGAAGCCTGGCAATTTGGAAATATCTGGTATTTCCTGGTAAAGACAGCATTATCTACAGCAGTTAGTTTGGCCCTTATCATAATTACTGAGTTATTGTTTGTTCGGCAGCAGAAATTCCGTACAAATACCGTTTGATATTCAGCAGTTAAAATTTAATATTTAAAAGTGTCGGTCTTTAACCAGTCAAGAAAAAATGTGATCATGCTGATCTTTATCGGCATGTTTGTTATTATTATTGCCCAGCTGGCCAACCTCCAGTTATTTTCTTCTAAATACAGGATAGAAGCCGATGGCCAGGGCACTTTTCGTAAAGTCATTTATCCCGATCGTGGCATTGTATATGACCGCAAAGGAAAAGCCATCCTGCAAAACACCACCATTTATGACCTGATGGTGATTCCCGGAAAAATAAAAGGTACGGATACAATGACCCTGTGCCGGATACTGGATATTGATACCGCAGAGTTCAGGAGAAGGATCGTTAACGCCATCATTAAAAATAAAAGCTACAGGGCTTCTGTTTTTGAAGCCTTATTGAGTAATGAAAAAATGGCCAAGCTGAATGAGAACATGTACAAATTTGTTCCGGGTTATTATTTGCAGGAACGGCCGGTAAGGGATTATCCTTATGATGCCGCCGGAAACATTTTGGGTTACCTGGGCGAAGTGGATTCAAATATTTTAAAGAACCCCAGGTTCGATGGTTACCAGTTGGGTGATTATATAGGCAAAACAGGATTGGAGAAAAGCTATGAAAATGTGCTGATGGGCCAGCGGGGTATTGAACT
>JAYWAN010000039.1:0-2505 GCA_043782405.1 Chitinophagaceae bacterium
TTTCGTAAATGTTTTTTATGGGTAGTTCCTTGCAATTATTTTTATCTCCAAACAATACATCGGTTTCAGTTCAATACACAAATTCAATGTTCTATCAAAAAATAGTTACTACAAATTGAGTATAAAAAAATACATCTGCTCTCTATAATCTTTTATCTTTAGTTTCGATAAACGATTTTTAGTTTGCAATTTTTTACGATTGTTTTAAACCTGCGGATAGTATGAAACCCATAGTACAAATCTCTCTCGATCTCACCAATATTGATGAAGCACTGGAAACCGCCGCCATGGCTATGCGTGCAGGTGTTGACTGGCTGGAAGCCGGTACACCATTAATTCTTGCTGAAGGACTGCGTGGTGTAAGGTTGTTAAGAGAAGCGTTTCCGGACGTACCGATTGTTGCCGATCTTAAAACAATGGATGGTGGTTACCTGGAAGCAGAGATGATGGCAAAGGCCGGTGCCACTCATGTGGTGGTGATGGCCCGTGCACATGAAGAAACCATCAAATGCGTCGTAAATGCCGGTCGTGATTTTGGTGTAAAAGTGATGGGCGATAACTTAGGCTGCGACAATATGGTCACTGCTGCTAAATGGCTGGAAGACCTTGGCTGCGATTATGTGATACACCACATTGGGTATGATGAACGCAGGGGCATTGCAGCACGAGGGCTACGCATGCCGAGTCCACTAGATCAGTTGCGGGAGGTTGTAAATGCAGTAACCATTCCGGTGCAGGCTGTTGGCGGGTTGTCTTTAGAACAGGCCATTCAATGCCCGGCATATGGTGCTCCGTTGGTAGTGTTGGGTGCACCACTCACCATTGATGCCGATGCTTTTAAAACGGCAGATGGCAACCTCGAAGCATCGTTGCGGTTGATCTGTGATGCGATTCATGCATATGGCAATGTGTGATGTTTCCTGAAAAACGTTAATAGACTATAATTTCTTTTTAAAAATTAAAAAATATGTCAGCAATAAACACGGCCGCTGTTATCAACTTCTCGTCTGTAAAAGGATCAGTCGAAATAAGAGATATAGCAAAGCCTGAAATTGGGGAAGAAGATGTGTTGCTGGAAGTAGCAAATGTCGGTGTATGCGGCAGCGACCTGCACCAGTGGACGGCAGATCACAGCTGGCAGGTAAACTATCCGGTTGTGTTGGGCCATGAATTTGGCGGCCACATCATTGAACTTGGCAGCAGGGTAACCAACTGGAAATTAGGTGACAGGGTAGTGAGCGAAACAGCCGCTGTTATCAATGCCAATAGCCCGTTGACAAAAACAGGCTTGTACAATCTTGACCCCGACAGAAAAGGATTTGGTTATGGTGTAAATGGTGCTATGACGAAATATGTGAAAGTGCCTGCAAGATGCTTGCACCATGTGCCGGATGAACTTCCCTTTGAGCAGGCTTGTCTCACCGAACCTTGCTGCGTGGCATTTAATGCGGTCGTAAATAATTCGCACATAAAGCCGGGTGATCGTGTCATTGTGATTGGTCCGGGCACCATCGGAATACTTTGTGCTGCCATGGCAAAACTATGCGGTGCTCAGGTGGCGGTTACGGGTCTGGAAGCAGACAGGCATCGCCTGAACATAGCAACACAATATGGTTGCGAAGCCATTGTTGGTGATGCGACCGAATGGGCCAAACGTGCAGATGGTCTGGGTGCAGATCTTGTGATTGATGCCGCCGGTTCCAGTTTCACGCTCAAGATTGCACTGGATCTTGTTCGTCCGAATGGCCGTATCACAAAAGTAGGATGGGGCCCTCAGCCCCTTGGTTTTTCGCTTGATCCCCTTGTGCAAAAAAACGTGACTTTGCAGGGAAGCTTCAGTCATAACTGGCCGGTTTGGGAAAGAGTGATTGCCTTGATGGCAAGCGGTCAGCTCGATGTAAAACCGATTATTGGCGGCGTGTGGCCCATTACAGAATGGCATGAGGCATTTGAAAAAATGCACAAGGGTGAAGTAGTGAAAAGTGTTTTAAAACCTGTTTAAAATATGCGGTTACAAAATAAGGTCATCATAATTACCGGTAGCACTACGGGCATTGGAAAAGCCATCGCTATTCGTTGTGCAGCAGAAGGCGCTAACATTGTATTGAATGGTTTAGAAGAAGCATGGGGCAATGAAGTGCTGGCGGAACTTGGTACGGAAAAGGCAGTGTTGCACATAGAGGATATCAGCGCAGATGGAGCAGCGGAAAGGTTGGTAGCACTCGCCATAAAAAAATTTGGACGGCTGGATGCTGTTGTAAACAATGCAGCCATTGTAGCATCTTCCAATATTCATACAACCGATAAAGCATTTTTACAACGGCTTCTGGCGGTTAATACCATTGCACCTTTCAGTCTAATAAAAGCAGCCTTACCTTATTTGGCTGAGCAACATGGATGTGTGCTGAACATTGGTTCAGTAAATGCATACAGTGGTGAACCAAACCTTTTTGCCTACAGTGTAACAAAGGGTGCATTGATGACCATGACAAGAAACCTGGGTGA
>JAYWAN010000040.1:0-6595 GCA_043782405.1 Chitinophagaceae bacterium
GCAGATGGAACAAAGATCTCCGCAAGGCCAAGCGGCACCGAACCCAAGATAAAATTCTATTTCAGCGTTAATGCAAAATTAAATTATGCAGCGGAGTATGAAATAGAATTGGCACAACTGGAGGAGAAGATAGGGCGCATCATTGCGGAGATGGGCTTAAAGTGATACCTTTAACTTGTTGTGCTATTAACAAATAAGATTCACTCTGGAAGCCGTCTTCGGCAAGCTCAGACTGACAGCTTTCTGTCATGTTGATCTTGTCGAAACGTAGACAGAATGCGGCTTTTCAGCGATATTCTTTTTTTAATAGCACACACGTTAATACATTTATTATTCATCGAACAGGAACTAACAGGCTTTATCATTGCAAGCAGAAGTAGACCCGTCATGAGAAAATATGAAGATACATACCGGCACAAAGGCCTGCGTAAAAAACTGATCGATACGCTCAGGTTAAAAGGAATAACAGATGAAACAGTGCTTGAAGCGATCAATAATGTGCCCCGGCATTATTTTCTGGACAGTGCGCTTGATGAGATCGCTTACGAAGACCGTGCGTTTCCTATCAGTGAGGGACAAACGATATCACAACCTTACACGGTAGCTTACCAAACGCAGTTGTTACAGGTAAAACCACATGAAAAGATATTGGAGATAGGAACGGGTAGTATTTACCAGGCCACCATACTTGCAGAAATGGGCGCCAAAGTGTTTACCATTGAGCGGCAGAAAAAGTTATTTGAGCAAACCAGGCAGTTCATTTTTAAAACAAACTATCCTAACCTGAAATTTTTTTATGGCGACGGATACGAGGGCCTGCCTACTTATGCGCCTTTCGACAAAGTGATCATAACGGCTGCCGCACCTTTTATACCGACTAAACTGATTGATCAGTTAAGGGCTGATGGAAAAATGGTGATACCATTGGATGAAGATGAACACCAGCGCATGTTGCGCATCACCAAAAATGCAGACGGAACGGTAAGTGAAGAAGCTTTTGATAATTTTTCTTTTGTGCCCATGCTGAGTGGGAAGAATGGATAGGGTCTGATGGTTTGTAATGGTATCATTTTGCTGTTTAATATTAAAAGCGATGAAATTTTTTTCTAAGATAACAGTGATCTGCAACCTGTGCTTTTTGGCTGCAGTGGTATGCTGGTTCATTGATGTAAAGCAAAAGCAGCATGGAGTAAGCGACAGGGTGATCCCGCTTCCCTGGCTGGAAAGCACATTGGTGATATTGGGTTATGGTGCCATCATCATCAATGCATTTTTTTTGCTGGTATGTTTTATTTTTACTGCATTTAAAGTGAAAATGCAGGTGCCCAAATGGATCATCATCTTTAACGGGGTATTATTTGGTTGCCAGATTTTCTTTCATTTCTTTTACAAATAAGTTTATGATACATAACATCCTTAAAGACAAGCCCACAAAAATATTCGTGATCTTCGCTGCTTTTTTTGTGGCCAATGCACTGATCGCAGAATGTATCGGCACCAAAATATTTTCACTCGAAAAATTATTCGGCCAGCACCCGCTCAGTTTTACTTTGTTTGGTGAACGTGGGCTTGGACTGAGTTTGACATGTGGTGTATTATTGTGGCCGTTGGAATTCATCATGACGGATATTGTGAATGAATATTACGGACCAAAGGCGGTGCGAAGGATATCTTTTATTGCAGTTGGACTTATCGGGTATGCGTTCCTGATGTTTTACGTAGCCATGGGCGCACCTGCCGCTGATTTCTGGTATGGAACGGGCATAAAGAACGGTATACCTGACATGTCAAAGGCGTTCAATGGCATATTCGGACAAGGCATGTGGATCATCTTTGGCAGCCTTACCGCATTTTTAGTGAGCCAGATAGTGGATGTAACCGTTTTTCATAAGATCAAAAGAATCACCGGTGAAAAAAAAATGTGGTTGCGTGCAACAGGATCTACACTTGTTTCGCAACTGGTAGACAGTTTTATCGTATTGTTCATTGCTTTTAAAATTGGCCAGGGGTGGAGCTGGCAATTGGTATTTGCCATTTGCCTCATCAACTATACGTATAAATTTATCATGGCCATTATCTTAACGCCCGTCATTTATTTTGTAGAAAAACGAATTGAAAAATATGTGGGCCATGATGTTGCCCAAAAAATGAAACAGGCGGCAATGGGAAAAGAAAGTGAATGAACTGGAGGCCTTAGTGTTGCCTCTTCCTGTTTATCGTTTTGCTTTTACGTTATTAAACGCAATGGTCATTGCATCTTTCAGCATTGCTTTCTTTACTTTCCTTAATTCAATATAAGTAGCTCCCTTTGTTCCCCAGCCTCCCGGTACAGGATAAATGACCGTTTTATCAAATGCACAGAATACGGATTGTTCAACGAGCGGTAATTTTAACATGGCCAGCTGGTCTTTCTCCAACAGGGTAGCAAATATCCTTTTATCCAGGCGGAAAGATGCCCGGTCAAAATGCGGCAGTTCTATTGCACCCAGGAAAGACAGTGCCATTTGCCGGAAGACTGCATTGCTTATCATTTGCGGGTATAATACTTGTTTATGAAAATTGAAATGGGTAAACCAACCATTATCATCAATATCAATGTATTTATGATCACTGATTGTGCATGAAAAACGGGCCAGTTCATCGTATACAATGGTATCATCACTAAATTCATCACCAGCCAGATGCATACACCATAGACCATGCCTGTTACGATCTTATTTTTATTTTGAAGTTTTAATAGGGGAAACAGCTGAAAGAAGATCAGTGTCCATGCAAGGGCGATCATATAATGAAAGAGCAGGCCGCATACCTGCATTACATTTTCATGTTCGGGTAAAAGTTTTATAGAAAGACCTTTTCCAAGAACTACGCCAGCAACGCCACTCAGCACATTGACCGGGTCTTTACCCGTCTTGATATAATAGTAGATAAAGGCACTCGTTATATCAAAAGTGCCGGCAACTAACCAGGCTTTTAAGATCGCATTTCTTTTACGGTTATTGGCTGATTTAATTGCGGCAGGGCGGTCCATATTTTTGGTTTGGTATAAATTTACACAGAAGAATAAAAAAACAAAACATTCCCTTGCTTATTTTGGATGAAATGTGTTGAATGGTACGGGTACGGGTACGGTCATGGATAGCCGATCTCTTCCAAATGCAATATTTGGTGAAGATGATGCAGCAAATGCTTATTATAATCAGCGGCAAGCCATTCAATAGAATGTAATTCCTGTGTCTGCACATTTCTTCCGGCTACTCCGGCAGGTAAATTTTTAAGTAAGATCACTATGTGTTTATTCATTAATACCCATACTGCGATAAGGTCATTAAGCGGGTAATGCTGGTAATCGGCTGCCGTCACCCAGTCATTTTGTGCATAAACGATATAGGGCTGGTCTTCATACTGCGCTACAACAAAACGCCGGATATTATTTTGAGCCGAATCGATTAAATGCCCCAGGAATTCCTTGCCACTCCATCTGGAAGGCGAAGGCTTAAGGGAAAAGCTTTCTTCGTTTAACCCTTGTAGTTGTGACGTATAATCACCAATTATACGCTCTAATTGCTCAATGGTGTTTTGCATGAATGAATTATTAATTGACTTTAAATTTCTACCCATGTGTGATCGGCTAATAGCTTTACTGCAGCAATAAAATTTTTATAAGGCCCGCTGCCTCCCCATTCCTTAGGGCTTACCATGGAAACAAAATGACTGCCATCCTGTTTCTCATACAGATAATACAGTGAGCCTATAACAGGAGAGAAGCTTAGTTTGGCGTTATAAATGATCATGGAAAGTTCCTTGCGCATCTGTATCTCCTGCGCCTGCAGTGCCAGTAATTCTATTTGCTTGCGTATTTGCTGCAATTGCATATTCGTTTGCTCTTCCATTGCGCTAAGTGCTTTGTGCCGGATAACACCTTCTTCAGTAGGTTTTACAAGAGCACCCGATACCGAAGTGGAATAAGGCATTACACTAAGTTGCTTATGGTATATCTCTGTATTAATGTACCGGTTATTTTCGGTGGTAAACCCTTTTTGTGTGATACGCAGGTAGCCATTGGGCAGTAGTTCATTCAGTACTTCCAGCACTACAGTATCTTTTGCATAAAAGAAGACGGTAAAATTAAGGGCATCAATAAAATGGGCTTTGATGCTGTCTGCAAACCCGGTAGCGGTGGGGTCTTCACCTGTAAATGGATGCAGTTCTTCATCTGCTGTTAATTTATATTGCGAAGAAAATGCCTGGTTTTCCAGCGTAACCCAGTTCATGCTGATGATGAGTTCTTTTTTGCCTGGGGCAGCTTCTATTTTATAAATGCCTGATTTGGGGCGATCCCCGTATTCATAGGCCCCTTTCTCAGGAAACAGTTGCCAGGATGCTATAAAATTATAGGCAGTTATCATATCCATGCAAATTAAAATTATTAAATACGATTACAAAAAATGAATGATATTGTTTACGGATGTAATAAAATGTAAGGGATCCGGGATACAATTGCCGGTTACCAATCAAAACCTGTGATAGTTTATGGCTTTGGCAGTTCTACCATTGCTTATGATGCAGCAAATATTTTACTGAAGAACGGGTTTACAGCCGTTCATGTTTTGCAGGGCGGAATTTTTAATATCGGGTGGACCGCAGCAAATATCAAAGGTTACAAGCCATTGGTAAAATTAAGGGTTGACGTGCCCATAGAAAGGCAGTGATAAACCCGGGCCACCTGTAAATATTATCAGTAAGACTTTGGCCAATAAGCCAGTTGTAATTATATAACGCCAACATGACTTATTGGCCATTGACTTTTTTTTAATCCTGCCTTCTTCTCATCGAAGATCCCGTCCTTTGTCTTTTTTGTAAATTCCACAGGTCAAGTAAACCAAATGAACGTTGGTTACTAATGGTCTTTACATCAGTTGCAAGGGTTTCTTTTATTTCACTCAATAAATCTTTAAGGTCTTTTTTGCTGATTGGTGTACCTACACCCATTGAATCACTCTTCATATACTTGTTTTTAAATTCTTACATAATAATTCCTCTGAAAGTCAGGCGTAGAAGTCTGGCCGGGGGATTTTTTAGCAAACAGGAGGTTTAAAAAACCAATTACTATCGCGGTAGTGCTGAAATGCGCCGCAAAGATAAGGTAGATTTAGTTCTTACACAAGTATAATGATACTTAAGTGGTTTAAAAAAATGTTAAACGGTTTATTTACCCGGTGAATATTTGTTTTAATTACAATTCAATTTTAAATTATTTTTATTCAATGAAAACAATAGGCTTGATCGGTGGAATAACCTGGTATTCCACAGTTGATTATTACCGTTTATTAAATGAACTCGTCAATAAACGACTTGGCGGTGCTTATTCTGCGAAGATCATTTTAAACTCTGTTGAATTTGCAGAAATAAGAAGGCTGACAGAGGCGTTGGATTGGCCGGGACTTGCGGCCATCATGTGTAAAGCGGCGCAGCAAATAGAAGCTGCCGGTGCCGATTGCCTGATGATCGGTGCAAATACCATGCATAATATTGCAGATGAAGTACAGGCTGCAATAAATATCCCGGTGATACATATTGCAGAAGTTACAGCAACTGCCATAAAAAAAGCAGGGTTAAAAAAAGTGGCGTTGCTGGGAACAAAATATACCATGCAATTGGATTTTTATACCAACAAACTTGCTCAGCAGGGTATCGAAGTAATCATCCCGGGCGAAGAAGATATCGCTTTCGTCAATAATTCCATTTATAATGAATTCGGGAAGGGCATTTTTTCTGCTGCAACAAAACAAAGATACCTGCACATCATTCATTCACTGGTAGAAGAAGGCGCAGAAGGAATGATCTTTGGCTGTACTGAGATCCCGATCTTAATAAAACAATCTGCCTGTACAGTGCCGGTTTTTGATACCGCACTTGTACATGCTACAGCTGCAGTTGATTTTGCGCTTGCATAACACATGATTGGCCGCAGGTTGATCTTAATAAGTGCTCAGGGTGATATAATATTCACTTTGCATCTTCCAGATATTATCCCGCTTTACCCATTGAGCTGCATAATTACCAGTTTTACTCTTGGTGTTGAAACCCGCCCAGGTACCGCTTTCCCAGGCAGAAAGGCCATTATCACTGATGATGATGTCAACAGGGGTGCGCACATAATAGATGGTAGGTTGTTCTTTAAAGATCTTTGTCCAGTAGGCCATGGCAGAATCTTTGCCGATGGTGATACTACCGCTACCGGATATGCGCACAAAATCATATACCCAGTACCTCCCCATGCCCCTTGCATCATGACTCGACATCAATCCATTGGTGGCAAGCCGGGAAGCCCTGATCATTGAATCATCTTGTTGCCTTATTCTTTTTATTGAATCTGCCTGTTCGGTATTGGCCTGCGCCGAAACAATCTGGATGAAGCATAAAAAAAGAAGCGTAAAGTAATATGTTTTCATACAGTATCTTTTTTGTACCGGATTGTTAACTCAATCCTGCTTATAAAGTTAAGCACAAAAGCATAAAATATTTCTTCGCAGTAAACGGGGTAGTGCATCAGTTTGAATAGTTGTCAGGTTGATCCCGCTAGAGGCGGGAG
>JAYWAN010000041.1:0-2486 GCA_043782405.1 Chitinophagaceae bacterium
CCCTCCGGTTATTGATCATTTCTTCATCCGATCTTTCGGGGTAAGGAGTAAGCGGGAACCTGTGGCCGAATCCTTTATATGATATGCGGTTGGCAGCGATGCCATTATTAAGCAGGTAATCATAAACTGTCTTTGCCCTCATCTGCGATAAATTGCGGGTACCCAGTGCAAGATCAACACCATCGCCATCATCGGGTATACAGCATACATGCCCTTCAATGGAAATCACCAATCGGGGGTTTCGGTTCATCACATCCAGTAATTCCTGCAACACCGGTGCCGATTGGGGCATAAGGTTATGCAATCCGCCAATAAAATTTAAATTCTTTAAAGTAAATACAGCACCAACTTTAACCGCTGTATCCTCAATGATATTTGTAAAGGTTTTTTCCTTCACTTTCTCAATTGGTTTCTCCACCACTTTTTCTTCGGGCATTGTTATCACAAGTTCTACCCGCCGGTTCAATGATCTTTCATAATCACTTGTATTATTATTCAATGGTTGCCTTTTGCCCAATCCTTGCTTTTTGTTTATTGCTGCAGCTTCAAGGCCCTTAGTGCTTAAATAATATTTTACAGCTTCCACTCTTTTCAGTGACAGGGCATCATTGTATTCATTGTTGCCCACACTATCACAGTGGCCGTATAGTGCAATAACCACGCCCGCTGCTTTTGCGGGAAGTACAGCAATAAAGCTATCCAGTCTCGCTGCGGCATTGGCGGTGATATCGGATTTGTTGAAATCAAAATTTACCATGAAGCTGCTTTGCTTTTGGGCAAATGAAGCAGCGGTTGTAAGTAAACATGCCAGGTAGGTGATGAATTTCATAATGCTGTATTTTGTTAGGTGACGGGACGCCAGGCTATCCCTAAAGATAGGCCGGATTTCTTTGCGCCACTACCCACAAACTACAACCATAAACAACAATCACTATACAATAAACCATTATCTTTGCACACTTTTAACAATTATGATAAGTGCAAATAATGTAACCCTGGCCTATGGCAAACGGGTTTTGTTCGATGAAGTGAATATCAGTTTCACCAAGGGAAACTGCTATGGTATCATTGGTGCCAATGGTGCCGGCAAATCCACTTTCCTAAAGATCATCAGCGGCGAGATAGAACCCAATAAGGGAACCGTTGATATTACACCCGGCGAAAGGATGGCTGTGCTCAACCAGAATCAATTTGAGTTTGATGTGATATCGGTGCTCAATACCGTGATGATGGGCCACAAAAAAATGTGGAAGCTCATGCATGACCGTGATGCCATTTATGCCAAAGAAGATTTTACCGAAGCAGATGGTATAAAAGCAGGTGAAATGGAACACGAATTTGGAGAAATGGGCGGCTATACCGCCGAGAGTGATGCGGCTACGCTTTTGAGTGAGTTGGGTGTGGAAGATGTGATGCACCAGCAACTGATGAAAGATATTCCCGCCAATATAAAAGTAAGGGTATTGCTGGCACAGGCATTATTTGGCAACCCCGATATTTTATTGCTGGATGAGCCTACCAATAACCTCGACGTGGAGACCATCAGCTGGCTCGAAAATTTCCTGGCCGATTATGAGAATATCGTATTAGTGGTTAGTCACGACCGTCACTTCTTAGATGCCGTTTGTACACATGTGGCCGACGTAGATAAACAAAAAATAAAAATCTATACCGGTAACTATACATTCTGGTACGAGAGTTCGCAACTGGCAGCAAGGCAGGCATCGGATAAGAATAAAAAGATGGAGGACAAGAAGAAAGACCTGCTGGAATTCATTGCCCGCTTTAGTGCAAATGCCTCCAAATCCAAACAGGCCACTTCAAGGAAGAAAGCATTGGATAAACTGGTATTTGAAGACATCACACCCAGCAATAGAAAATACCCGGGCATCATTTTCAAGCAGGAGAGGGAAGTAGGCAATGAGATATTGAAAGTGGACAATCTTTGCAAATCATTTGAAGGGAAGAAAATATTTGACCGTATTAAATTTGATATCCAGAAAGGGGAGAAGATCGCATTCCTCAGCCGCGACCCCATTGCGCTCACTACTTTTTTCGAAATCGTCAATGGAAGGGTGAAGGCCGACAGCGGTACTTATGAATGGGGTACCACCGTTACCACCGCCTATCTTCCCAATGATAACAGCGAATATTTTGAGGGAAGTTCACTTAACCTGATGGACTGGTTAAGGCAATATGTTCCGCCAGGAACAAAAGATGTGGATGAGGATTTTTTACGGGGCTTCCTCGGTAAAATGTTATTCAGTGGTGATGAAGTACTGAAGAAGACCAATGTATTGAGCGGGGGAGAAAAAGTACGTTGCATGGTCAGCAAGATGATGCTGCAAAACCCCAATGTACTCATGCTGGATGAACCGACCAACCATCTCGACCTGGAAAGCATCATTTCTTTCAATGATAATGTGGCAGCATACACGGGTATTGTTTTATTGACCACACATGACCACCATTTCATGCAAACCGTA
>JAYWAN010000042.1:0-17293 GCA_043782405.1 Chitinophagaceae bacterium
CCGGCCGGGTTTTGGGTCCACAGGTAATGCAAACCATCACTCACTATTCTTAATAGAGTGGCATCACCCTTGCAAACCGTACTGTCGGGTGGTGCAAACAGGGTAACAAAAAGTTTCACATCTATTTTTACAGAATCGGTACCCACACAACCAAAGGGATCTGTAAGGGTAACATGGTAAGTGGTGGGCAGATCGGGGCTCACCAGCGGGTTATCAATATTTACATTATTGATATTATAATTGGGGCTCCATAAAAAACTACCCGTTCCAATGGCAGTCAGCTGCAGGGTATCCAGCACACAAATAAGAGTATCATGCGTTACCGTTAGTGAAGGTTTATCAAGTATGGCAATAGTGGTGTCAATGGTTTTTACACAGCCTTTACTGTTACCCACAATAAATATTATGGGATAATTGCCCGATGCGGTATAAGTATGCGTTGGGTTTTTGACCGTAGAAGTATTAACCGGCGAAGTGGGGTCTCCAAAATTCCAGTTCCAGGAATTAACCACTCCATAAGTTGTCGTTGTAAGATCTGTGAATTGAATCGATGTATTTTTACATTGGCCACCAATATTGAGGCCGGGAAAAAATCCCGGGTATACTCTTACCTGTGCCGTAGCTGAATCTGAACATTGCAGGTTCCTGTTCACGACCAGTTTTAAAGTGTAAGTACCCGTATCTGCATAAGTATGCGTTGGTGCAGGAACACTCGAAGTGCCCCCATCACCAAATTCCCAGTCGTAAGTAACAATATTGGTGCCATCACCCTGGTTAGTAAAATTTTCGGTGAACCCATCACAACTGTAATAAACAGGATCTAACTTCGGCTGCGTTGAATTGCAATCCGCAATCTGGATATGTAATGATTTTCTTACTTCCGCTTTTTTTATATTGGTGCCTCTGATGTATTCACTTGCAACAACCGTTACCACATAAATACCCGAGCCGGGGGCAATACCGCTAACAATCCCTGTTTGATGGTTGATCGTAACACCAGCGCCTAAAGGCTGTAAGCCGGAGAACGGGAACTGGTAAAGTATATTGTTATATGGCGGATTGGAAGAAGGGGAAGGAGCGGGAGTTGTTGTACTTCCGCCATCATACGCCGCCGCAAAATTATATACAAGCGAATCACCATCAACATCGGTGGCACTAAAATCGAAAGTAAAAAAACCATGTTGACAAATAATGGCTGTATCATTCTGGGCAAACCTGGCGCTTGAATTAAGTTCGGCTCCCGGTATTGCCGACCCCGGAATGGTTACAGACCATGTTTCACCAACATTGTTCGAAGGAGGTTGAAGGTTTATTATCGACGATATCCTGCAACAGCGCTGGTAAGAAAAAATATATCCACCCGGGGTACTCGGCATATCCTGTTCTGTTTGATAGGTAGTAATTTTATAACAGATGGTTGGTATATTGCTGATGCAGGGGTGGCATTGCTGCGTATTACAGTTCTGAATATCTTCCTGTGAGCTAAAAGTAACCGGTATAGTATAAAGCAGTTGCCGGGAGGAAGCACTGAAAACAGAAAAATTTATGGTAGGGTCAAATTGCCCGGCGTTTAAAACACAGGAAGTGTAAAATTTTAACGTAATCCGGTACCTGTTCGTATTGGCCGCACCACCGGGACCAAGGTACTCATAATACATCCAGCCCCCCCTTGTATGATTGGCCATTAATTCCTTAAAAGAAAACAGTGATAAAATAAAAAGGATAAAATATTTTTTCATGCGGGGAAATTCATCAAATATCAGACCTGAAATTAACGAAAAATGCTGCCTTTAATGTTAATGAGAAGTTTAATTTATTTAAACGGCAAACCTTATAGGTTTAGACTTAAAAAATCAACCAATATTCCGTTTACCTTTTTTGTTTCTTCCAGCATACCCATGTGGGCGCTGTTGCGTAGGATATTGATATGCGATCTCGCAGGCAGGTAACATTGCTGCAGGCTTTGTTGAAAAGGAACAGCCATATCATGTTCACCGATGATGAATAATACCGGGCAGCCGGCATTTTTTAATACTGCTGTTCTATCGGGCCGGGCGATCATTGCCTGGTAGTACTGTGCCAGGGCTGTTGCAGTAAAATTTTTACCTTTTTCAATTAAGTTTTTTATGCTGTTGCCCGACGGCTGCGAACTGCCCTCGTGCCAAAACAATCCCGGTATGCTTGTTTTTAAAAATTCATGTGCCCCATTATTTTTTATAAACTCAATTGATTTAAGTCTCGCCAGTTTTTTTTCCTCACTGTCAGCAAATGCGGTGGAATGAAGAAGGCCGAATGCATTTAATAAACCGGGATATTTTTCTGCGAAAGCTAAAGTGATATAACCGCCAAGACTGTGTCCAAGAAGGGTTGTCCTTTCAGCACCCGCCAGTTCAATGTCAATGATGTCTTTTATTACTTCGGCCATTCCTTCAACGCTCATATCAGCAATTAATTCAGACCTGCCGCTGCCAGGTATATCGGGAATGATTACACGAAAATTATCTTTTAAACGATCAACCTGCTCATCCCATATTTCACCATCTTCTCCAAAGCCATGAATAAGGATAACGGGGTTGCCTTTTCCGGCAACACGGTAAAAAATCTGGGAAGATCGGCAGGTAATTGTTTTGCCTTGCATTTTAACCGTAATTTTTTTTTGTTACTGATAAACATAGGCTTATTAGCTTCAATAAACCTAACCTGACTGCCCAGCAGACAGGTTAGGGGCAAAAGATTTTGAAAGACTCCTGTAAATGAGCAATAAAACAATTGGGATTAACCCGTTATTCATCTGCTGCGGCAAAAAGAACCAGGCCAATAAAACAAGCGATAGAAGTATGGCTGTAACAGTAAAATATTTTTTTACCCAGCGCCTCCTGCTGTTCACAAAAAATGCCATGATAAAATGTGTGGGCCATGCCCATAAAAGGTTGAAATTATTTTTACACATGGAATGATCGGTGCAGGTCCACATCAATATCAATATGATGCCCAATGTGCCGGTAAGAAAAAAGAATATCCCGTCGAAGCCCTGCAAAAAGATATGGACGCTTTTATTTTTTGCAAAGCCCAGCCCAATGATCACAAGGAACAAAAAAGAAAAAACCACCAATGGGGTGAAGAGATTATTTTTATTGATGTCTTCATTTATGGGATAAAGTTTCTGCTCACTTAGCACCAGGCGGTTATCCGTATTGCTGCTATCGAGGCCCTTCATCAGGTTATCGGGTAAAAACTCCATTTGTTCGGCTGTCATCACCGCGTCGCAGGGCTGCCCCAGTAAGATATCGATACCCAGTTTACTCCAATCCTTCCCGTTCTTATTTAAATATTCATGAATGGCCTGCCGAAACCTGCTGCCTGCGGGCATTACGGGCTTCCGGCAAAAGGATGAATCGTGCTGTTTCTTTAAGATATCACGGAGACGGGTAGTGCAGTTGTCAAAGAAGAAATCGTATTTATAATATTTATTCTCTTCTTTTGAATTCTCGTTTAAAAAATTCCGGATGGCTATTTTTTCTGCTGCAGATAGATTCAATACCTGTTCGGTGATCCCCCGGTTGGTGGTTTGATAACCGTATTTAAAATCATGGAAACTTTCCGTGGAAACATAATATCTTAATTTACCCCGGATGAACTTGAGGTAAAAACCATCATCATCAAAATTAAAAGTGCCGTAATTATAAACGAAATCAGTTACGCTGTTGCTGTCAATAACACGGTAAGCACTGTGGCCAAAAGTAGCATACAACTCTTCGCCGGGTGTGCAGGTGAGCAGGGAGATGCGGAGGCGGGAGCTGTCCTGAGCAGCGGCAGGGTTAATAATTAGTAATAAATAATTAATAATTAATCCAAGTATGAAGAGTGTTTTTTTCAATCAATTCTTAATTAAAAATTACCTGCTGTAATTCGGAGCCTCCCTCGTAATTTCAATATCATGTGCATGGCTTTCCCTGATGCCGGCATTGGTGATCTTTACAAATATTGCTTGCTGTAATTCACTGATATTTTTAGCCCCGCAATATCCCATACCTGCACGGAGGCCGCCGGTGAATTGGTGTACCACTTCGCGTAAGTGCCCTTTAAATGCTACCCTGCCTTCAATGCCCTCGGGTACAAATTTTTTGATATCATCTTCCACACCTGCCTGTCCGGTAGGCAGGTCCTGGAAATAGCGGTCACTGCTACCCTGTGCCATCGCACCAAGCGAACCCATGCCGCGGTATTGTTTGAATTTTCTTCCTTCATAAATAATTGTTTCGCCCGGGCTTTCTTCAGTACCTGCAAAAACATTTCCCATCATCACACAATTAGCACCGGCAGCAAGCGCTTTTACCATATCACCGGTATAACGTATACCACCATCGCTGATGATACCCACTTTTTTATTTTTCAAAGCGGCTGCGGCTTCCATTACGGCTGTGATTTGCGGAACACCTGTACCCGCAACGATACGCGTGGTGCAGATAGAGCCCGGGCCTATACCTACTTTCACTGCATCGGCACCGGCATCCGCAAGGGCTTTTGCACCTGCAGCGGTACCTACATTACCTGCAATGACCTGGACGTATTTAAAATGCTTTTTTATTTCTTTCAATGCACCGATCACTCCCTTGGTATGGCCATGGGCACTGTCTAAACAGATCACATCAACACCTGCTTTGGATAAAGCAGTTACCCTGTCCATGATATCATTGGTGATACCAACGCCGGCGCCTACCAGCAGTCGGCCAAAAGAATCTTTTACAGCGTGTGGATGCGATTTTAATTTTAAGATATCGCTGAAAGTTACCAGGCCGATCAGTTTACCTGATTTATTCACCACCGGTAATTTCTCGATCTTGTTCTTTTTGAAAATGAGTTCAGCTTTTTTCAGGTCGGTACCTTCGGGTGCAGTGATGAGATTCTCTTTCGTCATCACCGTGCTTACCTTTTGATTATAGTGTGTTTCAAAACGGAGGTCGCGGTTGGTGAGGATACCAACCAGTTTATATTGTGCATCCACGATGGGAATACCGCCAATTTTATTTTCACGCATCAGCCGTAATGCTTCACCGATGGTAGCATCCGGGCGAAGGGTAAGCGGGTCCATGATCAAACCGTTCTCACTGCGTTTTACTTTACGTACCTGGTCGGCCTGCTGGTCAATACTCATATTCTTGTGTAAGATTCCCAATCCGCCCTCCCTTGCCAGTGCAATGGCCAGTGCGGCTTCGGTAACCGTGTCCATGGCTGCGCTCAATAAGGGCACATTCAGTGTAATTGTTTTGGTGAGTTGCGTACTGATATTTACCTCGCGGGGTAAAATCTGTGAGTAGGCAGGCATTAGCAATACGTCATCGAATGTTAAGCCTTCGCCGAAAAATTTTTTGGAACTGCCTGGAGTGGGGGAGTTATTTATGGTTGCCATAGGCAAAGATAAAGTGCAAAGTTGAAAGTGCAAAGTCTGAAAGTTAATAGCCTCAGGTGAGTTTGTATACTTTACCCGGAAGCGAAAGCACAATACCCTGCATTTCAAGCATCAACAAAGCTGCTGCTGCGGTACTGCTGCTTAGCCCGCTTTTTAAATATAACTCATCTATCTGGATGCTTTCCTGTTGCTGGAGAATACCTGCAATGATTTTTTCATCGGCAGAAAGTTCGATAAATAATTCCCTTTGTTTTCTTGGTACGATTTTTTTTTGTTCATCCCATCCCATATCCTGCAGCAGATCTGCCGCAGAATTTATTAAAGCGGCTTTGTTGTTTTTGATCAGGTAATTACAGCCTTCGCTTTTGGTATCGGTAGTTCTGCCCGGTATGGCAAACACATCTTTATTGTAACCATTACCCAGTTCGGCGGTGATGAGTGAGCCGCCCTTTTTTCCGCTTTCTATTACAATCAATGCATCACAGATGCCTGCAACAATGCGGTTACGTTTGGGAAAATTCTGTTTGTCGGGGTTGGTGTTGCTGATAAAATCGGTGAGCAAGCCACCCTGTGCAGTCATTTGTTTGGCAAGGTTTTTATTTTGTGATGGGTAGATCCTGTCCAGCCCATGCGCCAAAACCCCCACTGTTTTTAAGTTATGTTTTAATGCGGCTTTGTGTGCAATGGTATCAATACCAAATGCCAGTCCGCTCACTACCAAAATATTTTCTGCCTGCAGGTCTTCAATTATTTTTTCTGTTGCCCACCGGCCATATTCTCCATGATTGCGGGTACCCACTATGGAAATGATCCTGGACGCATTCAGGTCGGCATTGCCACGGTAGTAAAGCATTGCGGGGCTGTCGTAACAATTCAATAATCTTTTCGGGTAACCGTTACCGGTAATAAAAAGAGGCGTTATCTTGAATTTTTCAATGAATGCTATTTCTTCTTCTGCACGGGAAAAATCCGTAAATTCTTTTATGCTTTTTGCCCTGATTACGCCAATGCCCTCAATCTTTTCCAGTTCTTTTTTCCTTGCTTTGAAAACAGCCGTTGCATTGCCATAAAGATTTACCAGGACTTTTGCGTGTACATCACCAATATGGGGCACCATGGTAAGAGCTACCTGGTAAAGGAGTTCGTTGGGCATGGGTACGGTTTATAGATTAAAAGCTACAAGCCCCGGGCTTCGGGTTCATAATTCACTTTAGCTTCTGCAAAATAATAGAAAATTTTAATTACTGATCACAGAAAGTTCTGTGCGTCGGTTGAGTGCTTTTCCGTTTTCGGTATTGTTATCAGCAATGGGTTTGGCGGCTCCGAAACCTTTGGCAGTTAGTCTTTGTGAACTGATGCCTTTCTTTATAAGGTACTCAACTACGGCTTTTGCCCTGTTGTTGCTGAGGAGGAGATTGTCTTTGGCCTGTCCCACATTGTCGGTATGACCGCTGATCTCAATTTTTAAATTAGGGTTATCTGTCAGTAAGGCGAGCAATTTATCCAGTTCGGCAATTGAAGCGGATTTAAGTTCCGCTTTCTTACTGTCGAAGAAAATATTCTTTAAGATGATTGCTGCGCCGGCTTCTATCGGTTGCAGGGGTATATTCTTTACATAATCCGAATCAACAGCATTGTTCTCCAATGAAAAATTATCCGAATAAAATAAATACCCCTTGCGGTTTACGCTGAAGGCGTAGTTTTTTCCTACGGGTAATGTAACCAGGTAATTTCCCTCTTCGTCAGTCTGTATTTTGCTTATCTTTTGGCGACTATTCACGTCCGTTAGTTCTACGGCTGAAGGCAGGCCGTTCCCTTTTTTCTTATCAAATACCTTTCCTTTTACCCACAGGGTCTTTATTGGCCGGATGTCTTCCCTAAGCTGGAAAGTATAGATGTCGAGGCCGCCCTTTCCCTCGCTTTTGTCACTGGCATAATAAGCCGTTTTGCCATCTGCTGCCACTATCAATGAGCCTTCATCATTAATGGTGTTGATGGGGTAGCCCAGGTTTTCTGCCTTGCTCCAGGTGCTGTCATATTGTTTCCTGGAAAAAAAGAGATCTGTCATGCCATAACCCGTATGTCCATTGCTATTAAAATATAAGGTCTGGTTATCGGCATGGATAAAGGGACAACTTTCATCGCCATCAGTGTTAATCCCCGCTCCTAAATTTTGGGGCTCTCCCCATTTTCCTGTTGGGGAACGGTGTGTTACCCAGATATCCCTTCCCCCATACCCACCCGGACGGCTACTCGCAAAATAAAGGTCTTTCTTATCCGGAGAAAGAGAAGGGGATGATTCCCAGAATTCGGTATTTACCACCGGGCCCATGTTTTGTGCTTCACTCCAGCCCGTATTGGTCTTCACAGAAAAATAAAGATCACAACTGCCCTCACCTTCGGGATAATTGCAACCGGTAAAAACCAGCAGTTGCCCGTCCTGCGAAATATTCTGTGCGCCTTCATTCAGGTTGGTATTTACTTTTCCACCCAACGGTTTTGCCTTTCCCCATTTGCCTTCTGTGAAATTACTTTCATAAAAATCCTCATCATCGGTACGCCGGGTAAAGATCATTTTTTTCCCGTCAATGGTCAGGGAAGGAAAATATTCCAGGGCGGAAGTGTTGATACTGTCGCCCAGGTTTTGTGGTGCAAATACATAATTATCTGCAGGGTGTTTTTTTTCATAATCTACCGCAAACGCATAAGTGCTTTTTCGGTAATTACCTGCTTTTATGCTCCTGGGGTTGAGCGTGGGGTTTTGTAAAAATTCTGTAACGGTATTCAATGCCTGCTGAAACTTCCCTGCGCCGGCCAGTGAAATGGAATAGGGGAGTAAAAAAGTTTTTGAATAGACTGAATCCAGTTTTAATGCATTTTCAAAATCATTTACCGACGCAGTATAGTTCTTCAGGTCGGCATAGAACCCTGCACGGGACAAAAATGCATCTACAAATTTTGGGTCAATGGCAATTGCTTCATTAACATGTTGCAGGGCTGCGGTGTAATTTTTTGCTGACGCTTCATCATAGGCCTGAAGATGCAGACTGACGGCCTTCTTATTTACCTTATCCGGGTCATACCACTGTGCACGTGCGACGTGGAAAGTGAAAACAGAGAAGGCAAGCAATAATAAAAGATTCGGCCTGCAGGAATACTTATTCAGCATTTGTGAAATTTCAGTAATTGAAGGTAAAACGAAATGTTTTTCTTTTTATGCAGGTTTTGTTAAAATACAGTTCATGGTTGTTAGGCCCGAACATTTTTGTTTGCTGTACACGCAAACTGCGATAACCTGTTTGGTCAAAAAATCCTTCACAAAAACGATGAACTATTATGGCACATTGATGTATTTATGCAACTGTAACGATAAATCCCATTGCGGATTTGCCTTGATATAATCAATGATCAAAGGGATAACTGCGGCCGCTTTATCCCATTCCGGTTGTAAATACAGTTTACAAGAGGGCGAAACCAGTGCGGCATATTTTTCGGCCCAGGCAAGATCGGATGCATTGAATACCACGATTTTTAATTCATGGGCAAGAGGTAGAATGCCTGCCAGCGGGGCTTTAAATTTTTTAGGGGATAAACAGATCCAGTCCCATTGGCCACTCAAAGGATGTGCGCCTGATGTTTCTATATGCGTTGATAAACCGGTTGCCTTAAGTGCATTTGTCAACTCATCTAAATTGTGCATCAGGGGTTCGCCACCTGTAATTACAACAAGTTCTGCTGCAGTTTTTGCAATAGGCGATACCAGGTCATCAACATTCAATTGTGGATGTTTTGCTGCATCCCAGCTGTCTTTTACATCACACCATACACAACCCACATCACAACCACCCAGCCGAATGAAATAAGCCGCCCTGCCCTGGTGAAACCCCTCACCCTGGAGGGTATAGAAATGTTCCATTACAGGAAGCAGGGTAGTATTGATTACTATTGTATTTTCTTTGGTCATTTATTTTTTAATACCGGACTAAAGAAGCCAGGTGTGAACTGTCATCTGTCAACTGCCAACTTCCCTTCAGCCGCTTTCAACGTATTTTTCAGCAGTGCTGCAATCGTCATCAATCCTACACCACCAGGCACTGGCGTTATAAAACTGCATTTGGGTGCCACCTGTTCAAAATCCACATCACCCTTTATGGCAAATCCCGATCTTTTTGTACTGTCTGCCACCCTTGTAATACCCACATCAATTACCACGGCATTTTCTTTTACCATTTCGGCTGTTAAAAAACCAGGTTTGCCCAGGGCTGCTACAATGATGTCGGCCTGCAAACAAAGGGCGGGCATATTTTCTGTTCGGCTATGGCATACCGTTACTGTGCAATTGCCGGGGTTGGTATTACTGTTCAACAGTATACTGATGGGCCTTCCAACTATATTGCTGCGGCCGATCACCACGGCATGTTTGCCGCTCGTTGCAATATTATAATGTTCCAGCATCAGCATAATGCCATAAGGCGTAGCCGGGATAAATGCGGGCTGTCCCTGCACCATTTTACCAATATTCACCGGGTGAAAACCATCTACGTCTTTAAGCGGGTCAATACAATTGATGACATTTTCTTCATTGACCTGTTTGGGCAGGGGAAGTTGTACCAGGATACCATCTACATCTTCATCACGGTTCAGTTTTTCCAGTGTATCCAGCAATACTTTTTCGGTGATGTTTTCATCCAGTCTGACCAGGGTACTTTTAAATCCAACTTCGGCACAATTTTTTACTTTGCTGGCCACATAAGTTTCGCTGGCACCGTTAGTGCCTACCAAAACAGCAGCCAGGTGCGGCGTTTTTTTACCTGCCTGTTTAAGGAGTACAACCTTTTCTTTTATACCGTCTTTTACAGCCTGTGAAACGATCTTCCCGTCAAGTATTTGCATGGCGCAAAAGTAAGCAACAATGGTGAAAGGTCAATGATGAGTGGTTAAAGTAACAAACCCCGGCGTAGCAATCCTGAACATTACTGAACTACAAAGAGTTTCATCTTTTAAACACTATTCACCATTAGTCATTGAGAATTTCTCTTGCATTAATTAAAATTAGTTTTTATCTTGTCAGCGTTTTTAATCTACCGCCCTAACATGAAAGCAATAATAGCGATAATCCTTATCGGTATTCTTGGTATCAATGCCGTACCTGCACAATCCCTGCGATACCCGCTTGCACTACCTTATACCAGTTTAAGTGCTTATAGTAAACAACAACCCGATCCTTTTTCATTTACTGCCAACCAGGCTGCACTTGCACCGGTAAAAAATATTGCACTTGCCGCATATTGCGAAAGAAGATTTTTGCTGGCTGCAACAAGTGCCTACCGTTTTGCAGCTGTTTTTCCTACACGATTGGGCAATTTCGGATTACAACTGGATTATGCCGGGTTTAAGAATTTCAATGAAAATAAGATCGGCCTGGCTTATGCCCGCAGCCTGGGACCCAAAGTGGACCTGGGCATACAGTTTAATTATTATGGATATCGTGTGCCCGCTTATGGCAATGCATCAGCCATTTATTTTGAAGCGGGCGCCATCATGCATTTTACGGATAAACTCACCGGCGGGGTACACGTGTATAATCCTGTTGGGGGGAAACTGGGTAATACATCCAATGAAAAACTGGCTTCTGCCTATAAGTTCGGACTGGGTTATGATGCGTCAACCAGTTTTTTTGTGGGTGCCGAACTGATAAAAGAAGAGGACAGGCCGGTTAACATGATTGCCGGTGTGCAATATCATTTTGCGGATCTTTTTTTTGCCCGCGCAGGCATTATCAGTGAATCGGGAACCGCTTTTGCGGGGGTGGGTGTTGCCTGGAATAAACTGCGTTTAGACGTTTCCGCGAGCTATCATCCGCAGCTGGGCTTTTCGCCGGGAATTCTATTGATAGCGGGTTTTGGCAATTGACAAACATGGACGAAGAGAAGTAATGAAGTTATTTGTTTTATATGGATCTGGTCATTGAATTTTATTTACCGGCAGTTGTGCATTAATCAACATCGTTGTGTCACTCACTTTTACTACATACCCTTATTCGGCAAAAAGGCGCTTTTCAAAGCGTATATTTGTAACTGTTATGGTCATATTCTTTTTAATATTTACTGTATTATTTCCTCTTTCTTCTTTTACACAGGTTCCCATAACCATTACCCCTGCTACGGAACAGCAGCTGGAGAATAATACGGAAAATAACCAGGACGTGGAGCCGGATGATGATGCTTACCTGCAGCAGCTGCAACAGTTTATTAAAGATCCTGTTAACCTCAATTACGCCGACGAAGCCGTTTTGCAGCAACTGCATTTGCTTACCCCATTGCAGATTCAGCAATTTATTTTATACAGGAAATTATTGGGTCGATTCATCAGCATTTATGAACTGCAGGCCATCCCTCAATGGACCCCCGCCCTGCTCCGGAAAATACGTCCATACATTACCGTTAGTTCTGATATTGAATTACTGAATTCGTTCAGGGGCCGTCTGCATAATGGCGAACACAGTGTACTGCTAAGGGTTAGCCAGGTGCCCGAAAGATCAAAAGGGTATTCCGGTAATGATACCGCTGTTACTAATTTTTATGCGGGCTCTCCGCAAAAAATACTACTCCGGTATAAATATGTGTTTAAGAATTTACTGCAATATGGAATTGTGGCAGAAAAGGATGCCGGAGAACAGTTTTTCAAGGGCCGGCAAAAACAGGGGTTTGATTTTTATTCGGCACATTTATTTTTGCAGCATTCCGGGATCATTCACACGCTCGCTTTGGGCGATTTTACCGTAAACCTCGGCCAGGGCCTCACCCAATGGCAAAGTCTTAGTTTTAAAAAATCGGCTGAAGTGATGAGTGTGAAAAGGGAAGGTGCTGTACTCCGGCCTTACAGTTCTGCCGGCGAATTGAATTTTCACCGTGGCCTGGGCATTACTGTTTTAAAAAAACAATGGCAGGCAACGGCATTTGTTTCCTATAAAAGGATCGACGGCAATTTTATTACCGATAGCCTGCACCGGCAGGAGGATTTTATTTCCTCTATACAGAGTTCGGGTTACCACCGGACAGCAGCAGAAGCGGCAGATAAAGGTATCCAGCACCAACTGGCTTATGGTGGTAATTTTTCTTACCAGTATAAACGGCTTCATCTGGGCATAAATGGTATCAGTTATAAATTTAAACTGCCCCTTGTAAAGCCGGCCGACCTTTACAACAAATATGCCCTCAATGGACGATCTTTTGGCAATTACAGTTTTGATTACAGTTACACCCACAAAAACCTGCATTTTTTTGGTGAAGCCGCCTTTTCTGCAAATTTTGATAAAGCCTTTGTACAGGGCTTACTGGTAAGCGTATCCGCTTTTGCAGATATGGCCCTGGTGTACAGAAATATTTCAAGGACCTACCAGTCTTTGTATACCAATGCTTTTACCGAAGCCGCTTACCCCAATAATGAAAAAGGAGTATACACCGGTATTACGATCAGGCCCGATGTTTTCTGGCGGATTGATGCCTATGCCGATCTGTATAAATTCCCCTGGCTAAAATACAGGGTGGATGCACCTTCCGCAGGAAAAGATTATTTAATACAGGTTACTTATAAACCCACAAAACAATTTGAAATTTATAGCCGTTATCGTGCGGAGTTGAAGCCCATTAATTTTAATCCGGATACGCTGGTACTGGCCAGCGTGATTGCCCTGCCCAGGCAGGAGTGGCGTACACAGGTAAATTATGCCATTAACCCATCATTCAGCTTCCGGGGTAGAATAGATATCGTTTGGATTGATAAAGGGGGCGTCCAACCGGAGGAGGGCTTCCTAACAGCGGTTGACCTGCTCTTTGACCCCCCTTTAAAACCATATTCCGGTAACCTTCGGCTGCAATATTTCGACACTGACGGCTATAACAGCCGTTTATATGCCTACGAGAATGATGTTTTATACAATTTTTCGATACCTGTTTTTTATGATAAAGGGTATAGATATTATATAAATACTCATTATGATGTCAGCAAGAAATTAACCATCTGGGCAAAATGGTCTCAAACCATCTATTTGGCTAAAACTTATATTGGAAGCGGGTTAGATCAGATAGCGGGAAATCATAAATCTGAAATAAAGTTCCAGGTACGCTATAAATTTTAACAGTTTTATAGGGATAATGCAGCTATTTCGCCCCTGTTGTTGTCAATATATCGTATCTGGGTGTTTAACTATTTTTTTAACATTATTTTGGCGTTAAGAAAATATTCTTACTTTTACACATCATTAAACTCAATTAATTGCACATGAGAAGATTTTTATCACTGTTTACAATGCTTATGCTCTGCGGAGTTTTGGCATTTGCCCAAAACCGGGTGGTGTCCGGTAAGGTTACTGATAAAGACGGTAACCCTGTTCCTTTTAGTACTATTAAAATAAAAGGATCAAATGTAGGTACCCAGGCAGACGCCAATGGTGCATTTGCAATAAAAGTTAAAGACGGCGCTGTACTTGAAATCTCTTCTGCAGGTTATACAACTGTAGATGTTAATGTTGGTACAAGGTCTGCAATAACACAAGTTTTGGAATTAAGTGGTACCACTAACAGGTTAACCGAAGTAGTTGTTACTGCCATGGGTGTTAAAAGGCAGGCAAAAGAATTGGGTTATTCTACCACAAAAATTAATACGGAAGAACTGAACCAGGCAAAAGTTACCAACCTGTCTACAGGTTTGGCAGCTAAGGTTTCTGGTTTACAGATCCAGCTAACTAGTAATGGTGTAAAACCTGATACGCGTATTACCTTAAGGGGTAATCGCTCTATCTTAGGTAATAACCAGGCTTTATTGGTTGTTGATGATATTCAGCTTCCAATCAGCTATATCGGTAGTTTAAACCCTAATGATGTTGAGAATGTTACGGTATTGAAAGGAGCTTCTGCTTCTGCCCTATACGGTTCTGAAGCATCTAATGGTGTTATCATTGTTACTACTAAAAAAGGAACAAGAGGAAAACCAATCATTAAAGTTGGTACTACAGCAAGTTTTGAAACCATTGCTTATATGCCCAATTTTCAAAATGAATTTGGCCCTTATGGCGGTGAGGCTTTAAATGCCCCTTATATGGTTTTCCTGCCTTCAAATCCTTATATACCGTATGCTCCTTATGAGAATCAAAACTACGGTCCAAGGTACAATGGTCAGAAAGTGCCTATCGGCGGCCCCATACCTGTTTACAGGAATGATGGTTCATTCTTTATGTTCCAGGATTCAACTTTATACGCTGCAAAGCCAAATGCTAAAAGGGACTTCTTTGATAAAGCTTTAACCTGGACCAATGATGTTTCTTATTCTGCAGGTGATGATAAAAGTAAATTCTTCTTTTCTTTCCAGGATGTGAACGCAAAAGGTGTATTGCCGGGCGATGTTAGCCGCAGGGATGCGATACGTGCAAATGGTTCAAAAGAATCAGGAAAGTTCCGTGTTGATTATAATGTAGGTTATACCCTTACTCATACTAATACTACTGCAGGTTCGGGAGTTCCATTTGCCAGCACTACCGGTGTTGGTGGTGGGTACACGGGTGGGGGTTCTTATTTCCAGAACAGGCCACTTTACTGGACGATCATTAACCAACCATCCATGGTAGACCTAAGGGATTACAGGAACTGGCAGAATAACCCATTGGCTAATCCTGATGGCTTTTATAATGCTTACTATGGTAACCCATGGTGGCAGATTGATCAAAGCAGGCTGGATGAAAGGAATAATGACCTGATCGCCAGTTTTGGTTTAGGCTTTAAAGCTACTGATTGGTTAGACTTCAGTTATAAAGCTGGTATTGCACGTAATGATTATACTAATAAGTACACCAGATCAGGTTACGATTTTGCTCCCTGGGCTATTCTTGATCCATGGAGTGCAGGAAATATCCCAAGTGGTGTAAAGAAACTGTCTCCAAGCCAGGGTGATGCATTAGCTTATAGCCAAAGGCTTACGAGTGATCTTTTGGCCACCGTACATAAAGATTACAAAAGCTTCGATTTCAAATTTATACTGGGTACTTCACTGATCACCAACAAGCAGCGGATTATCAGCACTTCTGCCGCTGTATTGGTAATACCGGAATTCTTTAATATTTCTAACAGGGTTGGTGAGCCAACAGTTATAGAAAGATATGTCGAAACCCGTAGGGTAGGGGCATTTGGTGATTTGACCGTAGGGTATAAGAATTACCTCTTCTTCCACGGTTCTTTAAGAAATGACTGGACCTCTTTGCTTTCTCCTGCAAACCGTTCATTTATCTATCCCGCTGTTGATATGTCCTTTGTATTTACTGACGCAATCAAAAGCCTGCAGAACAATAATATCTTAAGTTTTGGTAAATTAAGGGGTGCTTACAGTAAGACCGCACAGGTTAGTATCGGCGCTTATTCTTTAACTAATACATTTAATGCCGGTGGTGGATTTCCTTTTGGAGGTGTTGCCGGTTTCTCTGTTAATGGTAGGTATGCTAACCCCAATATCAAGCCGGAGTTAAGTACGGATAAAGAAATTGGTTTTGAATTAGGGTTCCTCAAAAACAGAATATTGTTTTCCGGAGCAGCTTATCTTACCAATACAGTTAATCAAACCATTCCTATTACCATTTCATCTTCTACAGGTTTTACCTCATCAGTGGTTAACTCCGGTGAAATGGAAAATAAAGGTGTTGAATTTGACCTGAAAGTATCTCCAATATTAAAAACGCGTTCCGGCTTACGTTGGGATGTGGGAGTTAATTTCTCTTATACTAAAAATACCGTTCTTTCTATTGCCCCTGGTTTAAATGAAGTATTTGTTGGAGGTAATTCTTATGCGGTAGTTGGCCAGCCTTATCCTGTTATTAAGACAACAGATTGGATGCGTGATCCTAGTGGTAATATCATTGTTGATAAGAACACCGGCTATCCAACAGTTAACCCAACCCCCCAGAATTTTGGAACAAGTAACCCACCCACAAAGGTTGGTATCAACACTTCATTTAGCTTCAAAGGCTTTACATTTAGTGCAGTTGCCGACGGACGTATTGGCGCAGTTATTTTTAACAGTATCGGGCCAAGCCTTGATTTTACAGGTGTATCTGCTTACTCGGCTCTGTCAGGCCGTCAATCCTTTGTTATTCCTGGTTCAGTTTATTTTGATGGTGCTAAATATGTGCCTAATACAAATATTAATGTAAAGGATGGTAATATCGGGTTTTGGGTAAATACCTGGTCTAATGCCGGAAGCAACTATGTTAACAGTGCTGACTTCTGGAAATTAAGAGAGCTTTCTTTGGGATATGCTATGCCTAAGAAATTGCTTAATGGTTTCGTTAAAGCAGTTAGTATGCAAATAACCGGAAGGAATTTATTTACTAAAAGAGCGAAGGAAAATATCTGGAGTGACCCTGAATTCGCAAACACAACTGGTAATGGTACAGGAACTACAGATATTAATCAATTGCCGCCAACAAAGTTTGTAGCATTTAGTTTAAACCTTACTTTTTAATTGAATAAAACCTAATTTATTTATTTGTAAATAAAAGAAAAATGAAAAAACTATCAATCATATTACTTGCAGCGGTGGTAATTGCAGGCTGTAGTAAAAATTACTATGATATTAACCAAAGCCCGAATACTTCTACCAATGCCAGTGTTGACCTGGTTTTGGCTAATGCTTTAAAGGTAACTGCCGCGCAACTTATTACAAATGGCGACTATCAAACTGTTACAGAATGGATGAATTACTGGGCACCAAGTGGAAGTTATGCTATTAGCGCCGGAGACGGGGCTAGTTATAAACAAACTACAGATTTTGCAGATGGTACCTGGCAGGTTTTTTACCGCAACCTGGAAGACTATACTTATATTGAAAAAACAGCTA
>JAYWAN010000043.1:0-17233 GCA_043782405.1 Chitinophagaceae bacterium
ATTTGTTCCAACAGATCTCTCGGGCAATAAGGTATGATCGGTCAAATAAGGAGTGAGGTCAACCGAAGCGTCTATCTGCCCCTGTTGTTTTAATTGTACTAGGCCATTGTTCAATTCATTTGCCCCCAGTAAAGTGTATCCAACGAGTGAATTGGTGAAGTACAAGAACTGCTGCCTGAAATCGGGTGCTTTAAAGCCTGAACCAATGGATGCGATAAGGGTAAGTTTTTCTAAAGGTTTGTATGCAAGAGCAAGTTTTGGATTGAACTGCGCTTTATATAAACTGTTCTTGTCGAGCCTTGCACCCAGGGTGATATTCAAGTTTGAGATCGGGTGCCATTCTTTCTGTGAAAAAACATAAAATGAATTAAATCTTTTTTCAGCAGCATACCTGCTTGCATCAATGGTTTCATAGTTGTAACCAAGACCGGTGATGAATTGTTCGTTTTGTTTTTCGCCCAGTTCCAGCTGCAATTCGGGCTTCAGTAAGAATTGGTGAAGAAATGACTTGTCGAATAGTGAGTCGTTCTTTTGTAAAAAAACAGTTGCATTATCCTGGTAGCCCGTTACATAAAAGCGGGAGACCAGTTTTACTTTTTTTGAAAAACGATGGGAGAGTTGGTTATTCAAACTCCAGTCTGATTCATTGGTGCTGCCATCAACTGTTTCTGGTTGGTTGCTGGTATACACTAAATAATTATTGAATTGCTTTTGTGTAAATACCCGTGCAGATGATTGTAATTGTGTACGGGCATTGATGTCGTAAAATAGTTTTACGGCAAAAGAATAATTACGATAGGGGTCAACCGTTTTACCATAAATTGTTTTATCGAGGTCATAGCCACTGCTGCTGTAGCGATTGGCGAACAACTGCAGAACGGTCTTGTTTTTTTTGATCGTGTTGTTTGAAGTAAAGCCCCAGGTATTATTGCTTGCCCTGTGTAACAGTATCGATGCGATATTATCTTTTGGTTTTTCAGTAATAATATTAATGACGCCTGCCAATGCATCTGAACCATATAAGCTGGTAGCGGGCCCCTTAATAATTTCTATTTGCTGAATGTTGCCAACAGCGACCCTTCCCAGGTTTAAAATGCCTGCATTCCTTCCCGTTAGCGGTTCACCATCCAGTAATATTAACGTATAGGCAGGATCCAGCCCTTGTAATTGTATGCCGCTGCCGAAAGGATTTGGATAACCCTGTAATGCTTGTCCAAGAGGGTTATCGGCCAATACCAGTCCGGTTTGCTGTTGTAAGATGTCAATGAGTTTCTGTGAACCCGTTTGTTGAATGAATTTTTTGCTGATCACCTGTATCGGCACGGGTATGTCGCCGATGCTTTTTTCGGTACGGGTAGCGGTAACAACTACTTCCCCGATGATAGAAGTATCATTGAATTTTTTTTGTGAAAATGCAGATAACTGCAATAAAATAATGAGCGCAGTTGTGATAGTGACAATGATATTTTTTTGGTCTTTCCTCATTTGCAACACAAAGTTGCTTCAATGAAGAAGCTGATTTATCACAGAATTGTCATCAAATAAAAAACGGGCAATGTTTTACTGTACCATGACATGTGTGCGGGTAATATCATAGCAAGGGATGACGGAGGTCATCAATTGTTTTTAATAATAAATTTATTGAAACTAAAAGATCAACGAAATAATAATTCGCAAGGCTTGATGCCTGTATGCTTTTTAAATGCAGTGGAAAAATGTGAGATGGATGAATAACCAAGCAGCATGGATACTTCAGTAACGCTAAGGCCTTTATCATACAACAGATATTTGGCGTGCTCCATTCTCTGGCTTTGGTAAAAATCAAATATGGTGGTGCCAAAAATTTCTTTGAAGCCTTTCTTTAAATAACATTCGTTGATGGCTACTTTACGGCTCAGCGCCTTGATGGTAATGGGTTCGCCAATATGCTGCAGCAATACTTCCCTGGCTTTCATGATCTTTTCACGGTCATCTGCATTGGCCAGGAACTTACAGGTAAAACCGGTTTCCTTTTCACCCAGCATACAATCCATGCTGTACAATAAAAGTATCTGCGTTTGTGCGTTGATGAAAATATTTTCGAGTGTATCGGTATACGTATGATTCAATAAGCCTTCAATAGCGGTTCTTGTCTTGCCACAAAGTGGCAATTGTTTCGAGAAAGAAGACTTGTGTTTGAACGTAAGCACTTCTTCGGTAAGGGTAACCTGGTTATTGTTCTTTGTAAACTGTGTAAGGTAAGAGGGCCGGAAACTGAAACTCAATACATCCACGCTTTCCACTTTTTCTATACAGTTTTTGGAAGAATTGAATTTACAAAAATCACATTCAGTTTGTTTTTGCCTGCAGTATACATTTCCGCTCACACAGAACCTTAATTCAAGATAATTGGCATCGGGGTTATTCTTTTGGTAATGATAAACCAGTATGCCAGTATCATCAATATTCCATTGCGGCAACTTGCGGTAGCGCTTAATGACATAATGCACCGAGCCCGGAACCACACGGTCAACATGCAACAACAAGTCCAGGTCTTCCTGCATGAGTGGCTGTTTGTGAGCAATACTTAATATGTCGGGTTGCTGATACATTGAAAAATTTCGATGCAAAGATACGGATTTTGATTACACGAATTGATGATTCATTTAATGTCTTTTGACCCGTGATCAAAGTCCGAAAATTGATAGGGTCACCGGTATTTTGCATTGGCGTAATTCGCCAAAATTCGTGTAATAAAAAACATTGAAAAATTCGCATAAAAATGCCCTGAAAACCCTTAATTTCCGTACATTTGCAACAATCTGAATTTCGCCAATTTTAAAGAGATTTTGAACGTTTTTATGAGTACAGAAACAGTAGTAGTTCCAACCCCCGCCAGCAACGGTTATGGCGCCGACAGTATCCAGGTTTTAGAAGGTTTAGAAGCAGTTCGCAAACGCCCTGCCATGTACATCGGCGACGTAGGCGTTAAGGGCCTGCACCACCTTGTTTATGAAGTGGTGGATAATTCGATCGACGAAGCCCTTGCTGGACATTGTAACAACATTACTGTTATCATCAATGAAGATAATTCCATTACGGTTGAAGATGATGGCCGTGGTATCCCAACAGGTTTACATACCAAAGAAAACCGCAGCGCCCTTGAAGTGGTGATGACGGTATTGCACGCCGGTGGAAAATTCGATAAGGATTCTTATAAAGTATCCGGTGGTTTGCACGGTGTGGGCGTAAGCTGTGTAAATGCATTAAGTTCCAAACTGCATGTAACGGTTAACCGCGACGGTAAATCATTTGAGCAGGAATATGCAAAAGGGGTTCCCAGTTACCCGGTAAGGGAAACAGGGATTTCAGCAAAGCACGGCACAACGGTTCAGTTTTGGCCCGATGCTACAATTTTTATTACTACGCTTTATAACAGGGAGATACTGGAAGCACGTTTAAGGGAACTTGCTTTCCTCAACAGGAAGATCACCATCATCATCAATGACCTGCGTGAAAAGGATGATGATGGAAAAACCTATGCCAAAACATTTTACAGCGAAGGCGGCATCGTGGAGTTTGTGGAAATGCTGGATAAGAATGCCAACCGACAGCCCCTACTCCCCACCGTTATTTACTGCGACGGACGTGACGATGCCAGTAATGTAACCGTGGAAGTGGCAATGATCTACAATACCGGTTACCAGGAGCACCTGTTCAGCTATGTAAACAATATCAATACCATTGAAGGCGGTACGCATGTGGCCGGCTTCCGCCGTTCCATCACCAGGGTTTTTAAAAGCTATGGTGAAAAAGAAGGCATGTTCGAAAAAGCCAAAGTAGAAATTGAAGGGGACGACTTTCGGGAAGGGTTAAGCGCAATTATTTCCGTAAAAGTACCTGAGCCGCAGTTTGAAGGGCAAACCAAAACAAAACTGGGCAACAGTGAAGTGATGGGTGTGGTAGACAGTACGCTTAGCCGTGTGCTGGTGGCTTATTTGGAAGAAAATCCAAAAGATGCGAAAACAATTATCCAAAAAGTTATATTGGCTGCACAGGCAAGGGCAGCCGCCCGCAAGGCCCGCGAAATGGTGCAGCGCAAAAGTGTACTAACGGGTGGCGGGTTGCCCGGCAAACTTGCCGATTGCAGTGATAAAGATCCTAACCGTTGCGAGTTATACCTTGTGGAAGGTGATTCGGCAGGTGGTACAGCCAAGCAGGGTCGCGACAGGAGTTACCAGGCCATCCTCCCATTGCGTGGTAAGATATTGAACGTGGAAAAAGCGATGGAACACAAGATCTACGACAATGAAGAGATACGCAATATGTTTACCGCATTGGGTGTAAAGATCGGCACGCCCGATGATCCAAAAGCATTGGATCTTTCAAAGCTGCGCTATCATAAACTCATCATCATGACCGATGCTGATGTGGATGGAAGCCATATCGCCACATTGATACTTACTTTTATTTTCAGGTATATGAAAGAAATGGTAGAGCAGGGTTATGTATTTATTGCCCAGCCACCATTGTACCTCGTTAAAAAAGGAAAAGAACAGGAATATGCCTGGAATGATGAAGAACGCAAGGCGCTTGTAGCAAAATTCGGTCAGGGTAAAGACGACTCCGTAGGTATCCAGCGCTATAAAGGTTTGGGAGAAATGAATGCCGAGCAATTATGGGAAACCACTATGAACCCGGCCACAAGAACCTTAAAACAGGTTACTATTGAAAGCGCTGCCGAAGCCGACAGGGTGTTCAGTATGCTGATGGGCGATGAAGTGCCGCCGCGAAGGGAATTCATTGAAACACATGCCAAGTATGCCAAGATAGACGTGTAATTTAGTTAAGCGGACAAAGGCAGAAGGAAAAAAATTTGGACCTGAACAATTCCTTCCTCCTTTATTCTGCTGGCCAATTATTTTAATAAAAATGAACCGAAGGTCCGAAACTAAAATACTACCGTCAGAGACCAGGGGCAAGAACTAAAACAGTCGATTTCGGAAGCATTCCAAAAAAAAGTTCAAATAAATTATATATGATAACACCGGGAGCTGTCAGCCCCCGTTTTTTATAGCAGCCAAAGATCCGGCTATCCGCTTCAATCTTTTGCCCATCCCGCAAAACCCTTGCAGCAAAAGGATTTACACTGCTATCCGGCAGCCATTGGACATTATTTCTTTATTGAACGTTTTAAAACCTGCAGCCTCAACTGCACCGCTTCGTTCCTGGTTTCAGGGCATTTTAGCTTGTCCCTAAGCTCAAACGGCCCCTCCCTTTTTGCTAAAACCAATATTTTCTGTAGCTTGTAGCCTGAAGTTTACTACTTCAGCCCATATTTACTAACCATAAATTCATTACAATGTCAAACATGTTAACAGCCTATTGCATGAAAACGAAAGAAAAGAACGTTCCCATGCAGGATGCAGTGATAACCAAAACTTCCCGTGGTGGCTATATGGCCCAGGGACATGATGGAAAAGGAAATAAAATGACCACCATGCTCAGCGAAGCAACAGCCAACAAAGCTGTAGCAGATGGAGTGGCTAAAAAAGCCTGGTAATTTTAGTAACCTTAAATGTATTGGGCTACCTGTTGAGGGTAGCTTTTTTTATTGCAGCATTACTTTAAAAAATGACCGGTATTACTGTATCATGCCTGGTTCCCTAATCAATACTATCCTGCATCTTGCTTAAAAACTCCTGCAATACACTCATCGTTTTTATGCTTTCCACGATCAGTATTCCATTTTTACCAACCTGTTTTAATTTGCCCTTGTTGGTTCCTGTCTGTAAAAATTGTAGTATGCCATTAAAAGTATGGCTTTGAAAATAGGGCGAATCGGGGTTGCTTACAAAAAAGCATTTGAGCACTTCATTTTTCAATAACATTTTTTCGAAACCAAGTTCTACTGCAATCTTCCTGCAGCGTACGGTGGTAAAGAGGTCTTCTACCTGCCCGGGTATCGGCCCAAAGCGATCGGTCATTTCTTTATGAAAACCCTGCAGGTCTTTTTCTGTTTCACAATTATCCAGTCTTGAATAAAGGCTGAGGCGCTCAGTGATGCTTTCCACGTAATCATCGGGGATCAGTATTTCGAGATCAGTATCAATACTGCAGTCCTTTACAAAATCATCCTGCTGCTGAATTTCAGCCTTGAACAATTCTTTGAATTCACTTCGTTTTAATTCACGGATGGCTTCATCTAAAATTTTCTGGTACATTTCAAAACCTATCTCAGCAATAAAACCGCTTTGTTCTCCACCCAGTAAATTTCCGGCGCCACGGATATCGAGGTCACGCATTGCAATTTGAAAACCACTGCCCAGGTCGCTGTATTGTTCCAATGTAGTCAAACGTTTACGGCTATCCGCCGGAAGTGTACTCATCGGAGGAGCCATCAAATAACAGAAAGCTTTTTTATTGCTGCGGCCAACTCTTCCCCTCAGCTGGTGAAGGTCACTTAATCCAAACTGGTGGGCATTATTTACGATGATGGTGTTTACATTCGGAATATCAACACCACTTTCTACAATATTGGTGCATACCAGCACATCGTATTTCTTATCCATGAAATCCAGTATCGTGTCTTCCAGTTCATCACCTTCCATTTGCCCGTGCGCATAAGCGATACTGATATCTGGGCAAAGCCCCTGTATCAGGCTTTTCATTTCGGCCAACCCGTTCACCCGGTTGTGGATGAAGAAGACCTGCCCACCTCTTTCGGTTTCATAATAAATGATATCACGGATGGCATCTTCATTAAATACCATTACTTCCGTTTGTATAGGCTGCCTGTTAGGAGGTGGAGTATTGATGATGCTGAGGTCACGGGCGCCCATCAAACTGAACTGTAGTGTACGGGGGATAGGTGTTGCCGTTAGTGTGAGCGAATCAACCGTTGCCCTTATCTGTTTCAGCTTTTCTTTTGCTGCTACGCCAAATTTCTGTTCCTCATCGATGATCATTACGCCGAGGTTCTTAAATTTCACTTCTTTCCCCAGCAGCGCATGCGTACCAATGATGATATCTATTTTCCCTTCTGCCAGCCTCTGCAGTGTTTCTTTTTTTTCTTTGGAAGATTTGAAACGATTGATATAATCTACTGTCACCGGGAAATCTTTCAACCTGTCCCCGAAAGTTTTAAAATGCTGGTAGGCAAGAATGGTGGTTGGTACCAGCACTGCAGCTTGTTTTCCATCGCAGCAACTTTTAAATGCGGCCCGTATTGCAATTTCTGTTTTACCAAAACCAACATCGCCACAAACCAGCCTGTCCATCGGTGATGGTTTCTCCATATCTCTTTTTACGTCTTCGGTGGCTTTGCCCTGGTCGGGTGTGTCTTCATAAATAAAACTGGCTTCCAGTTCCGTTTGCATATAATTATCCGGACTATGCGCAAAACCCGCCTGGCTCTTTCGCTGTGCGTATAATTTTATCAGGTCGGTTGCAATATCTTTAACCTGTTTCTTGGTTTTGTCTTTTAAACGGTTCCATACATCACTGCCCAGTTTATTCATCTTGGGTACCGTACCTTCCTTGCCACTGTACTTGCTAATTTTGTGCAGCGACGAAATATTTACATACAGCAGGTCGCCATCCTTATACTGTATGCGTACGGCTTCCTGCAACCTGCCATTGGCTTCTATTTTTTGTAAACCGCTGTACACGCCCACGCCATGATCGATATGCGTAACATAATCGCCCGGCTGTAATTCACGGAGCGTCTTTAATGTAAGTGCTTTGTTCTTACTGAATGCCTGTTTTACTTTGTACTTATGATAACGCTGAAAGACCTGGTGATCGGTATAACAGACAAGTTTAAGGTCGTTATCAATGAAACCCTCATGGATGGAAACGGGAACAGGTATCACGTTCACTTCGGCTTTAAGGTCGGTGAAAATTACGTGTAGCCTTTCCAGTTGTTTTGGGTTCTCGGCAAAAAGGTAGATATTGTATTTATCGGCCTCGTATTCTTTTAAATTTTTTATCAGGAGGTCGAAATTGCGGTTGAAAGAAGGCTGGTCTTTTGTTGCGAAAGTTATGGACTGTTTTTGATCTGTTGAAAACCATGCTTTGTTACCGAACTCGATGATATGACGCAGTATTAACTGTTCTTCAATAGTTGCGGCTTTTACAAAATCATTTTCATTCACTTCTTTTTTTTCATCGGGCAGTTCTTCGCCTGGTTGTGAATTGCTTATTGACCATTGGCCATTGGCCATTGACAATTCCAGGTCTTCTTCCTGCTGTTCTATCTTTTCTTTGATGAATTCCCAGTCTGCTGTCCACACCACGGTGTTCTCCTGTAAAAATTCCAGTAAAGAGACCTTATCAGCCGATCCAGTTCCGGAAGAAGCCCGCAGCGTTTCAACATTCGGGATGATATTTACCTGTAACAACCTTCTTTCGCTCAACTGTGTTTCGGGATCAAAAATGCGGATGCTGTCCACATCGTTACCAAATAATTCTATACGGTAAGGTTTTTCATTGCCGTACGAATAAATATCGAGTATGCCTCCCCGTATGGCAAACTGCCCGGGCTGGTAAACAAAATCTGTTCTTTCAAATCCGTAATTCATAAACCTTTCCAGTATTGCATTCACTTCCATGGTATCGCCCTGCTTGATGGAAATGATATTCTCGGTAAGTGTTTTGGGCAATATCACTTTTTCAAATAAAGCTTCGGGATAAGTGATGACCAGCTTTTTATTGCCCCCGGCTGCAAGCCTTGTCAATGCTTCGGTACGCAGCATCACATGGCTGCTGTTTAGTAACCTGTAATTTTTTTTATTTTTGAAAGAGGAAGGGAAATAAAAAAGATCGAGTGCATTAGTAAGGTTTTCCAGTGTGTTGTGTAGATAGGCAGCTTCTTCTGCATCCCGTAAAATAACGAGGTGGTTTAATTGAGCAGTAGCGGGGTGGTTAAAAACTGCTGCCACAACAAAGGAAGGAGTACTTCCCTGCAGGCCTTTGAGTTGAAAATGTTGGGGTTGGGACGCAGTTATCCTGTCCACTATTTTAAAACAGCGGGGGTCATTGGCATATTCTTTCAACAGCACTTCCAGGTTCATCAGGAGGGCAAAGATACGGTTTCGGAAAAAATAGGGGCATTATCGATAAAAGCTACAATACAACCGCCGGAAAAACGTTAACAGGATTGACTTATTGCCGTTTGTGCCTGATTTTTTGACTGCTAACGCAATAAACCAATATCCAATAGCAACCAGCAAATGAAAAAGCGCTACTCCATTTCCCTGTCAAAGGTGCTGTTTACCTGTTGCCTGGCCATTAGTTCCACAGCAATCTATGCCCAGGAAATTGGTCAACCCATCCGTTTTAAAAGTGGCAATTTTATTCCGGTCAATAACCTTGCCAGCCAAAATTTTAAAAAGGAACTGATCAGCGGGGCTTTATCCGGCAATAATTATTATGTATTGGCGCAGTTCTCTCCATTGCCTTCAGCTATTGTGCGGGGAGAATTGAAACAGGCGGGTATAGAACTGGGCGCCTATATTCCCGGCAATGCTTACCTGGCTACTATAAAAAATGATTTTGATTTTTCTTTGTCCGCTAAATTCGGGCTTATATCCGTCAATACCGTTTCGCCGGTTTATAAAATTGATTCCGCATTGCTGGCTTACCAGTCCTCAAACAGGAAAGAAGACCCGGAAATTTTTGCAGTCAGTTATTACCCTTCTGCCGGCAAGGCAATGGTAGAACAAGCTTTACAGCGTTTAGGCGCAATAGTTGTACCCACTAAATTTACTGATGCCCCGGTTATTTTTATCAGGCCTGCAAAAAATATCATCAGTGCCATTGCAGCCCTACCGGTTGTAAGTTATATCAGCCTGCAATCACTAACTGACAGAACATTAAATTATAAAGGCATTGCATTACATGGTATCGCCGCATTGCTTTCACCTTCAGGACGCCAGTTATCAGGAAAGAATATTACTGTTGGTATTGGCGATAATGCCGAGATCTCTACGCATGTGGACTTCACCGGCAGACTGATCAACAGGGTGTATGCTACACCAAGTTTTCACGGCATCCATACCTCAGGTACTGTAGGCGGTGCGGGTATTTTAGACGTAAGGAATCATGGTATGGCCCCAAAAGCAACCATCGTCAGCCAGTGGTTCAGTGATATCATCACCAATACGCCTGCTTATGTCACCGATTATAATATGATCGCCACCAATAATTCCTACACTGATGCGGATAACGGTTGCCCCGGCGATGGCATCTACGATGTACTGAGCAACTATGCCGATGCACAAATGATCAATTACCCTACGGTGCTGCATGTTTTTTCGGCAGGCAATGATGGCTTATATACCTGTTCACCTTACCCGTTTGCTTATGGTACGATAAAAACCGGGTGGCAAAGTGCCAAGAACGTACTAACGGTGGGGGCTATTGACCAGGCAGATTATTCCATCGCCAGTTTCAGCAGCCGCGGTCCTGTACAGGATGGAAGAATAAAACCTGAGATCGTTGCCAGTGGCATCAACGTGTTCTCCACAAGACAGAATAACACCTATGGCAATAACAGCGGCACCAGCATGTCGGGACCGATCATTGCCGGCGCCGTAACACTATTGAATGAACGTTACCGCCAGATAAATGGTGGGGCAACACCGAAAGCTGCTTTGCTGAAAGCGCTGCTCTGTAATACTGCAGAAGACCTTGGCAGCCCGGGCCCTGATTACACATTTGGTTTTGGCATGATGAATGCCCGCCGTGCGATAGAGGCGATGGAAGGCAACCGGTATTTTGTCAGCACTGTTGCACCCGCATCTTATCCCATTACCATACCGGCAGGGGTTAGACGCCTTAAAGTGATGTTGTACTGGGCCGATCCTGCTGCTGCTGCCAATGCAGGCAGTACGCTGGTAAATGATCTTGACCTTACGGTTACCGCCCCCGGCCCATCAACTGTTTTACCGTTGGTACTCAGTGCCATTCCAGGCAGTGTGGCACTTGATGCAGCGCCTGGTGTTGACCACCGAAACAATATTGAACAGGTAGTTATTGATAACCCGGTTGCCGGAACTTTTAACCTTAATGTTAATGCATTTGCCGTTCCGCAGGGACCGCAGGAATATATACTCACTTATCAACTCGATATGAATGGGGTTACTGTTGAATACCCGTTTGGGGGGGAGACCTGGGTGCCCGGTGAAACAGAGACCATCCGCTGGAGCGCTTATGGCGATGAAGCCAATAGTTTTTCTGTCGACAGTTCTTTTGATAACGGCGTTACCTGGGGTACAATCAATAATAATGTACTTGCAACCGCCCGTTCTTTTAACTGGCAGGTACCCACCACCGTTACCAATAACGCGTTAATAAGGGTAAGAAGGAACTCATCGGTCTATGCTGACCAGAGTGATTTTAAATTCACTGTATTGGGGCAGCCAGCGCTCACGGCTTCTGTTCCTTGCGAAGGCTTTGTACAGTTGGACTGGTCGGCCACACCGGTAGCAGGTGCCACATCCTATGATATTTTTCAATTAGTGGGAGATAACATGCAGGTAATAGGGAATACCACTGGCACTGCATATTTAGTGCAGGGCCTCAATAGCAGCATCACCTACTGGTTTGGTGTAGGGGCAAAAAATAATACGGTTAATGGCCGTCGTTCTGTATCAAAAAATATTATACCGGCAACGGGTACCTGCTCTTTAGGTACCTATGACAATAATTTTAAAGCCGTTTCTATCGATGCACCGGTAACGGGAAGACAGTTTACCACCGGTGCATTAACAGCTGCAGAACCCGTAAAGATCACCATAAAAAATTTAGACAATATCACTTCGGCGGGCACTTATACGCTTTATTATTCGATCAATGGCAATACACCTGTAGTGGAAAACAGTGCGGTAGCCATAAACTCACTGGGTACTTATCAATATACATTTACACAGACCGCCGATTTTTCTGTACCGGGAACCTATAGCATTAAAGCATGGGTGAAGAATCCGGGTGACACACAAGCGGGGGATGATACCACCATAATCACTCTTAAGAACCTGGCCAATCCGCCACTAACCCTTCCCGTTAATGATGGGTTTGAAACAACAACGGTGAAAGATTATACGGGAAATACCATCGGCCTTGACGGGGATGACAGAGTAGATTTTAAATCCAATGCTGCAAGAGGAAGGGCCAGGACATTTGTGAACAGCGGCTTTGCACTAAACGGCAATAGGGCTATTACGCTGGACCAGTTCCCTTATGGCACACTGGTTACCGATAGTTTACTGATGACCTATAATGTAAATGCGTATAACAGCGGTAATCAATTGCGCATTGATTTTAATTATAAAAATCACGGGCAGGACAATAACCCCAACAATAAAGTATGGATACGTGGAAGTGATACGGCTCCCTGGGTATTTGCTTATGACCTGGTGGCTAACCAGGGAAGCCTGGGCAAATGGAAACATGGTATCATCAATGTAAATGATGTGCTGGATACCGTTGTTCCGGCACAACCCATCAGTGCAAGTTTCCAGGTAAAATTTGGTCAGCAGGGAAATACTTCTGCCAATGTAGCTAACCCTCAACTTGACCAGGATGACGGCTATACTTTTGATGATGTATCTTTTATAGAAGCGTTGAATGATGTGTCGGTAACGGGAGTTGTTTCACCTTCCATTACCGGTTGCGGAATGACGGGTACGCAGGCAGTTTCTATACGAATAAAAAATTTCAGTGCAGCATCTTTCACCAATGTACCGGTTAGTTATCGTATCAATGGTGGAACAGCAGTTACTGATATCATCCCCTCCATTGCACCAAAATCAACACAGGTGTTTACATTCGCTACAGCGGCTAACCTTTCTTCTAATACAGATTATAGTTTTGATTTTTGGTTAACTGCCCCTGCGGATAATTACCACAATAATGACAGTATCCTCAATTATAGTTTTCATACAAGCCCGCTCATCAACACATTCCCTTACCTCGAAGGCTTTGAAAGCGGCGATGGCAACTGGTACCAGCAGGGCAGCAATAGCAGCTGGCAATGGGGAACACCAACAAAAACGATTATTAATAAAGCTGCCAATGGTACCAAAGCGTGGGTTACTTCTTTAACAGGTAATTATAAAAATAATGAATTGTCTTATTTATATTCTCCCTGTTTTGACCTGAGCGGGTTGACACAACCTGTGCTTTCCTTCAGCCATATTTATTATATAGAAGACGACTGCCCCTGCGATTATACCTGGGTGGAATATTCTGATAACGGTGGCGTAACCTGGAATCGCTTAGGTACAAATGGCGTTGGTGTAAACTGGTATAACGACCCCACGGGCCTGTCCCAATGGCGCACTTCATTCGGCAAATGGCATGTAGCCAGTACCGATATACCAACAAAAGCCAGCAGCGTACGTTTCCGTTTCGCCATGTCGAGTGATGCAGGTTTTAATACAGAAGGAGTGGGCATTGATGATATCCATGTATTTGACAAAGCCGCGATCTATACCGGTTCCCCGGTATTGAATACCATACAGAATATAAGCGGATCCAACTGGATCGATTTTTCTTCAGGTGGTAAACGAATTGCTTCCATCAATCCCAATGGGCAAAACATGGGCAATACCAGCGTGGATGTGTATCCTTACAGTGGGTCGGTCCGTGCACAAAATAATCAATACTACCTAGACAGGAATATCGTGATCAGGCCGGCGATTCAACCGGCAGGTGTTGTTACGGTGCGTTTATACTTTACCGATACTGAAGCAAAGAACCTTGTCAATGCTACGGGCTGTCCCGGCTGCAGTAAACCCGGTGACCCCTATGAATTAGGGATAACAAAATACAGCGGTACGGCAGCGGATGAGAACGGTACGCTAAGTGATGATATAACCGGAACCTATCAGTATATCTTACCGTCCAATACCGCTATTGTCCCTTACGATAATGGTTACTATGCAGAATTCCCGGTGACCAGCTTCAGTGAATTCTGGTTCAATAACGGCGGCGCAGGTGGCGTAAATCCTTTAGCCATCAGCCTGCTTTCCTTTGATGCCATCAAGCAGGTTAAAAAAGTATTGCTGCAATGGAATACGGATAACGAAACGGATGTTGCTAAATTCATTGTGGAAAGAAGCGCTGATGGCACTGCTTATTCAACGATAGGGGAAGTAATTGCGTTTAACCGTAATGGTATTAATACCTATAACCTTACAGATGCACAGCCGTTAAGCGGATTGAATTTTTACCGGCTGAAGATCATGAATAAAGACGGTTCTTTCCATTACTCGCCGGTAAGAAAAATAAATTTTGCAACTGCCACAGATGATATCACCGTATACCCCAACCCTGTTAAAGATGATAAAGTGTTTATTGTTTCATCAGGTAACTGTAACACAGCCATTATGTATGATGCTACCGGTAAAATGATAAAAAGCTATCTGCTGCAGGGAAGAAATAATACCCTTAATACCAAGGGTGTGGCCAAAGGCATTTACCAGCTTAAAATATTTACGGATAATTCTGTACAAACAATAAAGATACTCGTTCAGTAAGTATACAGTGACTGGTTAATAAATCATCTTTTCTTCCCGCTGAAATTGCCAACCCGGTCTTCTTTTGTTTGATTTATTTGTAACTTACCGCAAAAATAAATATGGCATTACAACCATGGCGGAAGGGAAAAATTATCCGAATAGAAAACGAGACACCCGATACCAAAAGGTTTTGGATAGAGATACCCGAACTGGCCTCTTTTGATTTTATTCCCGGCCAGTTTGTAACGCTGGACCTCCCCATTCATGAAAAATCCAATAAACGCTGGCGGAGTTATTCCATTGCATCATGGCCCGATGGCACCAATGTTTTTGAACTGTTGATCGTACTGGATAAAAAAGGCGCAGGTACTCCCTATCTTTTTAATGAAGCCGGTGTGGATTCCGAATTAACTTTCAGGGGGCCGCAGGGAGTTTTTATATTGAAAGAGCCGCTGGATAAAGATATTTTTATGATCTGTACAGGTACGGGGATCGCCCCTTTCCGCAGTATGATCAACTATATTAAAAGGAATAATATCGCACATAAGAATATCTACCTCGTTTTTGGCTGCCGTACAAAGAACACTTTGTTATACTTTGATGAATTAAAAGGACTACAGGAAAATTTACCGGGTTTTCAATACATCCCCACTTTGTCGAGAGAAGAATGGGAAGGCCGTAGTGGTTATGTACATCCCATCTACGAATCGCTTTGTGCAGAAAGAAGGCCCGCCAATTTCTTTTTGTGCGGCTGGAAAGGGATGATCGACGAAGCAAAGAAAAGAATAACGGAAATGGGCTATGACAGAAAAGAGATTCACCAGGAAATTTATGGTTAACTGTTTAGCGTTCATTGCGCAATAGGTTTTTTCATTAACTTGTAACGGTAAAGCTGCTTCATCAATCAACTGATTTTTTATGGGTGCTTCTTCCATGATCGTCCTGATAATTTCTGCACTGGCTTTTTCTTTAGGAGCCGTAGCGGTAGCCAAGATTTTAACCAAAGCCACAAAAAATCCGCAAAAAGGGGAGCCCTATGAGTGCGGTATCCCTACCATTGGCAAAACCTGGATACAATTGAACGTAGGGTATTATTTATTTGCATTGATATTTTTGATATTTGATGTGGAACTGATCTTTCTTTTTCCCTGGGCCGTTGTTGCAAAAAACACCGGATGGCCTGCCCTGGTAGAGATCGTCATTTTCTTTTTTATTTTATTCCTGGGATTTTTATATGCTCATAAAAAAGGAGCTTTAAAATGGATGTAGAAAAAACAACGGTTCAAAAAGACTTCCCCGGGCAGGTACATGATACCCCGGGTGGTGGAATTGTATTGAGTAAGCTGGATGATGTCATCAACTGGGCACGTTCCAATTCACTATGGCCACTAACGTTTGCCACTAGTTGCTGCGGTATTGAGATGATGGCTGTTGCTTCTGCCCGGTATGATTTTTCCAGATTTGGTTTTGAAGTTGCCCGGGCTTCACCAAGACAGGCTGATGTAATTATTATTGCAGGCACTATTGTAAATAAGATGGGACCGGTGCTGAAAAGACTATACGACCAGATGGCCGATCCAAAATATGTTATCGCCATGGGAGCCTGTGCCATCAGCGGCGGACCATTCTTTTATAACACTTATTCCGTGGTAAAAGGCGCTGATCATATTATACCCGTAGATGTATACATTCCGGGTTGCCCGCCAAGGCCCGAAGCATTATTGCATGCGTTGATAACATTGCAACAGAAAATTAAAAGCGGGTTAACAAGAGAACAAATAAAGACCGGCAAAGAATAATTATGGGGAACGAAGAGATAAAAACCAAAATAACAGCACTGCTTCCCAATGCGGCTTTTGAAGAAGGCGGCGAATGGGCCAATATTAATGTTCATGCGAATGACTGGCCGGGTTTTGCAAAACAGCTTCGCAATGATGATGCATTAAAATTCGATTTTCTTTTCTGCTTAACATGCGTTGACTGGAAGACACACCTTGGCATGGTCTATCATCTTACCTCTACAACATTCCGTCACAACATTGTAGTTAAAATAAAACTTGATACTGCTCAACCAGAAATTGAAACGGTAAGCCATATCTGGAAGACGGCTAATTTCCATGAAAGGGAAGTGTATGAAATGTTTGGTGTTAATTTTTTAAATCATCCCGACCTGAGGTTATTGATATTGCCCGACGGATGGGAAGGGAAGAATCCAATGCGAAAGGATTTTGAAGATGCAGTTAATATGATCAAACTCTGATATGTTCGAAGAAGTAGGCACAACAACCGACGGTGACCTGGTCATTAATGTAGGGCCCCAGCATCCTGCAACACATGGTGTATTGCACCTGGTGATTACGTTAAATGGCGAAACCATTAAAAAAGTGGAGCCTCACCTGGGTTATATCCACCGCTCTATCGAAAAAATGTGCGAGAGCCTTACCTACCGGCAGTTCATATACGTAACCAGCCGCATGGATTATCTTTCTTCACACATCAATAACCACGCCTGCGCATTGTGTATTGAAAAAGGCATGCAGATAGAAGTGCCACCAAGGGCACAGGTAATAAGGGTGTTGATGGATGAACTGACAAGAATCGCTTCCCACGAATTATGGTGGGGCGCCATGGCCATGGACATCGGAGCATTCACACCTTTCTTTCATGCTTTCAGGGAAAGAGAGACCATCAATGATATCATGGAAGAAACCTGCGGGGCCAGACTGACC
>JAYWAN010000044.1:0-2451 GCA_043782405.1 Chitinophagaceae bacterium
TTCCTGTATCCACTGATGGCATCGGCACCCGTGATCAGTTCGGCCTGCTGTTTTATTTTATAGATACTGATCCTGGTGAACAGTGCGCCGGGATATAAATAAATACTTCTTGCCGTATCAGCGCTATTGAACAGGTTGAATTTTACATAAAAACCATAGGGGATCATACCGGGTGGGATCGCTTTGCGGTACTTAAAATATTTCAGTGCCATAAAAGGCTTTTGTAATGCCTCGTTTGGCCCAAGGGTTACCGTTTTATCAATGAATAATTGTGTAGAGGCGATGATATTGGTGGAATCGGTGACAATGGTAATATCTGTTGAGGAGTCTGTACCGGTAAACTGCGCATCTGCAGAAGTAAAGGCAAGGGAAAATAATAATAGGGTAAGAAAACGCTTCAAACTTTAGCTGTTTTTTCAAACCTACATAAAATCAATGACACCACATATTACCTGCACAGGTTTTTTGGAGTGTATTTGCACTAAGGGATTTCTATATCTTTGTTGCCGATGGCAAATAAAATGAAACCGGCAAAAGGCAAGGCTGTTGATCCCAACCAACTCAGGCAGGAAAAAGAAGAAACGGTGGAGGTAAAGCAATTGCTTAAGGATGAACGGACACATAAGATCGCAGGCAGTATTTGCCTGCTCCTGGCAATGCTTTTTTTCATTGCATTCACTTCTTACTTATTTACCTGGGCAGATGACCAGAGCAATTTTAGTTGGAGTATGCCCTTTAATAGCAGTATCAAAGTGCAGAACCTGATGGGAACATTTGGCGCTTTTATTTCCGAGATATTCATCCACAAGGGTTTTGGCATTGCTTCCTATCTTATCTGCACTTTCTTTTTTGTACTGGGTGCCAACCTGTTTTTTGGCCGGAAATTATTTTCGGTTACCCGTAACGTTAAGTACCTCGTTATTGGCCTGCCGGTACTCAGTGTGGCTGCTGCTGTGGCTTTCAGCGGTAAAGCTTTCCCCTGGGGCGGTGCAGCCGGCGATATGATAAAAGACTGGATGTACAATACCATTGGCCAGATAGGTACAGTTGGCGTTCTGGTAGTGGCTGTACTGGCTTATATCATCTGGCGCTTTAACCCGGTGTTTAAACTGCCTTCCAGGGACATGTTTAAAACGGATACGGCCAACACCGTCCCTGCGCCCGAAGAAGAAGATATCGCTGAAAAAATAGAATGGCCTGTAGACGAAGCAGCACCCAAAACCAATTCATTGAAAGGAGATGGCGGACCGCTGCTGATCCCTTCAACCGATGATGCGGCACTTAAACATGATATTAATATTGTAGAAAAGGATGAACCGGAAACAATAAAAGTAGTACCGCCTTTGATCGAAGAAGATGTTGTAATAGACGAATTGGCTTCGGAAGACAATGAGCAGGCTGCTGCTGTTAAACCTGCAAAAAAAGGCAACGATACACCATTAGAACTGGAAATAAAAACAGCTGCTGCAAAAGCTGAAGACGAACAGATACAAAACACCGGCAACAAACCGCCAATCAACAAACCCTACGACCCGATCCTTGACCTGCGTGATTATAAATACCCAACACTCGACCTGCTGGAGAATCATGGCAGCGAAAAAATTGTACAGGATGCCAATGAACTGGAGAATAATAAGAACCAGATCATCAATACCCTGAAGAATTATGATATCCTCATTCAGAAGATCTCGGCCACTGTAGGCCCAACCGTTACTTTGTATGAGATTATACCGGCAGCGGGTGTACGCATTTCACGTATAAAAAACCTGGAAGATGATATTGCCCTTAGCCTGGCTGCACTGGGCATACGTATTATTGCCCCCATACCCGGAAAAGGCACCATCGGTATTGAAGTGCCCAATGCAAGAAAGACTGTGGTGAGTATGAAAACCCTGCTGGCTTCCGAAAAATTCCAGAAGAATAATTTTTCACTGCCCATTGCCATTGGTAAAAAGATTGATAATGAGAATTTTATTGTTGACCTTACCACTATGCCGCATCTCTTGATGGCAGGTGCCACCGGCCAGGGTAAATCGGTGGGATTAAATGCCATACTGGTTTCGCTCCTGTATAAAAAACATCCGTCACAATTAAAATTTGTGTTGGTGGATCCAAAGAAAGTAGAGCTGAGCATTTATAAAACGATTGAAAACCATTTCCTCGCAAAACTGCCCGGTGAAGAAGATGCCATCATCACTGATACAAAAAAAGTGGTGCATACGCTAAATGCACTTTGTATTGAAATGGACAACCGTTACGACCTGCTCAAAGAAGCCGGTTGCCGTAATATCAGGGAATACAATGAAAAATTTGTTGCAAGAAAACTGAACCCCGAAAAAGGCCACCAATTCCTGCCCTTTATTGTATTGGTAGTGGACGAATTCGCCGACCTGATCATGACCGCCGGTAAGGAAATTGAAATGCCCATCGCCCGCCTTGCACAACTGGCCA
>JAYWAN010000045.1:0-17167 GCA_043782405.1 Chitinophagaceae bacterium
CGGCTGTGTCGCCATAAATTTTCAGGATATCAGCATAGCCAAAAGGCATTTCTACAACAACCTGCCCCTCTTTTACTGTTGCAGGTAAAATATATTTTTCAACAAAAACAGTCTTTTGACAAAAACTTTTTGCCGACACAGTGAGAAAAAAAAGAAAGAAAATGAATTTTTGCATAGGTGATCGATTACAATGCAAGGTAATATTTTATATAAATCTTTTCTGGCATGGCCTGCCTGAAGGTAGGCAGGTTTCCGCCATAAAATTCATAATCAATTAACGAGGCGATCATAGGATCTATTGTGCCTTTCAGTTCTACTGGCCAATTAACTTCAAATCTACGCCATCATCAAAATTCCCTGCTTTGGCAAACCCCGCAGGTTTTGCGTCATATCATTTATTCAATACCTTTATACTGCAGGCAACAGCTTTAAATTGCAAATATCCATATGCAGCATAAAGGAGCTTATAAATTTTCGTGTACCCTTATTTTTTTATTGATACAGTTAGCCGTGCATGCCCAGCAGAATCCCAATAAGCCCGACACTTTTTTTTTAGCAAAGAAAAAAGGATTGCTCGGCAGGTTTGGCAAAAGTATTTCTACCAGCACTCCCGACATAGAGCCCCAAAAAGTAGAGAACCAGTTCCTCAAATTCAAAGGGAAGTTCATCAGGTATATCGATATTGTAAGGCTGGGTTTTGAATACAATATTTATGATACTACCCAGGTGAAAGATAATTTCGGCATCAGGGTTGCCCGGCGCCTCCATAAAAATTCGAAGGACAGGACCATCAGTCGTAACCTTTTTTTTAAAGAGGGCGATAAACTATATCCCTACCTGCTCGCTGATAATGAACGTTATTTAAGGGAACTTGTCTTTTTATCGGATGCAAGGATACTGGTGGATTATACAGAGAACGGTACCGATTCGGTTGATATAGTGGTACTCACCAAAGACGTTTTTTCCATTGGCGGTCAACTGGTCATCAATAACCAGTACAAGGGCAGGGCAGAATTAAAAGAAGAAAACTTTAATGGCAGCGGGTCAAGGGTGATGATCAGTGGATTTTATGAAAAGGACCGGCACCCGCAAAGAGGTTTTAGTGCAGAGGTAGCGCAACGCAATATTGGCGGCAGGTTCATTGACTGGACAACGGGTTTTCAAAACTATCGCCCGGCATTCAACAGCGACAGGAATGAAGAGACATATATTTACAGCAGGTTGGAAAAACCATTGGTAACCCCATACATACCCAGCACCGGTGCATTGGAAGCGGCTTTTTACAGAACAAGCAATGCATATGTGAGTGATTCTTTATACAGGAGTGATTACCGTTATGAGTTTTATAACCTGGATGGCTGGTTTGGGTACAGCCTCGACAGCAAGCGCCTGCTTTATGCCAATAAGGAAATAAAAAAGCACCGTTTCATTGCGCTGCGGGGGTTTAATCAACGGTTTATCAGGACACCCGATATCACTAAAAAAATATTTGATTACCGCTATACTGATTTCACCGGAGTATTGACTTCACTCAATATATTTCGCCAGTCGTACTATAAAACCAATTTCGTTTATGGTTTTGGCCGTAGCGAGGATATACCCGAAGGCTTCACCGTTTCTTTTACCGGGGGCTTTGTAAACAAACAGGGCATAAAAAGGCCCTATGGCGGTATTGATGCGCAGTTTACCGATTTTAGAAAGACAGGATTTTACAGCAGCTATACGTTCAGGTTAGGCGGGTATTACCACAACGGAAGGTTCGAAGATGCGGAAATGTTATTCAACCTGGAGCATTTTACACGGTTGAATAAATTAGGCCGCACCTGGTTCAACCGTTCCTTTATCAGTACTGGAATAACCGCACAGGTAAACCCGGTATTGAATACCCCTTTATTTTTGAATAGTACTTACGGCTTACTTTATTTTGATAACGGTTCCATCAGTGCCGACCTGCGGGCATCGGTCAAGACAGAATCGGTATTCTATAACACAAAAAAAATATTAGGATTCCGGCTGGCCCCCTTTGTATTTTTTGATGCCAGTTTATTGAAACCTTCAAAACTGGGACTGGGAAAATCTGATGGCTTTACTGCTGTGGGAGGAGGTATACGTACCCGTAATGAGAACCTTGTATTTGGCACGATAGAACTAAGGGGTTATTATTTCCCAAGGACCAATGGAGAAATGAAAGCGTGGAAAGTGGAACTCAACAGCAATATCCGCTTTAAATATAAAAGCTCTTTTATCAGCCGGCCGGATTTTATTATTGCAAACTGATGTGGTCAATGATGAATACAGCTCAAAAGTTGGAAGCAGTTTGTCAATTGTATGTTACAAGCGGGCGTCCGTTTGCTTACATAATATTCAAAGCCTTGGCCAGGAAAGTGGTATTAAAGGGTAATACCAGTGAGCAGTATCCGCCGCCGATGCTATATACAAAAAAGAAAGCCGCAACAGAAGCCAGGAATAATATCCAGAAAAGGCCAGTAGATTTTTTTGTTGTTTCCATGCTGTTTTTTTTGCAAATATAAGGTAGAACTATTTATGTCAAGTTTTTATTGATGTAGTTGCAAAAATTTTCTGTAAAGGCTTTATATTGCGTCCGTTAACCCAGGGCCCATGACCATACATTTTTATTTGCGTTTTTCTACCCGTTTCGGCCAAACCCTGTTTGTGTGCGGTAATAGCAGTTCTTTGGGCAATGATAATGTTACCAAGGCCTTTCCACTGGAATACCTGAATGATCAATTGTGGCATGGATCAGTTGAAATAGATACCACGAAGGAAACAGCACCCATCAGCTATTATTATATACTCAGGGAAAAAAATGAAGAAGATGTGATCGAATTCCGGGATGACCGGGAAATAGCGCCAGCAGGGATCAGGGCGGAGAGACTTTTCCTCTATGATACCTGGAATTATTCGGGTGAGATAGAGAATGTTTTTTTTGCTTCCCCCTTCAGGGAAGTGTTGTTAAAGCATGATCAGAAAAAGCCATCGGGTATACCCCCGCCCAAAAAAGCAACGGCGTTCACCCACGAATTCAGGGTAAAAGCACCCCGCCTTGGTAAAGATGAATTCTTATTCATTGGTGGTACGGGTAAAGTATTACAGGACTGGAAAAAAGAAAAACTCAAATTATTATCTAAGAATGGTAACTGGTGGAGCATTAAACTGAACCTGAGCAATGAACAGTTTCCTGTAGCGTATAAATATGGTGTCTGTACCGGTAAGGATAAAAAGTTCAAGAGTTTTGAAGAAGGCAACAACCGTTTGTTGATGACAGATGCAGGCCATAGGAACCGGGTGATCCTGCATGATGGATTTGTGCAAATGCAAACGAAGAGTTGGAAAGGCGCAGGCGTGGCCATTCCTGTTTTCAGTTTACGCAGCAGGAAGGGTTTTGGTATCGGGGAATTTACCGACCTGGAATTGCTGGTAGACTGGACCGTTAAAGCAGGGCTTAAACTTATCCAGTTGCTACCGGTGAACGATACAACGGCTACCCATACACGAAGCGACTCCTATCCTTATTCGGCTATTTCTGCTTTTGCCCTGCACCCCGTATATATTAACCTGGAAGAAGTGGCCGGGGCTGCCCACGCCGCCATCATTAAACCGCTGGCACGAAAACGCCAACAACTCAATGCTTCGCCAGGCCTGGAATATGAGCAGGTGATGAAGTTCAAACTTTCTGTGCTGCGGGAATTGTATCAGGCACAAAAAGATGAATTCAGTAATGATATCGGGTACTTCAATTTCTTTGAACTCAACAGGCATTGGCTGGTACCCTATGCCGCTTTCTGTTATCTGCGTGATAAATACGGCACGGCCGATTTTAATAAATGGAGGAGCAACAGCAGTTATGATGAAACTGCCATACAACGTTTGGTGAGTCCGGGCCAGAAACATTATGATGAGATCGCCCAGCATTATTTTACGCAGTACCACCTTTACCTGCAATTGAAGAACGCAACGGCCTATGCACACAAGAACGGTATCATTGTAAAAGGCGATATCCCTATTGGTATTTACCGCAACAGTGTGGATGCATGGATCGCCCCGTCCTTATTCAATATGGATGAACAGGCCGGAGCCCCGCCCGATGCATTTACCGTAAAAGGGCAAAACTGGGGTTTTCCCACTTATAACTGGGCAAGGATGCAGGAGGATAAGTTCACGTGGTGGCGTAAACGCTTTGAGCAGATGAATAATTATTTTGATGCTTTTCGTATTGACCATATACTGGGCTTCTTCCGTATCTGGAGTATCCCATCACATGCCGTGGAAGGGATCATGGGAAGATTTGTGCCCGCCATACCGGTAAAGATCAATGAATTGTTTGAAAGGAAAATAGCCTATGCCCGTCACCGTTATACCAAGCCATATATTACAGAAGAAATACTGAAAGGCCTCTTTTGTGATAAACTGGAAGAAGTGAGGGACATATTTTTTGAAGCCGGTGAATTAAAAGAAGCATTCAATACCCAACGTAAGATCGAAAACTATTTTGCTGCCGAGCCGGAACCCTGTATGGTGATAAAACAGGCTTTATTTGACCTGGTGAGTAATGTCATATTGTTTGAAGAAGAAAATTCGCAGGGACAGAAATTCCATTTCCGCATCAGCATGGAAAACACTTCTTCCTTCCAGGGGCTGGATGCCCATAACCAGCAACAGTTGCGAGAATTGTATGTCGATTATTTTTATCACCGGCAGGATGCATTATGGAGAAGTGAAGCCATGCATAAACTTCCCGGTTTAAAGCACAGTACCCAAATGTTGGTTTGCGGCGAAGACCTTGGCATGGTACCCCATTGTGTTCCGGAAGTGATGCAGCAATTGGGGATACTGAGCCTGGAGATACAACGCATGCCTAAAAAAACAGACACAGAATTTTTTCATCCCAATGATGCGCCTTATTTAAGCGTGGTATCACCATCCACGCATGATATGAGTACCATCCGTGGATGGTGGGAAGAAGATACAACGGTTACCAAACGTTTTTATAATAACATGATGGGGCATCACGGTGATGCACCATTGTATGCAGAGCCCTGGATAAACAAAGAGATCGTGTTGCAACATTTGTATTCTCCCGCAATGTGGAGTGTTTTCCAGTTGCAGGACCTGTTGGGGATGAGTGCAGCACTGCGCAGGGAAGATCCCCGCTCTGAAAGGATCAACCTGCCTTCGGATCCGGATCATTACTGGCATTACCGCATGCACATCTACCTGGAAGACCTGTTAAAAGAAAAAACTTTCAATGCTGCAATAAAGGCTGATGTTAGCGCCAGCGGAAGGTAGGATTTCACGTAAAGCTGCAGTGTACCCTGGCGACTTTTGTATTTGACCTTAACGCCTTTGTGTTAAATTGTTTTCTAATAAGCCCGCTACCAGGTACATTTGCCTACCGCACATGAAAGTAAAATACAAAACATACAACCTTCCTTTCAAATATCCATTCACCATTTCCAAGGGAACCAAAACCCACCAGCCAACTTTTGTTGTTGAACTCGAGTTTATGGGAATAAAGGGTTATGGCGAATCACCTTCGATCAAATATTATAATATCCCCGTCGAAAAAATGGCAGAAGACCTGGAACGTAAAAAAATATTCGTTGAAAAATTTGCCTTCTCCGACCCTGAAAGATACTGGCATTACCTGCACCATTTATTTCCGGGTAATCCCTTCCTGGTTTGTGCATTGGATATGGCGGGTTGGGACCTCTATGGTAAACTGAAAAGAAAACAATTGTATGAATTGTGGGGCCTGGATACAGCATCCGCTCCATTGACCGATTATACCATTGGTATTGACGTCATTGACAGGATGGTGGAAAAGCTAAAGGAGAAACCCTGGCCCATTTATAAAATTAAAGTGGGCGTAGATGACGATATTGAAATGGTAACAGCATTACGGCAATATACAAACGCTGTTTTTAGGGTGGATGCCAATGCCGGGTGGACGCTGGAGCAGGCGCTGCAGAAGATCCCATTATTGAAGGCATTGGGTGTGGAACTGGTAGAGCAGCCCCTGGCGAAAGATGACTGGGAAGGTATGAAAATATTATACAGGCAGTCACCGTTACCATTAATCGCAGATGAGTCTTGTGTATTTGAAGACGACGTTGAAAAATGTCATGACCATTTTCATGGCATCAATATCAAACTCACCAAGTGCAGCGGCATTACACCGGCAAGGCGTATGATAACAAAAGCAAAGGAATTGAACATGAAAGTAATGGTCGGTTGCATGAACGAAAGCTCTATCGGTACCGCTGCCATTGCACAGCTGGCGCCGATGCTTGATCTTGTGGATATGGACGGGCCGCTGTTGCTTGCAGAAGATATTGCAACAAGCGTGAGCTTTGAGCAGGGGAGGATCATTTACCAGGAGGGTGTTGCCGGGCTTGGACTTGTATCAGTAAATTTTACCGCATGAGAAACCTGATGCTCATTCTCATACCCGTATCATTTGTTGCGCTATTGCTCTTTGCGTATTCCCGCAACAGGCAGGCCAGGAGAAATGACGAACGCAGGGAACGGCTCTGGGAAAAACAGGAAGAGGTGATGGAGATGCTGCGCAACAAAGAAGACACCGGAAGTGATATTAAATAAAATAAAAAACCTTAATGATGAAGTTCGTGTGCTTCAATATCATCAAGTACCCATCAACTTATTCTTCTGCGCAATATATTCTTCCTGCGTAATGGCACCTTTTTGCAATAATTCAAAAAGTTTATGTAACTCATCACCGATCATTGCCTGTGGCACAGTTGATGACTGTGCAATGGGATTTGATTTTGCGATTGCTTCTGCCAGTTGTGTTGCCTGGCTGGTGATTTGTATTTTTTTATATTCTTCCTGTGCATGGGTGATGGTATCTTTCAATAGTTTAGGATGATGGATAAGGTTATAATTGTCATCACCCATTTCTGCGGCGGTCTGGATATCAACATCTCCATACCCCATTAAGCGCCCCCAGATAGACTGGTCGTATTCTACATTATTGATCTTATCGAGCGGACTTTCTTTAGAGTGCCTTGAAAAAAATCCACTCTCATCCACTACCCGCATATTGGTAACAGTCCATAAATTATATTTCCAGTTGATGTATTCATAAGCCGGGTAAATGGCTGCCACTAAAAGTATAAGGAACCCGGTTGAAAAACTGAACCACCTTAGGGTGAGTAAAAGTATCAAGAGCAGTACCCATACCAAAACAGGCAGCGCCAGTTTGATCCAATGCTGCCGGATGATGACCAATATCTTCTCATCTTTTTTAAGCGTTGTTCTCATGTTGTAAAATGTAAATATTGGGTTAAGTTACAAAAATCATAAATTAATACTGCCGATTATTTTTTCAGTGCATTAGCAATTAAAAATCCCACAAAGCCACAAAATGCACAAAGAAAACCGTGCGATCATCTTTGTGCCCTTCGCAACTTTGTGGGGACCGGTTGATACCCAGTTCATTTGTAACCTGTATTACCAGATATTCACCCTTAAACTATCGGCACGGTACATTTTGTCTCCTTTCTTTATACCAAATGCCTCATAGAATTCGGGGATGTTCACCACCGGCCCGTTCACCCTTTCTTTTGCAGGTGCGTGTACATCTGTCATTACCTGGCTGGCCAGCCTTTCTTTTCTTTCCTCGTACATCCAGCCCAATGCATAACCAAGAAAATAACGTTGTAAGGGTGTAAACCCGGCGATCTTTTCATTTTTTTTGTAGGCTGCTGTTTTTTTGAATGCATCAAGGCCCAATAACATTCCACCAAGGTCTGCAATATTCTCCCCCTGGGTAGCATTACCATTGATGTGCAGGGTATCTACCGGGTTAAATTCACTGAACTGGTTGATGATAGCTTTTGCACGGGTATTGAATTCTTCTTCATCTTTTTTATTCCACCAGTTCTTTAAGTTGCCGGCTTCATCGTATTGTCTTCCCTGGTCATCAAAACCATGCGTAATTTCATGGCCGATGGTGCTTGCAGCAGCATAACCATATACCAACGCATCATCAAGTTCTTCATCTTTGTAGCCCGGTACTGCAAAAATACCTGCCGGTAAAACGATCTCATTATTGCTTGGGTTATAATAAGCGTTATAGGTCTGTGGTGTCATGTCCCATTCGGTACGGTCAACCGGTTTACCTAATTTATTGATGTTATAATTGTACCACCACTGGTTGGCCCTTTGCATATTGGCTACAAAAGATGAGCGGTCAATTTTTAAAGCACTGAAGTCTTTCCATTTATCGGGATATCCAACCTTCTTGGTGATTTTTGCCAGTTTTGAAAAAGCTTTTTGTTTGGTGCTATCACTCATCCACGTTAGTTTGGTGATCCTTTCTTTATAAGCATCACGTATGGCTTCCACCATATCGGTGTAACGTTTTTTGGCCGTTTCATTAAAATATTCTTTTACAAATAATTGCCCGAGTGCTTCTCCTATGGCACCTTCTTCTGCATCAAGTACCCTTTTCCAGCGTGGTCTTGGTTCTTTAGCGCCGCTGAGGCTTTTACGATATTCAAAGAAATTATCAAAACTGGCTTTATCCATCAAGCCCGAATAACTTTGTACCAGGCGGATGCGCAAATAATTTTTCCAGTCATCCAGACTACTCACTTTAAGTTCATTGCTTAGTGCTGCATAAAATTCCGGCTGGCCAACAATTACAGAATCGATCTTTGTGATGCCCACATTTTTGGTGAACTCATTCCAGTTGATATTGGCGGTAAGTTTATTGATGCCGGCCAGGTCCATTTTATTGTAATTCTTATAGGGATCACGAAGGTCTTCCAGTTTACGGCTTGCTTTGGCGAGTTTGGTTTCCAGTGCATATAAGGCAGCCGTGTTCTTTTGCGCAGTGGCATCATCAGCCCCCAGTTGCTTAAAAGTTTTTGACAGGTACTCTTTATATGCCATTTGTACTTTCACGGTTCTTTCGTCTGTTTTAAAATAATACTCACGGTTAGGCATACCCAATCCGCCCTGATCCAGTTTATAGGCCATCATTTCGCTGTTTTTATCATCCTGTGCCACATAATCAGCAAAAAGGCAATTCACACCCTTCGGGTGGAAGTCGGCGGCAACGGTTACGATATCGTTGGGACTTTTTATATTGTTGATCTTATCAAGGTCGGCTTTCAGCGGACTGATGCCGGCTTTATCCAGTGCAACGGTATCCATGGCGGTCTGCCAGAAGTCGCCGATCTTCTGATTGATCGTACCGGCTTCATTTTTAGCCGCGATAGCTTCTTCATTTATTTTTTTGAGGCGGCTGTATATCTCATCCTGAACAAGATTGCCGATACCCCAGCCGCTTTCCGATTCGGGCATGGGAGTTTTCTTTATCCATCCGCCATTGGCGTATTCAAAGAAATCGTCACCTGGTTTTACCGTGCTGTCGATATTTGCTGCGAGCAGGTCGGCTTTTTTTGCATCACTTGAAGCATTGTTACAGGCATATAAACCCGTACATAAAAGGGCAATTGCTAATAGTTGTTTCATTAAAATAAATTTTATGGATAAAAGTAAGGATTCCGCAGTGTTTATGCCCAGATTTTTGATAAGTGGGGCAGGATATATTTGCAGGAACTGCAAGGGCGACCACCTTTAAAAGGTGGTCGACCTTTATACCCTTCTCTTTTTATTTGTATTGCCTTAATTTGCACCCATGACGCCCGAACGATACGAACGACTTACAACTGTATTGAACAAACGCCAGCCCGACCTCACCGTGGTATTGGAAAATGTGTTCGATCCCCATAATATATCAGCCGTTATGCGTACCTGTGATGCCGTGGGTATGCAAGACATTTATATTCTCAACACCAAGATCCCGCCCCATAAAAAATGGGGCGCTAAAAGTTCATCCAGCGCAGCCAAATGGCTTACCATTCACCAGTTCACCGATGCAGCGGCATGCTTTGCGCAACTACGGCAACACTATAAAAAAATTTACACTACGCATCTCAGTACCGGTGCAGTTGGTTTGTACGAATTGAATTTAGCCGAACCCGTAGCCCTGGTATTTGGCAATGAACACAGCGGGGTAAGCGAAGAGATCATTGCAATGGCCGATGGTAATTTTATTATTCCGCAGGTGGGTATCATCAAATCACTGAATATTTCTGTGGCTTGTGCAGTCACACTCTATGAAGCATTCCGCCAAAAGAACAATGCAGGCCATTATGATAAAGTGAAACTGGAAGGGGAAAAATTAGCCATACTCCGGGATGAATGGGGTTTTTTGGAAGAATGATGCCGGATAAAATACATGCCTGCTGATTCGCAATCTTATTATGGAACTGCTTATCCGTTATCTCCCGCCAAAACATATACGCTTTTGCATTAACTTTATTACACCAAAATTTTATTTATGAAGCAACTGCTCCTGCCGGTATTATTGCTGATGGTTACTTCCATTTCTGCACAAAATAAAAAACCAATTAATCATTCAGTTTATGATGGCTGGAAAAGTATCGGCGAACGTATAATCAGCAATGACGGAAAATTTGTGGTGTATGCAGTCAACCCCCAGGAAGGAGACGGGGAACTGGTGATACAGAACGCTTCAAACAATTATAAAAAGATCATCCCCCGCGGCTACAATGCAGTGATCACGGAAGACAGCCGTTATGTAGTGTTTAAAATAAAACCGATTTTCCAGGAAACCCGCCAGGCAAAGATCAAAAAGAAGAAAGCAGATGATATGACGAAAGATACCCTTGTCATCAATGAACTGGGAAATGACGAACTGGTAAAATTGCCAAGGGTAAAAGGATATAAAACACCTGAGAAAGGCTTCGGCTGGGTAGCTTACCAATTGGAAAAACCACTGCCTGATACAACAAAGAAAACAAAGACCGCCGTATTTGATTCTACCAAAGCAAAGATGGATATGCTGGTAAAGCTTGCGGATTCAATACTGCGAAAATCTATTGATTCCATACAAGGTAAAATAGAAAGAGAAGAACTCATTGCAGCCATCCAGAAAGCCTCAAAAGAAATTTTAAAGAGGGGCGGGGATGACCTTGCCCCAACTGGTATCTCCCTAAAAGATGCAGATGGTGATGATGCAGCAGGGGGCGGCGCCAGCGACGGAACAGATCTTGTTGTAAGAAGAATGAATGACCCTAAAGGAAAAACATTTAAACTGGTGAGTGAATATTATTTTGATAAAAAAGGGACCAGGCTGGTGATCAAAACGACAAAGAACAGTAAAGACAGCAATAGTAAGGCATTTGTGCTGCTATACAGCCTGCAGTTGGATAAAGTGGATACGGTGATGAAAGGCTTTGGCGACAGTAAGAATTTTACATTCGATGAAGAAGGTACACAGCTGGCATTCCTTGCAGAAAGGGATAGCAGCGCCAAGGCCCTGCAAAAATTCTATAAGCTGTGGTATTATGCCAATTCACCCGACAGCGCCCGGTTATTGGTGGACAAGAACACTGTTGGTATGCAGCTAGGCACCACCGTTAGTGAAAATGCCAACCTTAAGTTCAGTAAAGATGGTAAGAAATTATTCTTTGGTGTTGCTGCCGTAAGGCCGCCAAAAGACACTACGCTGGTTGATTTTGAACTGGCCCGGCTGGATGTATGGCATTATAATGATGATTACCTGCAACCACAGCAGTTGAAACAACTGGACAATGAATTAAAGCGCAGTTACCTGGCGGTGATAAGGCCCGGGGAAGACAAGATGGTACAACTGGGGGCAGCAGATGCAGAACGCATAACTCTTGTAGATGAAGGGAATGCCGACTGGGTGCTTGCCGAAAGCACAAAGGGCAACAGGACAGAAGCGCAATGGACAGGCAGGGTAAAGACAACCGCCTATGCCATCAGTACAACAGATGGCAAAAGAAAAATGATACTGGCCAATTCACTCGCCAATTTCGAAGCTTCCCCCGGCGGAAAATTTGTGTATTGGTACGATCCTGTTGAAAAAAATTATTTTACTTATGAAATGGCTTCAGGTGCCATAAAAAATGTATCGGCAAAAATAAAACTGCCTTTGTACGACACCGAAAATGATGTGCCCGATTATCCTTCACCCGCAGGTACCACAGGCTGGACTGCCAATGACCAATACTTTTTACTGAATGATGAATTTGATATCTGGCAGGTAAGCCCTGTTGCTTCAGAAGATCCAAAAAATATCACCAATGGTTTTGGCAGAAAGAATAAAAGCGCTTTTGATTATGTGCAGTTTGATCCGGAAAAACGTTTTTTAAATGCTGATGAAACCATTTTGCTGCGTTCTTTGAATAAGACGAATAAGTTTGGCGGTTTTTATACAAAAAAAATAAATGAAGTGGCAGACCCCCTGGTATTGATCAACGGGCCCTATAGTTTTAATAATCCGGTGAAGGCAAAAAATGCAGAACAGTATATCTTTCAGCGAGCCAATATCAGCCAAAGTGAATTATTTACCACCGGCAACCTGAAAGAACTTACACAGCTCACCGATGTGGCCAGCCAGCAAAAAGAGTATAACTGGTTAACGGTTGAACTGGTAAGGTGGAAGATGTTTGACGGTAAGATGAGCGAGGGATTATTGTACAAGCCGGAAAATTTTGATCCCAATAAAAAATATCCCATCATTTTTTATTTCTATGAACGTGATGCCGATGGCTTATACAGTTACCGTGCGCCGGCACCAAGTGCTTCTACAGTGAACGTGCCCTATTTTGTAAGCAATGAATACCTGGTGTTCGATCCTAATATTTATTACCATAATGGCGAGCCGGGACAGAGTGCTTACAACAGCGTGGTAAGCGCAGCAAAATATTTATCCAAAATGCCCTGGGTAGACAGTACCCGTATGGCCCTGCAGGGACAAAGCTGGGGAGGATACCAGACCGCTTACCTGGTTACCAAAACAAATATCTTCAGGGCGGCCAGTGCAGGCGCCCCCGTTAGTAACATGACAAGTGCGTATGGGGGTATCCGTTGGGCAAGTGGGCTCAACCGCCAGTTTCAATATGAACATACGCAAAGCCGTATTGGCGCTACATTGTGGCAACGCCCCGACCTGTATATAAAAAATTCACCCCTGTTCGGTGCTGATAAAGTGACCACACCATTACTCATCATGCACAACGACGCCGATGGTTCTGTTCCCTGGTACCAGGGCATAGAATTCTTTACTGCATTGCGCCGCCTTGGGAAAAAAGTATGGATGCTGGAATACAATGGTGAAGACCATAACCTGGTAGAGCGTAAGAACAGAAAGGACCTTTCTGTACGCCTTGGGCAATTCTTTGATTATTGGTTGAAAGATGGTAAGCCTGCCAAATGGATAAAAGATGGCTTACCCGCAACAGAAAAAGGAAGGGATTGGGGATTGAAAGTAGAATAATAACAGGTTCGCAGTTTTTGAAACTACCGTAGTCTTGTTTGCGAAAATCATCACTTACAAGTATTTAAAAAATTATTGCCCACAAGTTGCCCGTTAATATGCCCGGCTCCGTAGGCACTTCCACCCGCATATTCTTCCTGGTAATAACAATAGGTTATGATACAGGTGCGGTAATCAGGGTTTTGATGAACAACAATGACCCCTTTTACCCGGTTGGTTGGTATGCCAATATCGTTTTTAGTAATAATAAAATCACCAGAAGTTCCTGAAGCCATCACTTTTGAACCAGGGAAAATATTCTGCACGTATTTTATTGCAACCGCTTCTGCTTTGGGGTCTTTTGATGTAAAGGCATCGCCATCATATCGTAAGCCCTTGTATTCGACAGTACCCTCGCTCATAAATTTTTGCAAACCCTCCTGGTAGGCTTTTTCCAGTTGCTCCCATGGATAGGGTAGGCTGATACCAAGTTTAGCGGCATTTGCTTCGTATGCTGCGTTCTCTTCTTTTATCTTTTGCTTCAAGTCATCTAATCCTTTGAACTTCGACATCTCTTTTGCAAAATATCCCGTCTTTACTTTCAATGTAAAATTATAAAAACCTGATTGCGACATTCGTTGCAGGCCGGTGCTTATATACTCCTTCCTTTTTTGCAAAAACTCCCATTGCACATCATACCTTCTGTTCAGGTCTGTGCCGTTTATACCAAGATCCGGGTAATTTTTTCTTACCCCATACATACAATCATAGGTATCCAACATGGTTTTAAAGTTGTCGCCATTATAAGCAATGATCGCATCATACCCGTTCACCGGGTTAAACTCATGGCGGTAAAACCATAAAAAATCCCAGTCACTGGTACCCACACTGCAGGAGGCATTTTTTAACATTTTCAAATAAGTATCGACATTGGGGTTTGTATTATTACTACCATATTCAGGTGGTTTGTTGTTGATTTTATCCGAGCCAATAGCCCGTATATCACTGATATAATTCCAAAAATATTCTTCTTCCGACCGGCTGGAACTGCCAGGCCGGTATATATAATAATTATCACCGTCAACTGATACTACAATACCTTTTTCCCACTTGTATTTTGAAAACTGGTCAAACAGGCACAATACTTCCACCTTATCACCTTCTTTAAATTTATCTCCTGTGCCATTTACTACACCAGCAGGGTAGTGCATATAATTATAGCCGATTACCAGATCGGTATTATTCAGGTTTATATCTTCTGGTTCTGTATAACCATAGCATTTTATGCCTTTGTAGGACCCATTATAATCAATATTGGCGATTGTAAAAACTGTCTTCACACCTTTATACTCGTATATCACGGGATCTCCAATGCGAAATACGATCGACTTGTCTTTTTCGTAAATTACGGGTAGATCACCAGGGTCGGCTTTAGCTGAAATATCAATTGCAACTGAAAAGAATGCAACTAAAAGCAAAAGGATTTTTTTTTTCATAATATTTTTTTTATTATGCTGGTAATTGTAAATGCTGCTTTTAAAACAATCCAGGTTAATTGCGGTGACCTATATACAATGAAATATACAAGAAATATCGGAGGAAGCCTAATAAACTAATTCTGATACTTTATCAAAATTGTATCAGGATTTCTGAAATCAATTGAAATTATATACTCCTGTTAACATCAAAATTTTCCAGCTCTTTTGATACGGCATTAAGAAAAGTTGATCCCAATGCACCATCAATGATACGGTGATCATAGCTTAATGAAATATACATCATGTGGCGGATAGCGATACTGTCACCCTGCGGTGTTTCAATAACCATCGGCCTTTTTTTGATGGCGCCTACCGCCATGATGGCAACCTGTGGCTGGTTAATGATGGGCGTACCCATGATGCTGCCGAATGTTCCTACATTGGTTAATGTGAAAGTGCCACCGGTGGTATCATCCGGCCTTAACTTACCTGTACGTGCAGCATGGGCTAAATTATTCACCTGCCTGGTAAGTCCTGCTAAATTTAACTGGTCGGCATTTTTTATTACCGGCACAATTAAATTTCCGTTGGGCAAAGCCGTTGCCATTCCTATATTGAGGTCTTTCTTTACAATTATTTTATCACCATCTACCGAACTGCTGAGCCAGGGGTATTTTTTAATGCACTTTACAATGGCTTCAATGAATAATGGTGTATACGTGATCTTTTCACCCTCACGTTTTTCAAATTCTTTTTTTATTCTTTCTCTCCATAGCACAAGGTTGGTAACATCACATTCTGCAAAACTTGTTACGTGCGCACTGGTATGCTTACTGTCAACCATATGCTTCGCAATAAGTTTGCGCATGCGGTCCATTTCAATCACTTCTACATTGCCCGAATAGCTGTGAGTGGTGAGCTGTGAACTTTGCGCCACTGCAATTTCATTGTTACTGTTTTGAGCAATAACAGGCTCTTCCATCCTTTGGGCCTGGTTTGTAGTCCGCGGCTCATGGTTCACCGCTTTATTGCTCACGTACATCAAAATATCTTTCTTGCTCACCCTGCCTTCCTGCCCCGTGCCCGGAATATTTTCGAGTTCGGCCATACTGATGCCCTCCTGTTGTGCAATATTCAATACCAATGGAGAGTAAAAACGGATCGCAGATTTTGGTGATTGACCCGATGGCGTTGATTGAACCGGCTGGTAAGGTATCTCCTCCACAACTTTGGCCTCTTCATATTGCGGCTGGTTTACCGGGGCTGCAGGTTGATTGCCGGAAACAGCGGCATTGGCGCCAACTCTTATTTTTGCAATTACCGTACCAATGGGTACCACATCATTTTCATTGAATAAAATTGATTCTATCACTCCTTCAGCAGTTGAAGGCACTTCGCTATCCACTTTGTCCGTGGCAATATCCAGCACTGTTTCATCCTGCTTAATAGCATCACCGGGCTTCTTATGCCATTTTAAAATGGTGGCTTCCATGATACTTTCGCCAAGTTTCGGCATTACCAGATCGACTACACTCATCTTGATTTAATATTTTTGGTTACAAGCTTTAGATACCCTGCCCATCATTGTTGCCCCGTCCTGGCGGGCACTCTTGTACTTTTTTGCAAATGGCACCAGGGGCAGGCACCATGGTGTGCGGTCAAAGGTAATTATTTCCCTCTAATCTTTCAATTGCACTTCATCGTTACTTATCCTCTGCTAAAATGAATCTTCTTAATAAATTCAAAGCATTGGCCGCCGTCAATTGTATATTCCTCGCCCTGTCGAAGCGGAAAGATAATTTTTGTGCAATGATCTTTTCTTTATTCCCTATGGCTACCCATACCGTGCCTACTGGTTTATCGGGCATGCCACCACCCGGGCCCATGATACCCGAAACAGCGATCACATAATCGGATCCGATATTTTTTAAAGCGCCTTTTGCCATCTGTGTAACAATTTCCTCGCTTACTGCGCCCCTCGTTTCCAGGATCGTTTTATCAACCTGCAACAGATCTTCCTTGGCCTTATAAGAATAACTGATCACACTTCCATCATAAAATTTCGATGAACCGGGGATTAAAGTAAGCAGGTGGGCGATATATCCACCGGTGCAACTTTCGGCCGTACACATTGTTTTGCCCTTTTCCATTAAGATGCTGCCTACTGTTTTTTCTAAAGCCTCATCCTTATTGGTTACCAGGTATTCTTTCACCAGTGATTGCAATGTTTCAAAAAGCCCTTCCATCTCTTTTTCCGTTTCTTCTTTGTTGTTACCGGTGGCGGATAAACGCAAACGCACCATACCATAATTGGGCAGGTAAGCCAGTT
>JAYWAN010000046.1:0-16984 GCA_043782405.1 Chitinophagaceae bacterium
AATGTAGATGACCTTGAGCTGGAACTGATTGACTATGGCCTGGAAGAAATTGGTGAAGATGCCGAAGGAAATATCATTGTGCGTACCCCTTTCAATGAATATGGCAATATGAGTAAGGTGCTTGAGGAAAAGAAAATTGAAGTAGTGAGTGCCGAGCTTACCTGGATACCATCCAATACAATGGAATTAGGTGAAGATGAATCCAACGAGGTATTAAAACTGGTTGATCACCTGGAGCAGGATGATGATGTGCAGAAGGTGTACCACAATTTGAAGTAAGGTTACATAGTAATAATTAAAAACACATAGGTAACATAGCAGGCAACTATCTTTCGTGGTTATGCGGATGAAATAATTTACTATTTACCCCCATCAATCCCCTCCTTCATTAAAACAATCAATTCCCTTTACCGGTATGGCTAAAAAGCGGATCTTATCCCGGTCGAAACGCCAGGCCTGTTTTACCTCGGTGAGGTAATCTTTATTGGGTGAACTTTTTACCAATGCAACAATTTCCACATTATCTACCGTATCCCGCCTGCAGAATGTAGTGCGTACCTGCCAGCCTTTGGCCACGTTCTTTATTTCCAGCAGGTCGAGTATGGAATATATTTTTTTGACCGTGTCGGTCATTACGCTAAAAAAAACAACAAAGTTTGCCCCTTTTTGCAATACCTCTACCATCATCTGCTCAGGATCGTTAAGCGCAGATACCAAACTGCCTTGCCGGAACTGGTAACCCGGAAGCCCGGGGATTTTCCTGTTGCCGGTATAGGTTTTGCCAATCAGTCTTTTCACTAACGGTCCCGCGTATTTTCCCTGCGCAACAGTACAGAAGGAAACAAAAAGAAATGCCGCCAGTAGGATCACTCTCATTCTTGCAATATCGGTTTTATTGGGTTTACGGGATCTAATCGGTGCGTTTATATTTCTCCTTCATCATTTCAAAATAGATAAATCCAAAACGTTGGTACCAGTCATGTTGCCCGTATTGGTCTTCGCAATGGCTGATATCCATTAATGCCTGCTGAAGCGTACCCATCATTCCTTGGTACTTGTCATCATAGGTTTGTTTAAAATGGTTGTATTCTTCTACGATACCGGCGCGTGCGCTTTGCCAGGATAGGCCCGTAACCGCATGTATACCCGAAGTGTTATCACCAAAAGCCAGCGCAGATTCATTGAAAGTACGTGTATTCATATAAATGCAGCGCAGCCTGGCCAACTGCCGGCGAATAAAAGTTAGTTGATGATACGCACTGGTATAGCAGGTTTGGCAGGCGCCGTTTTCCTGGCAGCTGGTTGGCATCATGTGTGCGGCGTCTACACTCAGGTCGGGCACACATTCATTGTTATCGAGTGCAAGTGTGGCATTGTACAGGTCCTGGGCACTGCTGGCGATGCTCATTGCCGTGTTCAGGTTCCCGATCCCTTCCGAAATGATATCGCCCACATTTTCCAGGTGCCCCCAGTGGTCCTGGATATTCTGCACCTCATCATCGCCCATCTGGTTAATGGCATCCACCATCCCATCGGTTGGCGATTGCGCATATACCATACCGGTATTGAACAGCAGGGCAGCAATGATGAAGCCTGTTATTTTTATCCTTTTCATGATTTTCTTTTTTTAAGTTTTAATAAAAGGAAAAGCACAGCAACCAAAAGCAATCCGATGAGGATATACACCAGGTTAGATTTGAGGAACCCGCCAATTCCACCACCTCCAGCCCCGCCCTCTTTGTAGGAAAATGCAGATGGTACTGTTACATCTATATCTTTCCCATTCCATACCACGATAGAATAATCGCAGGGTTTGGTCTTTGCGATCACCCTTATCCCGATATCGCCTTCTGTCTTGAATTTCTCTTCCCAAACACCCTTATCACCTGTATTGCCGCCCTTGCTGGGTTTCAGCCAGTTTTCCTTGAATAACCCCACTTCTGCAGAATTGCTCTTATCCTTTACCGCTATGCCTGCATAAGCCGGCGAATAAATACTGAAACCTTTGATAAAAAAATAAAGTGTATCCTTTACCTGGGTAACGGTGGTAATACTGATATTGCCATTAAGTTTATCCGCACCTGCCGGCTTAAAAGCATGCATCGTAAGTTCAGTGGGAACAATTGCCGGATTCATCGTAAACGGCTGTGCAATTGTTTTAACCGACATGAAGAGCAAGATAACAAGACCCAGGGTGCACTTTTTCATATTTATTATTTTAATGGTATAACGGACCTGTAATACAGATCGTTTTAAAATTGCCGGGCAACCGGATATAAACTTAGCAATAAAATCGATAAAACGCAACAGCCTTATAAAAAAATAAAAGCATGATCACCAGAGTTAAAGTGATATTTCCCCCTTCATGTAAAAGACGCAGTTACCACTCATGGTAACCCTTTCATCACTGACCTGTTCGCACCATATTTCGCCACCGCGTTTGGATAATTGGAGGGCATGCAACTTCATCTTACTTAATTTCTCACTCCAGAAAGGGATCAGTTGTGAATGTGCCGAACCCGTAACAGGATCTTCATCGATACCAACACCGGGAGCAAAGAAGCGGGAGACAAAATCAACATCTTTGCCGGGCGCTGTAATGATCATCTTGTCGAAATGTTTTTTCATGAGAGTAAAATCGGGCTGGCATTTTCTAATGGCATCTTCATTCACCAGTTCAACCAACAGATCGCGGTATTGATAAACACCTACTATTTCCGGGCTGCCTAATATCATACTTAAATCATTGGTATATTCTTCTACACGTTCGGGTTTCCAACTCGGAAAATCCATCACGAAAAAATCCTCCTGCCTTGTTATTTTTAAAATGCCGCTTTTTGAACTGAACCTGATCTCGGGCTTGTGAAAATTTAAAATATTGAACAAGGTATAGGCGCTTGCCAAAGTAGCATGGCCGCATAAATTAATCTCCAGGCCCGGGGTAAACCACCTTATTTCATAATCAGCGCCAGCATCTGTTGCAGGAACAATAAAAACAGTTTCGGAAAGATTATTCTCCAAAGCGATCTGCTGCATCAATACATCATCGAGCCAATTCTCCAGCGGAATTACAGCTGCGGGGTTGCCACTAAAAAGCTTATTGGTAAAAGCATCAACCTGGTAAAGCGTGAGTTTCATACAAAATAATAAATATTCGTTGAGATGCTTCGTACCTGAAACATCAGAAATCTGCACATCTACAGATTTACATATCTACACATCTATTCTGCCATCATCTCCTTCAACACCCCCACAATATCCTCCACATTCGGTTTACTGAAATAATCGCCATCACTTCCATAAGAAGGGCGGTGCGCTTTTGCTGTAATCGTTCTTGGAGAAACATCCAGGTATTTATATCCTCCCTGTTCTTCCATCACTTTATTAAACAGGTATGCTGCGGCACCTCCGGGCACATCTTCGTCTACGAAGACAATGCGGTTAGTCTTTTGCAATGAGGTAACGATCTTATGATGAATATCAAAAGGCAATAAGGTCTGCACATCCACCACTTCGCAGCTGATACCCATTTTATCTGCTATTACTGTTGCTTCCAGTACAATGCGCAGGGTGGAGCCATAGGTCACGATAGTTATGTCCGTTCCTTCTTTTACGGTCTCCGGCACACCTAACGGTACCGTATATGCCATTAAGTTGGCAGGAAGTTTTTCCTTTAACCGGTAGCCGTTGAGGCATTCGATGACAAGGCCCGGATCGTTGCCCTGCAATAAGGTATTGTACATCCCTGCGGCCTGTACCATATTTCGCGGCACGCAAACATACATACCCCTGAGTGCATTAATGATCATGCCCATTGGCGAACCACTGTGCCAGATGCCCTCCAGCCTGTGCCCGCGGGTGCGTACAATGAGCGGGCATGACTGCTGCCCTGCTGTACGGAAATGCGTGGTGCAAACATCATCACTTAATGGCTGCAATCCATACAATAGATAATCGAGGTACTGGATCTCTGCTATTGGCCTTAGTCCCCGCAGTGCCATACCGATCCCCTGCCCCATTATAGTGAGCTCTCTTATACCGGTATCGAATATACGCTGATCGCCATGCTTTTCCTGCAGGCCGCTGAAACCCTGGTTCACGTCGCCGATAAAACCAAGGTCTTCCCCAAATGCTGCAACTTTTTTATTGGTGGTAAACAGTTCATCAAAATATTTATTCAGTACTTCATAACCATTTACCAAAGGGCTGTCATCTGTAAAATAAGGGACTATCACCGGAACTTTCAAAGCCGACCGCCTGCTTTCGTTATATAAATAACTGTTATAGGTTTTTGCACTGTCTGTTTTAAGCTGTGCGTAATAATTGTTGAGTTCAATTGCCCCGGTACCTGCAATATCAATTGCCCTTGCCATCGCCTTCATCACATCCCTGCGCTCAGGCTCACGCAATGCAGTCAATTCTGTGATAAGCTCAGCATGCTCAGGATAATTCGCTTCAGTGGCTTTCAGCAATTCAACGGCCTTTGCCACCATTCCCTTTATCGGGCTGATGTACTTTTCCCAGGCATTTTGTTTACCTGCCTTCACAAAAGCGGCCGCTTCCTCTTCTATCGCAGTCAGTTCATGTTCTTCTGCAAGCGCATTGGCAATGATCCATTCCCGCATTTTTTTTACACCATCCCATTCTTTTTCCCAGGAAAGGCGTTCGGGTGTTTTATACCGTTCATGGCTACCCGAAGTTGAGTGACCCTGTGGTTGTGTAATCTCTTCCACATGAAAAAGTGCAGGCGTATGTGTATCGCGTATCTTTTGGATGGCGGGTTCCAGTATTTCGCACATGCCTGCATAATCCCATCCTTTTAATTTATAAATTTCGATACCATTGGTACCGTCTTTTTTCTGGAAACCTTTTAAGGCTTCCGAAACAGAGCCCTTTGTGGTCTGGTATTTTTTAGGCACCGAAATACCATAGCCATCATCCCATACAAAAACGGCAAGGGGTACCTGCAGTACGCCTGCGGCATTAATCGTTTCCCAGAAATGCCCCTCGCTGGTAGATGCATCGCCAATGGTGCAGAAACAGATCTCATTACCGTTATCACTTAGTTCCTTTTCGTCTTTCAGCTGTGTTACATTCCGGAAAAATTTAGAGGCAAATGCAAGTCCTAATGCCCGGGGCATCTGTCCCGCTGTTGGGGCAATATCACTGCTTACATTCTTTAATTGTGCAAGGTTAAGCCAGTCGCCGTTTTCATCAACGGTTTTAGTGGCAAAATGCGCATTCATCTGGCGGCCTGCGCTAAAGGGATCGTGGGCCACATCTGAATCGGCATATAACTGTGCAAAGAATTGTTCAACGGTAGCAAGTCCGGCAGCAAACATAAATGTCTGGTCGCGGTAATATCCAGCCCTGAAATCGCCGGGCTTAAAAAATTTAGCCATCGCAACCTGCGCAATTTCCTTTCCATCTCCAAAAATTCCGAATTTGGCCTTCCCTGTCAATACCTCTTTTCTCCCAAGAAGGCTGGTCTGCCTGCTCTCGCAGGCAACACGAAAATCCTTCAACACTTCATTCCGGAAGTGTTCAAAACTCAATTTCTCCTGCAGGGCAGCATCATTGGTATTAATTATATCCATATAGCCGGTTGTGTGCCACAAAAATATAAATTATGTGGGCAGCTTTGTTAAAAATCTCCTAACGGGGTTACAATTTAGGGACTATTTATTCGTTTTAGTATCTTTGGATTGCGAAATTCATCAATTAAATATGAAAAAAATAGCTACCCTGATTTTTGCGCTCTTATTGTTTGCAGCCGCAGGTGCACAGACAACAGCGGTTACCACTACTGCTGTTGCTCCGGAAGAATTACTGATCTTAAAAGAGAAGGAATTCAATTTTGGTAAGATCCCGCAGGGTAAACCAGTAGTACATATTTTTGAAGTATCGAATAAAAGTGGAGACTCATTAAAGATTGTAAACGTACAGGCCAGTTGCGGATGTACTACACCGGAGTGGGAAAAAGATAAAGTGGTAGCACCGGGTAGCGGCACAAAGATCACGGTAGGTTACAATGCCGCAGCTGAAGGCCCTTTTACAAAATTTATCACCATTACTTATAATGGTACACAGACCAAACAGATCACCATTACCGGTGAAGTATGGAAGACACCGGCTTCTTCTGCACCGGAAAATAAAAGCCTGAACGACCTTAAAAATTAAACCAATAAAAACAACATAAGATGAAGAAAATAATTTTATCACTGACAGCACTTACACTTTCTACTGTATTGTTTGCACAACCTGCGGCAAAAACAGTTGCTGATGTAGCAAAATTTACTGCTGAAGCAATTGATCTTGGAAAAATTAAAGTGGGTAACCCCATTCCCGCAGTATTTACTGTAACCAATATCAGTAAAGACCCGCTTATTATTGAGCAGGCAAACCCAACATGTGGTTGTACAATTTCCAACTACACCAAAGAGCCCATTGCCCCGGGTAAAACAGGTACCATCAATGCTACATACAATGCTGCTGGTATCAGTCATTTTGATAAGACCTTAACGGTAAAATTTGCCGGTGTGGATGAGATCAAGCAGATCAAGATCAGCGGTGACGTTTTGAGTGCCGAAGATTTTGACAAATGGACAGCAGAAAATGATGCTAAAATAAAAGCAGATGCTGAACTGAAAGCAAAAGAAACAATTAGCACAAAACCAGCGAAAGCAGGTAAGACCGCTAAAATAAAGACCAAGGCCGCTGTTAAACCAGCTACTACCAACGCTTCGGCTACAGCTACTCCTGTAAAGAGCTAAATATTTATGATATTAAAAGAAAACCCCTTGCATATGTAAGGGGTTTTCTTTTATGTATATGCCAAGTACAAATAAGTCAGCTGCATTTTACTTTTCCAATACTAAAAATCTAATAATTCCGTTTATACTACAGCTTTAAACAGCTAAATAAACAATCCTAAATCCGATCCCATGAAGAGAGGTCTACACAAATCAATGTGGAGCCTGGTTATCCTGCTTTTTCTTAGTACCCATATCATTGCGCAGGATATACACTTTTCCCAATTTTTTGAAGCCCCATTGCTCAGGAATCCTGCCTTGGCCGGTATTTTCAGTGGTGATGTGCGGGTGCAATCGGTTTACAGGACACAGTGGAATAGCGTTACCATCCCTTACCAGACGGTATCATTGAATGGAGAATATAAATTACCAGTTGGCAGGTCCAATGATTTTTTAACCCTGGGCGGGCAACTGCTTTATGACAAGGCTGGATCTGCTGCCCTGACAGCTACACATGTATTACCAACGCTGAATTATCATAAATCACTGAGTGCTGAGAAGAACAGGTACCTGTCTATCGGTTTCATGGGGGGATTGGTGCAACGTAGGATCGACCGGAGCAAGATAACCACGAATAGTCAATTTGACGGAACGGGTTATAACGGTACGCTTGCAGATGGCGAAAATTTCAGCAAGACGGCATATTCATATTTTGACGGGAGTGTGGGCATGAGCTTTAATACACAGGTTGGCGACAACACCGATAATAATATTTTTCTTGCTGTGGCCTATCATCATTTCAATAAATCGTCCAAAGTGTCATTTTATGGGAATACAGATTATGAAATGGTGCCGAAATGGGTGGGGTCTGCAGGTGTAAGGATGAATGTGAATGAATATTCCTTCCTTACTATACAGGCCGATTATTCGAAGCAGGGTACCTATACGGAAATGATCGGCGGAGCATTGATCTCCTGGAAACTGGATGATATGGAAGACCCAAGATATATCCTTCATGCCGGTGCTTTTCTAAGATGGAAAGATGCATTGGTACCGGTTGTAAAACTGGAGTTTAAACCATTGGCAGTTTCTGTAAGTTATGATGCCAATATTTCACAATTGAAATCGGCCAGTGGCGGGCGTGGAGGTTTAGAGATCGGCCTCACCTGGCAAAGGTATTTAACCCATGATAACAGCAGCAGCGATGCCGTGAGGTGCCCAAGATTTTAGACAGGAATATTCAATCCAAATTTCAAAAGTCGTGTGCTAACAAACCAAAGATTTTTGTTTTTATGGATTGTTTGGATAACAAAAGCCCCTCTTTTCCTGGAGGGGCTTACTTATTTTATGAAGATGGGTGCTGATGGCAGCCTGTGATTATAGATCCTTACCTATTGACCATTACCATTTCTTACTTATCATCCGGATTATTCAAACTAAACACCAATGCAGCTACTGCTCCGCCCCCGAGTGTGCTGAAAACATAGATAAGGATATTATCCCAGCAGAATGATTTTTGTATGCATAATCCAAGCGCAACAGCAGGGTTATAAGCCCCACCTGAAAATTTTCCGAGCCCGATAGCCATTGCCAGTACGGTACCACCTATGGCAAGTCCATAAAAACTATTACCCGCCGTTCCTTTGGCTGTTGCTACATTTAAAACAACATAGGCAAGGGCGAAGGTTCCTAACAATTCGGCGCCTATTGCTTTAACCGTACCATCATCAGGTATTGCACAGCTACCCGATCCTTCTGTTTTAAAAACATACACAGCTATCAGGGCAGCTGCAGCTGCACCGGCTAACTGAAATATCCAATACATGATCGCATCTTTCATTTCAATTTTACCCCGCATCCAGATGGCAAGGGTAACAGCAGGATTGTAATGTGCGCCGGAAATATGTCCGCCTGCATACACCATGATCATTAATGCCAGGGCAGCTCCGGGGGCTCCTGCCAGTATTGCTCCTAATACCAGGAAGAGGGCGCCGATAAATTCTGTAATGTACTTGTTCATAATAAAATTGGTTTTGGTTCAAAATATTATCCTGCTAATTAAACCAAAAGGCAGCAATACCTGTTAACAATTTTTACACAACACCTATCTTTACAAAAATAATATCTCCAATATGGCAATTGAAATTGGCAAGGCAGCACCGGAATTCAGCTTATTCGATACGGATAAGAACAAAGTAAATCTCCATGACCTCAAAGGTAAAAATGTTCTGCTACTATTTTTTCCCCAAGCATTCACCGGCGTTTGTACCAAAGAGTTATGTGCAGTACGTGATGATATCGGCCGCTACAACAATGCAAATGCACAGGTAATCGGTATATCGGTTGATTCTGTTATTACCCTTAAGAAATTTAAAGAAGACCAGCACTATAATTTTCTATTGCTAAGTGATTTTAATAAAGAGGCCTCTGCTGCTTATGACAGTTTATACAATGACTGGATACTGGAGATGAAGGGGGTAAGCAAACGCTCGGCTTTTGTGATAGACGGGGAAGGTATCATACGCTATGCCGAAGTACTAGAAGCTGCGGGTGAATTGCCAAATTTTGAAGCCATTAACCAGTTGCTGGCTTCCCTTGACTAAATATATTTTTACTGATTAGCACTTTTTTATATATTTAGCATGATAACCTATTTTTCCGGATTTTTATAAAGTGTTGATTATTTGAAACATTTTAGTATTTTTACTGTGTTGAAAAAAATTGTTTACATATTTATTGTATTGATTGGATTAACTTTTACTTCTTTTGCGCAAAATAAACCCGGTGATCCTTCTGCAAAACTGCTAAAGTTCTATCCAAATCCTGCCACCACGGTGATCAATTTTGATTTCCTCCATGGTTACGAAAATTCCATGTCTTTCGAGATCTATGCTTTCATGGGTAAAAAGGTTTACACTGTAAATAATATTGGGCCAAGACTGAATGTACCGCTTGATGATTTTTATCGCGGTATCTATCTCTACAAATTACTGGGTAAGAACGGAAAAGTTATTGAATCCGGTAAATTCATTGTAGTAAAATAATCTGCTTACTGCATCTTCACATCACCTGTACAATCAAGAATTTAAGATAGTGCGTATTTTCCTGTCCGCGTATGATGGGATGGTCGGCCGACTGTGCATTGAATACCACCTGCCTTATCTTTCGCTTGGCATCATTGGCCGCCATCTGGATAATGTCTAAAAACAATTCGGGTTGCACCAGGTTGGTGCAGCTTGAAGTGACAAGGAATCCACCGGGCTTTACCAGTTTAATTCCACGCAAATTAATTTCCTTATATCCTGCAACAGCTTTATCAATATTTGCACGGCTCTTGGTAAAGGAGGGCGGATCAAGCATTACCACATCCCATTGTTTCCCTTCCTTTGTCCATCCTTTTAATACATCAAATGCATTCACACATTCAAAAGTGCATACCTTTTCCAAATTGTTTAATGCTGCATTCTTCTTACACATCTCAATTGCACTGGCAGAGATGTCCAATCCCAAAACTGATCTTGCCCCATAATGTGCAGCACTTATTTCAAAAGAACCCGTATAACAAAAAGCCCCCAGTACATCAGCATCTTTTACAATATGCTGTATGGCACGCCGGTTATCCTGCTGGTCTAAAAAAAATCCTGTCTTCTGCCCGTTGGCAATATCTACATGGAATTTTATCCCATTCTCGTTAATGATGATATTGGTATCAAATGATGGGGAAAGAAACCCTTTATGCTGTTCCATCCCTTCCAGTTCCCTCACCGGTACATCATTGCGTTCATAAATGCCTTTGGGAGAAAAAATTTTTTCCAGGGCATTCACAATAGCGGGTTTCCACACATCGATACCAAGTGCCAGCGTTTGAATAATGAAATAGTCATTGAACTTATCAATGATGAGTTGTGGAAGATCATCCGCTTCCCCAAATACCAGCCGGCAGTTTTCGCTATACCCGATCCGTTGCCGGTATTCCCATCCTTTTTTTATGCGGTTGAAGAAAAAGTTATCGTCAATGGTCTCGTTCTTATCCCTGGTAAGCAGGCGTACCATTATTTGTGATTGGGGATTGATATAGCCCCTGCCTATGAATTTTTTATCGTGGGTGTATACATCCACTATCTCGCCGGCTTTCGCTGCAGTATCCAGTGCTTTGCCGGTATTCACTTCATTGCCAAATATCCATGGATGCCCCATTTCCACCCTGCGGCTGATCTTTTTGTTCAGGAAAATGCTCTTCATAAGGCAAAGGTAGTGAATGGTGGATGGCCAACAGGCCATTTGGTGCGGTATAATACCCATGGGGTCCAATAATCTCAATTACCATTAGTGACTCATTGACCATTGACCATTACCTATCGACTTTCGCCCCGCCAATTTGACTGCAAATGAGCCATTGGCAAAATGTTTGACTGTTGTACCTTTGCGAACAATTTTTAATGCTGTCCCCAACCAGGGGCGGGTAAATTGAGCTAATTTTTATTTATGGCAGAAAAAGAAACGATCATACCTGAAGAGATGAATATCAATGCCGACGCTGATGTACCGGGCAATACACATTTAAGCAATGAGGGTGCTGAAGACATTTTGGAAAAAATGCAGTTGGAACTGGATGAACAAAAAGACAAATATCTGCGCCTTGTTGCTGAATTCGATAATTATAAGCGCCGCAATGCCAGGGAAAGGAATGAATTGATTCAGACAGCAGGTAAGGATGTAATTACTTCATTACTGGAAGTAGTGGATGATTGCGACCGTGCAGAAAAGCAATTGCAGGATGCCGATGCCACAATAGATGTAGCCGGCATCCGGTTGATCTTTAATAAGCTCAGAAGCAGGTTACAGTCCAAAGGGTTAAAAGCCATGGAAAGTATCCATGCAGATTTTGATGCAGAACTACACGAAGCCATTACAGAAGTGCCTGCAGCTGCAGACATGAAGGGCAAAGTGATTGATGAAGTTGAAAAAGGATATTACCTGAATGATAAAATTATCCGCTTTGCTAAAGTGGTGGTAGGAAAGTAAATCAGTTGATATGTAGATATGCAGATGGTAAATGTGCAAATTATAAGCACCCCATCTACATATCTGCACATTTGCACATTCACACATCTGCACATTCGCACATTAATGTATTATGAAAAAAGATTTTTACGAGATACTGGGTGTTTCCAAATCTTCGTCGCAGGATGACATAAAAAAAGCCTACCGCAAGGTGGCCATGCAATTTCATCCCGACCGAAACCCGGGGGATAAATCCGCAGAAGAGAAATTCAAGGAAGCTGCTGAGGCTTACGAGATATTGAGTGATACGGATAAGCGTGCGCAGTACGACAGATTTGGCCACCAGGCGTTTGCCCCCGGCCGTGGTGGCGGCGGGCATAGTGGCAGCGGCATGAACATGGATGATATCTTCAGCCAGTTCGGCGATATTTTTGGCGATGACAGCCCCTTTGGAAGTTTTTTTGGCGGCGGCAATAACCGCAGAAGTTCGGGTAGCCGTACACGTGGTATAAGGGGCAGTAACCTTCGTGTAAAACTCAAACTCAATTTTGAAGAGATCGCCAAGGGCGCTACCAAAACCATCAAGGTAAAAAAATATGTCCCCTGCACCACCTGTGGCGGTAACGGTGCAAAAGATAAGAACAGCCTGCAAACCTGCAGCACCTGCAGCGGAAGCGGACAGGTACGCAGGGTGCAGAATACTTTTTTAGGGCAAATGCAAACAGTTACAACCTGCCCTACCTGTAATGGCGAAGGATCAACGGTTACGCATAAATGCACATCCTGCAAGGGTGAAGGCCGTCTATATGGTGAAGAGACTGTATCCATTGATATACCCGCCGGCGTGCAGGAAGGTATGCAGCTGAGTATTGGTGGAAAAGGTAATGCGGGTGAAAGGGGCGGCGCTGCGGGCGACCTCATCGTACTGATCGAAGAAGAAGCGCATCCACAATTACACAGAGACGGATTGAATGTGGCTTTTGACCTGCATATATCTATACCCGATGCGATATTCGGTACCCAGGTAGAAGTGCCTACCATCGACGGAAGGGCTAAAATAAAGATACCACCCGGCACACAGAGCGGAAAGATCTTCCGGCTTAAAGGCAAGGGATTCCCCAATGTAAACAGTTATGAAAAAGGCGACCAGCTGATACAGGTAAATGTATGGACACCACAACATACCAGCACAGAAGAAAAACAAATGCTGGAGAAACTTCAGCAGTCACAGAATTTTGTACCCAAGCCCGAAAAGAATGATAAATCTTTTTTTGATAAGGTAAGGGAGATGTTCAGTTAATCCTTGTCTTTCTTCTTTTTCTTTTTAGAAGTATATATTTTTTTAGCTTTTTCTATCAATTGCAGGAACTCTGTTTGTAAAAAACTCTTTTCGTTGTAACTATTCTGTGCAATGGTTTGGATATCGTCCCAATCCACATCCCTGACATATTTTGATTGCTTTAATTTTAATCCAAACATTGCTACTGCGGTTGCAAACTGGAATTCCCTGTCCATGTTTTTAAATTCATTAAGATTAACTGGGCATGTATAGGCGATCTGCCGATGAGCAGTATCATCGCAGCAGTTGTAACGCATCGACAGGTTTGCTACCCCGCCAGCCCCATCACCGGATAAGACTTTATCGTTAGCAGGTATGATCTCAAAAACAGCCATCACACTGTTACCGCTTCCTATCACGCCTCCTTCCAATTCAATATTATTATCTGTTACAGCATCCCGCCTGTTATCAAAACCGATAAGCCGGTACGACTTTACCAGTTTTGGGTTAAACTGCAGGTTCATAAAAACATCATCGGCAACAGCATAAAAATTTTGCGTCAGTTCTTTGACCAATACTTTTTCTGCTTCATTGATGTCATCCAGGTAAGCATAATTACCATTGCCTCTTTTGGCCAGCGTCTCTAATTTTGAATCTTTAAAATTACCCATGCCTACCCCAAGGCAGGTAAGGTAAACACCTGTTTGCCGTTCCTTTGTTATCAGGTCGTCCAGCGCTTTCTCTGAACTAAGGCCCACATTAAAATCGCCGTCCGTTGCCAGTATCACCCGGTTATTTCCTCCCCTGATAAAAGTATTCCGGGCCATTTTATAAGCAGTCATGATCGCTGCCTCGCCAGGCGTATCTCCAATGGCAGTAAGTTCTTCAATGGATTTTATGATCTTTTCTTTTTCTGCACCGCCGGTGGGTTGCAACCAGATACCGACCGTACCTCCATAGGCAACAATTGAAACGGTATCCTTATCACGCAGGTTCTTTACAAAAAGCTGGAATGCCGCTTTCAATAAAGGAAGGCGGTTAGGCATATCCATACTACCCGATGCATCGATCAAAAAAACAAAATTGCCGGGAGGTACTTTATCCAGGTCGACCTTTTTTGCATTGACATCGATGATCAGCAATTGTTTTTCCCCATCCCAGGGACAGGAAGCCAGTTGCGATTCGATCCTGAAGATGCTGCCGTTCTCAGGCTCACGGTAATGCAGGTTAAAATAATTGAGTAATTCTTCTGTTCGGACAGCATCAGGTGGTACCGTGCTGCCCATATTGATAAAGCGCCGCACATTACTGTAAGAAGCTTTATTTATATTAAGCGATATGCCGGTATTGGGGAAATCCTTTGCCTCTACATATTCATTTTCCACCAACTGGAAATAAGTCTCGTCATTTACAAACCAGCGGTATTTTGTCGTTTGCTTAAGGTCCTTTGTTACCGAAATCAGTTTCGGACGGTTACGGTTAACCGTAGTAGGCAATATCTTTAAATTCAAATACTGCCATTGATCGGTATTTACTTTAACCGTCTTTGTTTCATAACCATCAAGGCTTAGGGTTAAAGAATCATAAAGTGAAGTGGTAGTGATACCAAAACCTCCCGAATTACCCGAATAATAGAGATAATGATTGGAATGGAGCAGCATCTTCACATTTTCGAGGGGCTGGTTCTTTTCATCTTTGATCTCTCCCCTCAGGTAATGCTGGGCATTGGCAGTATATCCAATTAAGCAAAAGGCAATATGTGCAAATCGTAATTTCAAGGTAATATTTATAACATAAAATGTTCAATACCTTAACAAGACAATCTTTCCGCCTGTAATGATGCCTGCCTATTCTTCCACTAACTGGTAAATTTCCTTAAGGTTGCGGCCCAGCCCATCATAATCGAGTCCGTATCCCAATAAAAATTTGTTGGGTACACTGAATCCAAGGTAATCAATTGTAAGCGGATATACCAGTGCAGTTGGCTTATGCAACAATGCAGCAATTTTTAAGGACGCGGGTTGCTGGTTGAGCAATTGGGGTAAAAATTCGTGCAGGGTTTTACCAGTGTCAACAATATCTTCCACGATCACCACATGGCGGTCTTTCAACGGTTCGTCCAGGCCGATAGAAGTGATCACATTGCCGGTTGACCTGGTTCCTTTGTAAGAAGCCAGTTTGATAAAGCATATTTCGGCATCAATGGTGAGTTCTTTGAAGAGATCGGCAGCAAACATGAATGAGCCATTCAATATGGCAATGAATAAAGGGCGTTTGCCTTTATAATCTTCATTGATCTGCGCAGCCAGTTTGCCTATTTGCTCATGGATCTGCTCTGCCTTAAGGTAAGGCTGGAATTTTTTATTAAGGACTTCGATTACCATTTTATTTTACAATTATAGCCGAATGCCGGCTGGTTAAATTTAATTGGATACAATTAATTCCTGCCCTGTCTTTAATACCTCGCTTTGCAATTTATTCCAGTTCATCAATTGCTGTACCGTTACATTATATTTTTTGGCGATGGTAAATAAAAACTCTTTAGGTTTTACGATATGTGTTTTTACTTTACCGGCAGGCGCCTTTTCGGTATCAACCGTTTTTAATCCGGGCTTTAAAAAAAGTTTTGTTCCCGCAGTAATGTTATCATTAGCGAATAAGAGATTGTATTCAGCAAGGTCCTGCAATGATATACCGTTCTTTTGGGCAATATCATAAAGTGTTTCTCCGGGCAGTGCCATATAAAGATCTGTTGTCCCTGTTCTTGATTTTTTTTGCAGGAACACATACTGGTCCTGTGCAAGTAGCCCGTCGGTATTAAGGTCATTATAATCGAGCAGCCGGGAGAGGTTAATGTTATTTCTTGTGGCAATAGCCAATAAAGAAGTGCCTTTTTTTGCAAATACACATTTGCTTTTATTGATCACCGTGATCTTATCAGGGATATTTTCAATGATGCCCTTGGCACTGTCGGCATCGTTCTTTAGCCCAACAGGATTTGATTTAAATGGTACATCAATAGGTTTATTATTTGTATACCTCGAAGAGTCGAAGCCCGGCATTTCACGCAATGCCTGTATCGTGTATTGCTGCAGGTTATACTGTTCAATATTATTAATGAGTATCTGGGGATAACGCGGATTAGTGGCATAGCCCGCCCGTTTTAAACCATAGGCCCATCCCTGGTAATCTGTCTGCTCCAGTTTGAACAGGAATCCATAGCGGGTATTGGCATGCAAAAAATCACTATGGTCTTTAAAACTTTCCCCTGCGTTTTGGTATGAACGGAAACACTCTCCCAGGGCATCATCATCGTGCGTAACACTTGCACCCGTCCAGGTATTTTTACATTTTATCCCGAAATGATTGTTTGATTTTTTTACCAGTTCGCTGTTGCCGCTTTCTGTTTCCAGTAAACCCTGTGCCAGCGTAACAGCTGCGGGTACGCCTGTACGTTTCATTTCGCTGATTGCAATGTCTTTATATTGTTCTATGTATTGTTCTGCTGTGATCCGTTGGGCACTACAGCAAAGCATTATCGAAGAGGATAAAACAGACACCAGCAATTTCAGCATTTCTTAGGTTTTTTGGATGAGTAATAATCCGTCCCTTACCGTCAGCATCACCTGCTCTGTTCTTTTGTCTTTGGCTACGTGTTCATTGAACGCATGGATGGCCCTGGCATTTTTACCGGATATCTTTTCGTCCAGCACTTCGCCATGAAAGAGCACATTATCGGCCAGTATCCAGCCCCCTTTTCTCACCATTGGCAAAGTTAATTCGTAATAGTTTATGTAGTTCACTTTGTCGGCATCAATGAAAACAAGGTCCCAGGTTTCGTTCAGTTCCGGAATGATCTGCAATGCATCGCCCCGGTGCAATTGAATCTTTTTTGTTGCTCCTGCTTTCTCAAAATACCCGGATGCAATTGCAGCATCTTCTTCTCTCA
>JAYWAN010000047.1:0-6339 GCA_043782405.1 Chitinophagaceae bacterium
CCGAATTCCGCCATCTTTTTATCAAATACAGATTTGGCGAAGGGGCATAGGGAAGGATCTTTATATGATTAGTGCGTGCATATTCCACAGCGGTATGCACCAGTTGGTAGCCCACATTCTTTCCCCTTAGTTCGTCGGCAACTTCGGTATGGTCAATGATCATCAGGTCGGTGCCCGCCATCGAATAGGTCATTTCTGCCAGTATATTTTCTGCCTCTTCTACATAGAATGAGCCCTTACTTCCATCCTGTTTCTGTTGTATCATCATTTTGTAAAATTTATTCAATTTAGCAAAAAAGTTTTTTTATTAATGAATTTGTATACATATTTGCAATATATATGACGATTAATAAAATAAATAACAATGGTTGGTGGTGGAGCATGGTCAAATGATTGTGCCTTCCTGCTATTGTATTTTTATTATAAAATAGTTGAACCCGGCACAAGTTGCCGGGTTTTTAATTTAATACCATGAAGAAGATACGGGTACAAACAGGTTTTAAAAAACTGCTCGCCGATGTATACACTCCGGTGGGTATCTACCTGCGCCTGCGTGACAGGTTCCGCGACACCATTCTTTTGGAGAGCACTGATTTTCATGCGGGGGAGAACAGCTACTCGTTTATCGGTATCAATGCCATTGCGGGTATTGAAATAACAACAGCATCTGCTATCGAATTTAAATTACCCGGGCAAAATGCTGAGAGAATAAAAATTGCCGAACGAGCAACAGTGCCCCAGCACCTTTGGGATTTTATGCATCGCTTTGAGATCGTCGAACCGGCGGTAAAACCTGTGAATGTTGCACAGGGATTATTTGGGTACAGCAGTTATGATGCAGTGCAATTTTTCGATTCGATCAACCTCGGCCCCAACCCCGCTAATGAAGGAGAAGGAAGCAACGAAATACCTTTAATGCGGTACCGGCTTTACCAGTATGTCATTATCATCGATCATTTCAAAGACGAATTATTCATCTGTGAAAATAAGATCAACGGTATTGAATCTGAAATTGAAATAATAGAAAGCCTGATAAGAAGTAAGGACGTTCCGGTATTCCCTTTTAAAACCAATGGAGAAGAAAGTTCTGATCTTACCGATGCTGCATATATTGAAATGGTGAAGAAAGGGATCAGTGCCTGCCACCGTGGGGATGTGTTCCAGATCGTATTAAGCCGCAGGTTTAAGCAGGGCTTCATCGGCGACGAATTCAATGTTTACCGTGCATTGAGGAGTATCAATCCAAGTCCTTATTTATTTTATTTTGATTATGGCGATTATAAACTGATGGGGTCTTCACCCGAAAGCCAGTTGATCGTGCAAAATGATAAAGCCGTGGTTCATCCCATTGCCGGAACTTTTAAAAGAACAGGCGATGATGAACAGGATAAAGCGCTTGCCACTAAACTTGAAAATGACGTAAAAGAAAATGCAGAGCACGTAATGCTGGTTGACCTGGCAAGAAATGACCTCAGCCGCATGTGCAGCGAAGTGGAAGTAACGCAGTACAAAAAAATAAATTATTACAGCCATGTTATTCACCTGGTAAGTGAGGTAACGGGAACGCTTACCCCGGGAGCCAACCCCTTCCGGTTATTGGCAACCACTTTCCCTGCCGGTACTTTAAGTGGCGCACCAAAATTTAAAGCCATGCAGCTCATCGACGGGTATGAGCGGGTAAAACGGGGCTATTATGGCGGAGCGATCGGTTGTATCGGTTTTGACGGAACAGTTAACCATGCGATCATGATCCGGACATTTTTAAGCAGGAATAATACGCTGCAGTACCAGGCCGGTGCAGGAATAGTTGCAGTAAGTAATCCTGAAAGTGAATTACAGGAAGTGAATAATAAATTGAATGCATTGAAACAAGCTATTGAATTAGCAAAAAATATTTAGGATGGGTTCATGGTTAATTGCAGAGCCGGCTACGAACTACGAACCGTTAATGATGAACAATGAAAATATTAGTATTCGACAATTACGATTCTTTTACCTACAACCTCGTTCACCTGGTTGAAAAAATTACGCAGCTGAAAGTTGATGTGTACCGTAATGACGGGATCGCACTGGAAAAACTGGCGGATTATGATAAGATCATCTTATCGCCCGGCCCCGGCATCCCCGAAGAAGCAGGTTTGTTATTGCCATTGATAAAACAATACGCCCCTGCCAAATCTATACTGGGCGTATGTTTGGGCCACCAGGCCATTGCGGAGGCCTTTGGCGGTAAACTCGTTAACCTTGCCACCGTTTTTCATGGTGTGGCTACCCCGATTAAAATTTTAAAGACCGGGTCACCAATCCTGAAAGGATTGCCCGGCGAAATTGAAGTGGGCCGTTATCATAGCTGGATCGTAAGTGATGAAGATTTTCCTGCTGAGCTTGAAGTGACAGCAAGGGATGATAATGGTTATATCATGGGCTTGCAACATAAAACCTTTGATGTGCAGGGTGTGCAGTTTCACCCGGAGAGCGTGCTAACGCCCGATGGGGAAACAATTTTACGTAACTGGTTAAGGTAATGAAATGAAAAAAATATTAAACTATTTATTCGAACACAAAAGCCTTTCAAGGGAACAGGCCAAAGATGTATTGTACAATATTTCAAAAAATATGTACAGCGATGCCGAGATCGCTGCTTTTATAACGGTGTACCTTATGCGCAGTATCACCATTGATGAATTACAGGGATTCCGCGATGCGCTGATGGAGCTTTGTGTTATGGTTGACCTTGATGGGAATGAAGTGATCGATATTGTAGGAACCGGGGGAGACGGTAAGAACACGTTCAATATTTCCACGCTCAGTTGCTTTATTGTTGCCGGTACGGGAAATAAAGTTGCCAAGCACGGCAATTACGGGGCATCTTCCATTAGCGGTTCCAGCAATGTGATGGAGCAGTTGGGGTACAAGTTCAAAGCAGATAACGATTCGCTCAAAAAAGAATTAGATGAAGCCTGTATTTGTTTCCTGCATGCGCCGTTATTTCATCCTGCATTAAAAGTAGTGGGACCGGTAAGAAAAAATTTAGGAGTAAGAACATTTTTCAATATGCTGGGCCCCATGGTAAACCCTGCACATCCAAAATATCAGTTGGTAGGTGTGTTTAACTTAGAAATGGCAAGAATTTATAATTACCTGCTGCAACAGGGAACCAGTGCTTTTACCATCATTCATGGCATGGATGGTTATGACGAGATCTCTTTAACCGGTGATACAAAAGTGATCACCAATGCCGGCGAGAAAATTTTCAGTGCAGAAGACCTGGGCAAACGCACCGTAAGCCCGTTGGATATTTATGGGGGCAATTCGGTAGAAGAAGCGGCAAAAATATTCATCACTATTTTAAAAGGTGGAGGAACATGGGCACAGAATGCAGTAGTGCTGGCCAATGCAGCGATGGCTTTGCAATGTACCGGTAAATATGAAAACTATGCAGCGTGTTACCAGATGGCCGTGGAAAGCCTCGAGAGCGGTAAAGCATACCAGTCTTTACAAAAAATAACCGGCGTATAGTAATGAATATTTTAGAGCAAATAACAGCGCATAAAAAAATAGTAGTGGAAGAAGCAAAAACGCTTGCTCCCGCTGAAGTATTACAGCAAAGTGAATTGTTCAACAGGAAAACGTTTTCCCTGAAAGAATTTTTACTGGATGAAACAAGAACAGGGATCATTGCAGAGTTTAAGCGGCAGTCTCCATCCAGGGGGATCATCAATGATGTGGCCGATGTGGTATCGGTCACAAGTGCATATACTGCAGGAGGTGCGAGTTGCCTCTCTGTTTTAACTGATGATCATTTTTTTGGTGGCAGTAATGCCGACCTGCTGTTGGCAAGAATAAATAAAATCCCCATACTCAGGAAGGATTTTATCATTGATGAATACCAGTTGCTGGAAGCAAAGGCCATTGGTGCAGATGTGATCTTATTGATCGCGGCCTGCTTAACGGCCGGGCGTGTAAAAGAACTGGCTGCATTTGCAAAACAATTGCAGTTGGAAGTGTTACTGGAAATTCATAGTGAAGAGGAATTAAGGCATATTTGTGATGAAACTGAATTGGTAGGGGTGAATAACCGGGACCTGCGGTCATTTACAGTAGATATCAATAAAAGTATTGAGTTAAGTGAACGGATACCCGCAGATAAGATAAAGATCGCGGAAAGCGGGATAGATGATACGCACACAATAAATATTTTTAAGCAGGCAGGGTTTAAAGGTTTTTTGATAGGAGAAAAATTCATGAAAGAAAAAGACCCCGGCAGGGCATTTGAACAATTTGTACAACAATTAAAACAACAATAGTATGAACATTAAAGTATGTGGAATTACCCAATTGAAACAATTACAGCAGCTGGAAGGATTGAATATCGATTTTGCCGGATTAATATTTCATAAAAATTCACCAAGGTATATCGGAGATAAGATCGATAAGGCTGCATTAAAGAACTCGGATTTTGACCTGAAAAAAGTGGGCGTATTTGTAAACCCCGAAATGATAGATGTGCTGGATGCCATCGAGGACTATGGATTGGATGTAGTGCAGTTGCATGGCAATGAATCGGCAGAAATGTGTGAAGACCTGTCGACAGAAGTAGAAGTGATAAAAGCATTTAGTGTTGATGCAAAAAGTAATATTGATGAAATGATCGCTGAATATGATGCAGTGTGCGATTATTATTTATTTGATACAGCAGGAAAAGATCCCGGCGGTAATGGTGAAAAATTTGATTGGAAGATACTCACCAAAGCAAAGATCGAAAAACCATTTTTTATCAGCGGCGGGATCAGTGTTGGTGATGTGGAAGCGCTGAAAAAATTTAAGCATCCCGATTTCTATGGCGTTGATATTAACAGTAAGTTTGAAAAAGAACCCGGGGTAAAAGACATGGCGCTGGTATTACAATTTAAACAGGGATTAAAGAACAGTTAAGCGATATTGATATGATCACTGTAAGGCATGCAACAGAAAATGACCTGCCGCAGATATTGGATATCTACAATGATATCATCCTGCATACTACGGCAGTTTATTATTATGAACCACATACATTGGAAATGCGGAAGGCATGGTTTGAAGGAAGGCAGCGTGAGGGATTCCCTGTATTTGTTGCAGAAGAGGAGGATGTGATACTGGGGTTGAGTTCCATTGGCCCTTTTCGGGTACCGACGGCTTATCAATACTCGGTGGAGAATACGGTGCATGTTGCTACGGCTGCAAGAGGAAGGGGCGTTGGAAAATTATTGATGACGCCGATCATTGAAGCAGCAGGGCAAATGAAAATGCATACCATCATTGCTGGCATTGATGCCAGCAATGAAGTGAGCCTGCACCTGCACAAAAGTTTTGGATTTATAGAAGTGGCGCATTTTAAACAGGTAGGGTATAAGTTTGACCGGTGGCTTGACCTGAAATTTTTGCAGTTGATGCTGGCCTCACCACTGCGATAAAAGTTTGGCTATGGTCTGTGGTACAAGGATGCCCAACAGGATTACAAATACCGGTAACAAAAAAAATAAAAATGAATTTCATTGTAAACGAACATGGCTATTACGGAAATTTCGGCGGAGCATTCGTCCCGGAAATGTTATACCCTAATGTAAAAGAATTACAGGATAATTATTTGAAAATAATTTATGAAGAAGGTTTTCAAAAAGAATTTCAACAATTGCTTACAGATTACGTGGGCAGGCCAACGCCGCTTTTTTTTGCCGAACGATTAAGTGAAAAATATGGCGCTCAAATATTTTTAAAGCGGGAAGACCTTTGCCATACCGGAGCACATAAAATAAATAACACCATTGGGCAGTTATTACTGGCGCAACGGTTGGGCAAGCGAAGGATAATTGCCGAAACGGGCGCAGGCCAGCATGGTGTTGCCACTGCAACCGTCTGTGCATTGAAAGGGCTTGAATGTATCGTTTACATGGGACAAAAAGATATTGAACGCCAGGCACCCAATGTGGCCAGGATGAAAATGCTGGGCGCAAGGGTGGTGCCCGCAATGAGCGGCAGCCAGACATTAAAAGATGCCACCAATGAAGCGATAAGGGATTGGATAAATAATCCCGTGGATACTCATTATATCATTGGCAGCGTGGTGGGACCGCATCCTTATCCCGATATGGTTGCCCGTTTTCAGAGCGTGATCAGTGAAGAAATTAAAAAACAGCTGGTGCAGAAAACCGGTAGTGAATTACCAACCCATGTAATTGCGTGTGTGGGTGGGGGTAGTAATGCAGCCGGTGCATTTTATCATTTCCTGGAAGATAAAAAAGTAAATATTATTGCGGTAGAGGCTGCTGGTTGTGGTGTAGATAGTGGAATGAGTGCTGC
>JAYWAN010000048.1:0-6332 GCA_043782405.1 Chitinophagaceae bacterium
TCATAATTAAAGTAGGTGCCCTTGCCTTCATAAATGATTGCAGTTTGCACATTGCGGATATCTTTTACTTTCAGTAATTCCAATTGTTCTGAAATAATCCGGCAAACATTCAACATGTCATCTGGCTTATTCATACTCATGGCAACTGTTCTTACTCTTTCGAGTGAAGTTTCAATTTCCAGTTCCCGGTTCTGTGCTTCAACTGCTTTTCTTTTTTGTTCAAGTTCTTCAATGGTCTCTTCTAAAAGTATGGCTGTAGTGCGTTTTACTTTTTCGGTGCGGTCGAGTTTGAAGGTTGTTATTTCAAATTCTTTATCAGCATCTTTAATCATTTTTGACAATGCATTTTTTTCATGGTCACTTAAATGTGCCGACTGCTGAATGGAATCCAATAATTGCTGAAGCTTTTGATTCATTTATTTTTCTTTTAATGCTATACAACAAACGGTAAGGTTATGCATTTCTAAATTTCCACCGGTAGCCCTCCCGAGTTCGCCATTGCTGAACATACCTGCCATGGGCACATTCCACACATGCTTTATTCCTTCCAGTTCCGTATTCATCATGGGGCCGAATGAAAGTATTCTTCCGGCACAACTGAATACGACCAATGCATCGGCTTCAGGCATTTCGGTAGCTTTTAAATTTTCAACTCCTTTCACCACTTTTTCCATCACATCAAGATCGGGCTGTACAGAGAACTTTACTTTAGACCCCTGGGGCACAGAACCACTGGTGTAAAATGAATGATCGCTCCAGTCTATCATCAGGCCCGGCCTCATAATGGGATCTCCTTTTTCTCTTATCAATTGCAAAGGAAGATTAGCTGCTATTTCCAGTAATAAACCCTGGTTATCCGGTGATACATTTTGAATGCCGCCGTATTTGGCGGTAATGTCAAGCACCGGTATATTATCTACTGTATAAACATGGTTACCTACACTTTTTGTTACTGTTTTTTCAGTACCTATTGCTTTCCAGCCACAGGTGGCAATGCCCTTTACATTAATTTTTGCTTCATCCAGCGCAAGACATACTATAGCCTGGTTGCTATCTTTTCCATTGGTAAAAACAAACTGCTCGGTAAATGAATAATCATCCCCCGCACAGCCACCAAACACATTTACTGCCGGGCCAACCATATCTTCCAATCCACGTAAAATTTCTTCCCCATCTACTGCCTGGTGACTGAGGCCTAATAAAAAAGCTGGTAATTTAAATTTTTCGCAGGCGTTTTTCGCAACGCCTTTTGCAACTTCACGATAATTGGCTCCAGGGTATTCTTCAAAATAAATTTGAAAATGATCCTTGTTCATATCTAGTAACAGGATTGCTGCAGAACCTTTCTCTGTTACTTCATCAATGAACTCGCCATTGGTGGTGCAGCCAAAGATGGCTATACCTGCACCGCCCAGTAATTCACTGATGGCTTTTATGTCCTGGCTTTTTGAAATAAAGCAGATGGCAAGTGTTGGTGTAAAACCATCAGCCATGCTTTCTTCCAATGCTGTTTTAATTTCTGGGGTTGATTTTCCTTTGATTGATTTTGCTTTCATAATTGAAGTTTATTGGCCAGTACCCTTACCAATCCGTTTTCGAATAATAATTTATGATGTTGCAGCGCTGCAATCAGTGCGTGCATTTCAATTGGCCATTGTTCATTATTTTTTTCCAGGATCATTTTCCAGGATGATATTTCTTCTGCTAATATCCAATATTACAGATAGCTCAGCCACTTTTTTTCAGGATGGGCGGTCTTGTATCGATCATATCTTTTGCAAAGAGGGTACAGGGCGATAACTACGGCTAACCATATCGCATAAACGACCCAAAGGCTGTACCCTTCACCAGGGATGGCAAACTTGAATGGTAAACCCGGTACCCCCTGCATCCCCTGCGAAAAACTATGGCCGCGGGACAGGTAAAGAGCGATACTGATAATGTGCAATAAATAAAAATGAAGGATATAATAAAAGAAAGGGACCCTTCCGTATACGATAATGATCTTTGCAAACCGTCCTGCCGAATCTTTTGCCAGCGCTAAAAACAGGAGGGCGCAACCAATGGTTGCCGTAAGATAAAGTAAGGACGGCGGGTATTTCTGTACATTCATAAAAGAGAGGAAACTGAGTACCCCGTTCTTTTGCTGGCTCCAATGGCCGGGGTCGCCATAAATATCTATTGCCCTCAGCAATACAAACAATAACAATGACCCGATGCCCATCCATAGCAGGGTCTTTTTCCTGCGCACGGTATCAACATCGGTGTATAGTTTACCGCAGCAATAACCAACCATCATTAAACCTGCCCAGGGAAGAAAGGGATAAAAGATACCCAATACATGATCGCCCCATAAAGGAACAACTGTTGGCAGGTGTAAAAAATGCCAGGCCAAAGAAACATTACCCTTGTTGCTGGCTTCAGCAAAATCCAGGCTGTTGTGCCCGAAGACAATTATTAAACCCAACAACAGGATGATATTAAAAGGAAGCCAGATAACGATGCCAAGTATCACCATACTGATACCGATAGACCAGATGGTTTGAAGGACAAAAAATCCAAAATGAATATCACCGGTGATGCCCAGTGTTATAATAGTTACTTCTATCAGTATCAACCAAAGGCCGCGGGTGACGAGAAAGCGGCTCAATTCTTTTTTTGTTTTGCGCCGGCTTTGCAACCATGCAGAAAGGCCGGTAAGGAAAACAAATGTTGGCGCACAAAAATGTGTTATCCATCTGGTGAAATAAAGAAACGGAGTAGTGGTTGCAAGATTCAGCGGATCGCCGGTCAACGCTTCATTGTGAAAAAAGTCGCGGGTATGATCGATCGCCATGATGAGCATTACCATTCCACGAAGCAGGTCGATGGACTGTATCCGTGTTTTTGTTTCAGTGAGCTTGTCCATAAATTATTTATCAATCAATTTTTATATTGGTGTTTTTTTACAGCCGGCAATTGTTACAGGTAGCTCAACCATTTATTATCGCGGTGATTGGCCTTGTATTTATCGTACCATTTACAAGGCAGGTACAATGCAAGGATGATAAGGGCCCATACCAGGTAAACGATCGCCAGGTTATATCCATAACCCTGCGGTACCGCACCGTTTTCAAAATCCGACGATTTAAAACCCTGTATGAATAGAGCAGATACCATGGCTGCTATATGGATCAGGTAAAGGTGGCAGAGGTAATAGAACATGGGCACCCGTCCGAATACCTTAATGAAATTTGAAAAGCCATTTGCTATATCCTCACTGCAGGCAAGAAATAATAATGCTGGGCCCAGTGTCATTGTAATATATAAAAGTGACGGCGGGTACTTGGTGGTGTTTAAAAAAGAAAGAAAAGTAAAAGCCATATTTGGCTGCGTAGACCAAAGGGCTGCATCACCATAAAGATTGCTGAAACGGAGCACAATAAAAAAAGCGATTACCGATAAGCCCAGTCGTACTAATATTTTTTTTCTTTTTTGGGTATCAAAATCTTTTGCATACAATGCGCCTAAACAATAACCCAGGGCCATTACACCAACCCAGGGCATTATGGGATACATCACAAAAACAGAAATCCCTTTAAACGAAAAACCACCCTGCTCGTGCAGGAGGCTCCAGGAAAATGCTTTTAAATTGTTGCCGTGTACATGAACATTGTCCAGCAAATTATGCCCGCACACCAGCAGCAACCCCGTAAAAAGGATAAGCTTAAATGGCAGCCATACGAGTACTGATAAAGCGATCATGCTGGCGCCAAGTGCCCATATCACGAGAAAATCTAAGTGATTGAAATGGATATCAAAACTCCATCCAAAACCTACTACTGTAAGTTCAAGGAAGATGAGCCATAATCCTCTTTTCAGCAGAAAAAGGGAAAGTTCTTTTTTGGTTTTTTTCTGTCCGGATATAAAAGCAGAAGTACCCGACAGGAACATGAACACCGGCGCACAAAAATGCGTGATCCACCTGGTGCCAAAGAGGAGGATATTGGTTTTACTGAGATCGGTAGGATCGAAAGAACCTGCATGAAAAAAATCACGGGTATGATCCAGCGCCATGATAACCATTACGAGCCCACGAAGCAAGTCGATGGATTGGATGCGGGGTTTATTGAGTGTAATGGTGTCCATATAAATTATTTAAAGATGCCTGCTAATCTAATGTTTTGTTTCGGCCTTTGCAATACGCTTCAATTATTTTGACTGGTTGGCTTTAAATACCCGCAAAAAATTTTCTCCCAGTATCTTGCGGATATCTTTTTTACTGTAACCTCTTTCCAGTAAAGCTTTGGTGATAAGGGGAAAATCCTGCACACCGGTTAGTTCCCGCGGTGGTGCTTCTATGCCATCAAAATCGCTGCCCAGGCCAACATGGTCTACACCGATCATTTTTACGATATAATCCAAATGGTCCATTAAAAGGGATAGAGGTGGGCGAAATGCGTTTACTTCATCCGCATATTTTTCTGCAATTATTATCGCAGCATAATCAGGTTGTGTTTTATTGACCACCAGGCTATCAATTTCCTTTTTATGCCTTGCATTAAATGCAGCATGATTTCTTTCATAACTGCTGTCGATGAACCCGGCATAAAAATTCAATTGAATTACACCGCCGTTCTTTGCGATAGCTTTTATCTGGTCATCTTTTAAATTCCTGCGATGCGGGCATAAATTATATACGCAGCTGTGTGATGCTATCAGCGGTTTATTTGTAGTTGCAATAGCATCCCAAAATGTTTGTTCGCCAACATGTGATATATCAACGATCATCCCCAATTCATTCATCCGGCGAACGACCTGTTTTCCAAAATCGGTGAGACCTTTATGTGGAAGGGAATCTTTTTTCTCCGTTTCATCTTTAGCAGAAGTTGCCCAGGAGGGGGAGTTGTTCCAGGTCAATGTCATGTAACGTACGCCCCTCGCATATAATTTGTCAAGGTTTTCCAGTTTATTTTCTATCATATGCCCGCCTTCCACACCAAGCAAAGCGGCAAACTTTTTTTCTTTTACCGCCTTTATTAATCCTTCGGGGTCATATACCATTACCATCTGTTGGGGATTGCGCCGGCTCCATTCATATACAGAATCAATTTCGCGGTTGGCCCAGGCATAAGGAAACTGTTGCTCGCCCCCGCACCAGATAGAAAATATTTGTGCATCCAATCCCCCTTCTTTTATCCGGGCAAGGTCAGTATGTGTCTTGCCTTTCAAGTCCTGGTCAAGGCTCAGTTTTTTTTCAATGGAAGTGCTGGGAAAATCATTGTGTGTATCGATAACGATTGACCTGAAGTGCAGTTTTTTGTAAGCCTGTGCGTTGGCAATGGTTGCCGTAAATGCAAAGAGGCCAATAAAAAATAATAATCTTTTCATAATAGCTGGTTAAGGAAGCAATAAGTTAGTGAAAATATCCTGTTACTTAAAATTAATTACTTAATTTTCTGCAGCTAAAATATGCCTGCAACTGTTGCATAAACGTATTCCATCAACTTAACACAACAATCATGAAAATATCAGCGCTTCTTTTACCATTGGCATTACTGGTTTTATCCTGTAACAATTCCAATAATGACAACGGTACAGCAAAAAAAGAGAATAAAATGCCCGGGCAGGTAACCAATAGCGTTACTCCGCCCGAAACTAATGCCGCACCCGCATCCGGAACCACGGTTACGGTTGAAGGCAGGGAAATAAAATTGGGAGGTTCGCTGCTGGTTCAAAAAGACAAAGACAAATTACAACCCGGTGCCGATTATTTAGTGATGCTTACCGCACCTGGTGGTGCAGGAAAAGAAAGTATGGTGCTCAATTTTTTACTGGCATTAAAAACAGGGACCTATCCTGTTGTGGGGATGAGTTTTCGCCGTGGCGAAAGCCCTAAAAACGAAATGTATGGCGATTTGTTGGGAGGTAAACCCAAACTCACCGATTTTAAAGTGAATATCACCGAATGCATGGACCTTGGCGGTGATGATATGGGCGGCCACCGCTGGAGTATCAGTGGTAATTTTGAAGGGCTGGTGATCCCTGCGATGGGACTGATGCTGATGGATAAAACAAAGAGTCATCCTAAGGAAATAAAAATAGAAAAGGGCAGTTTCAGTAATTTAACTTTCGAGGATAACTGGGAAGAGCTGATGAATAAGGTAAAGCGGCCGGTGATGAAGTAGAAGGGTACAATGTTCCATCAATTCAGCGCCGCCGTCTGGTCTCCGACCAGCGGCGAGAAGATCAATCCGTGCTTCCCTTAGAGCCGCCGGTCGGAGACCAGACGGCGGCGCTGAATTGATGGAACATTGTACCCTTCTACTTCATCACCGGCCGCTTTACCTTAT
>JAYWAN010000049.1:0-16935 GCA_043782405.1 Chitinophagaceae bacterium
CACATCATCAGTAAAACTAAAATTCCGCGACGCAAAACCACCCGTCGATGTTTGGGTACTCACCGTAGTATAAGTGATATCTGTTGATAATTTTCTTTCCACAACAATATTAATTACAGAATCTGTTTTAGCTGTCCATTGTAAAGTGGCTTTGCAGGCAGCGAAAGAAACCTGTTGAGTATATAATTGTTTGATCAGCATTACGAATGCTTTTTTCAGATCGGGAATGCCATAACCTGTCCTGTCATCAGGATTAGATGACCTGTTTGCAGCAGCCTGTAAAGTAGAAATGATACGCATATTATTCACTTCCGGAAAAGCCTGCCATAAACAAGTGGTTAAACCTGCCATATTCGGACAGGCAAATGAAGTACCGCTTCCAAATGTTGGCTGCCCGTTTGTTGTATTGGCTATGGTAGCACTTACACCTACAGCAGCAACAGCAGGTTTTATTTGTCCGCTGCTGTTTGGGCCATAGCTGCTGAATGTTCCAACCACGCCGGTAGTGGTTACAGCACCTATTGCCATTACACTATCTGCATCCCCGGGAGTGATAATATAATGCCAGGCATTATTGCCTTCATTACCGGCAGCTACTACTACTATGATTCCTTTGCGTGCGGCCATATTTGCAGCCCTGGCGCTAAGCGTTTTATGGCCGTTCAAATCGGCCGCATAAGTGTAATTGAAAGCGGCATTGTCAAATTGATTGTAGCCTAAAGAGGTGGATGTAATATCAACACCCAGGCTATCCGCTCTTTCCATACCTGCTGCCCAGTTTTGCTCTTCTATCGGGTATTCCGAGTTCACATCCTCTGTACGGTATAAATAAAAAGAAGCCTTGGGTGCACCACCCATAAAAACCCCGGGCATATTGGCTGCAATAATGCTGAAGCAATTCATGCCATGTGAATTATCTTCATCAACACTCGCATCTCCTGCAACAAAATCCCATGTGCCCAGTACCTGGCCGTTATTGCGTACACTGTCAAATGTTGGCAAGCTTAAATAATGAAAGAAGCCCGCATCTAAAATGGCCATTTGCATTCCCTGCCCCCTGAATCCACGGTTATGCAGGAACTCTCCATTGTGCAGGTGTACCTGGCCAAAAGACTGACCATAACTATAATAATCGGTTATTGATTGCGGTGTAGCAGGGTTGTTACCCGGCGGGTTAGGTACGTCAAGTTGTTTTTTTACGGGGTGGTCAGTTGGTTGGGCAAAAGCTGCAATAGGTAAAGCGCTGATAACAAAAGGGAAGCCGTTGATCTTTGTCAACGCCGCCGCATCAGTCGTTAGGATGGCCACCTGGTTTAACCATTTGGAAACATTGATGATAGTAACAGCACCGGCTAAACGAATACTATCGATATACCTTGGCGTAATCGGCAAGTCGGTAGAATCAATGGGAATGCCATATCTTATTCTGCGTTGAATAGCCCTCGCAGTAAGGTATTGCGATGGGATAGCGATACTATAAGGATTGGTGCCCTTATCTTTTAACCGGATGATATAGCGGGTAAATTGTGCGTGGCCCGGCAGCGCCCCAAAGTAAAGTACGGTAAATAATAAGAGTGAATATTTTTTCATGACTGTTGTTTATTCTGTCATTAAAGATACTGAATAAAATAATCATGAAATATGATGTGAAAAATGTGGAAAACGCCCTGTAATGTGAATTGCAGGATCTTAATGTCGCGGCCAACGCATCATGAATTATACGCCCACTTCAACCATGTTGCCCCCCAGGTGAACCCGCCTCCAAATGCTGCCAAAATAATATTGTCGCCTTTTTTCAACTGCTTTTCCCAGTCCCATAAACATAAGGGTAAGGTACCCGCAGTAGTATTTCCATATTTCTGGATATTGATCATCACTTTTTCTTTCGGTAATCCCATCCGGTTGGCCGTTGCATCAATAATACGGAGATTAGCCTGGTGTGGTACCAGCCAGGCAATATCATCAGCCGTCAGATTATTTCTTTGCATTAATTCATAACTTACATCCGCCATTCCCTTAACTGCAAATTTGAAAACAGCCTGCCCTTCCTGGTACACATAATGTTCTTTGGCCAATACTGTTTCTACCGAAGCCGGTCTTGCAGAGCCGCCCGCTTTCATATGCAGGTACTGCCTTCCACCACCATCACTTTTTAAAATGCTGTCGAGCACGCCATTTCCTTCTTCATTTTTTTCCAGCAATACAGCTCCGGCACCGTCACCAAAAATAATACAGGTTGCCCTGTCGCTGTAATCTATGATACTGCTCATCTTATCAACACCAACCACTAACACTTTTTTATACCGGCCGCTTTCGATCAGTGAAGTACCTGTGGTTAAAGCATACAGAAATCCCGAACAGGCTGCACTGATATCAAAACTGAATGCATTTACCGCACCCACTTTATCACAAATAATATTAGCTGTGGCAGGAAAAACCATATCGGGTGTTACCGTGGCACAGATCAGGCAATCAATTTCGGCCGGGGTGATACCACGTTTTTTACACAATTCCAATACGGCGGGCACAGCCAGGTCACTGCTGCCCAGGCCTTCACCTTTTAAGATCCTTCTTTCTTCAACGCCGGTGCGGGTACGTATCCATTCATCATTAGTATCCACCATGGTTTCCAATTCTTTGTTGGTAAGGCGGTATTCAGGTACATATCCTCCAACAGCCGTGATGGCAGCAGTAATTTTTTCCATGAATTTTTTCTGTTTAACTCATTGTTTAGTGATAACCTGTCCGAAAAGTAAAAATACATAAAAAACCTTACGCTCATTTTTAGCGTTACAGCTGCCAAAATATCCTTATTTTCGCTACTGACTGGTAATTGATTATGTACGCATATTTGCAAGGAAAGTTTACGTATAAAAGCCCGGCACAGGTTTATGTGGAGGTGAGCGGGGTAGGGTATGAAGTTAATATTAGCCTCAATACGTATACGCATATTCAAAAACTGGAAGAAGGTAAACTGTTTACCTACCTGCAGGTTAAGGAAGATGGCCATGTTTTGTATGGTTTTTTTGACCGGCAGGAAAAGGAGATTTTTGTTATGTTGATTGGTGTTTCAGGGATTGGAGCAGCAACTGCAAGGATGATGTTGTCCTCCATGAAACCTGAAGAAGTAAACAAGGCTATCGCCCAGGGCAACGTTAGGTTGCTGGAAAGTGTCAAGGGAATAGGGAAAAAAACAGCTGAACGCCTGGTGCTTGAGCTTAAAGATAAAATGGTTAAGCAGCCATTAAATCCGTCTTTTTCCGGCCTGGTGGGCAATAGTTTGGAACAGGATGCGTTAAATGCCCTGGTTGCCCTTGGAATTTCAAGGTCGCAGGCCGAGCAGTCCATCCAAAAAATTATCCTGGCAGAACCATCTGTATCGCAATTAGAAGATTTGATAAAAAAAGCCTTAAAAGCCATTTGAAAGAACTCTACGTTAATTGATTTACCGGATGTTGCTTATTAGAAAAAAGAATTCAAGACTGCTGGGATATGCTGTATTGGCTGTTACGCTTTTGATGCTTATCAACCAAAATGCTTCGGCCAAACCCTATCATCATGCCCTGCTATTCAGTATAGGCGATACCACCGTGCCCAATTACCGGGACAGTATACTTCACTATCCCATTCATGACCGCAGGGGCGATTTTGTATCCAACTACCGGCATCGCACACTCGATCTTAATAACCCTTCCAACCTGAAGGATTCCGTGGCATATGACCCCAAAACACGCCGCTATGTTGTGTATGAAAAGATCGGTAACAAATATTACCGCAGTACCACTTCTTACAGTTTTGAAGAATACTGGCAGATAAGGGGCAGACAGACAGAGATCGAATATTTTAAAAAACGTTCCAATACACTCAGCCTGCTCAACCGCGGAAGGATAAAGCCCAAATTATCTTTATACGATAACCTTTTTAATCGGCTTTTCGGTAATGGTAAGATCAATATCACACCCCAGGGTAATGTTGATCTGACAGCCGGTTACCAGGGACAAAATATTAAAAATCCTACACTGCCCGAAAAAGCCCGCAAGAACGGGGGCTTTGATTTTGACATGCAGGCGCAGGTAAATGTGAATGCGGATATCGGCGGTAAATTAAAATTCCCCATCAGTTATAATACCCTGGCAAATTTTGGACAGGATAATCAGCTTAAACTGGATTATACAGGCACTGACGATGAGATCATCAAGCGCTTCGAACTGGGTAATGTTTCTTTTCCTTCCCGAAGTACATTGATCCCTGGTGCACAACAGCTATTTGGGGTTAAAACGCAATTGCAATTTGGTAAATTATACCTTACTGCTGTTTTAGCCAATCAAAAATCACAGCGCCAGTCGGCTAACCTTTCGGGTGGTTCGGCCTCCCAGTTATTCGAGATAAAAGCTGATGAATATGAAGAGAACCGTCACTTCCTGCTGGCACAATATTTCAGGGCCAATTATAATAAAGTAATGGCGAATATACCGGCCATTAAAAGCCCGGTAAAAATTCTGCGTATACAGGTATGGGTTACTAATAAGAATGGTACTACTACAGAAACAAGGGATGTTGTTGGATTAACCAATCTGGGAGAAGATGGCCTGGCCACTCCGGGTATACCTACCAATGGTTCTAACCCTACTTATGCCAATATTATTTCCAACCCTTCCAGCCGGAGCCCGTCTACCGTATTCAATACCCTGGTGGGGATTGGATTAAAGCCCGTGGAAGATTTTGAAAAAACATTTGCCCGTAAACTGGATTCTTCCCAATACCAGTGTAATCCTGTTACAGGATTTATATCATTGAGCAATCCTTTGCAAACAGACGAGGTTTTGGCAGTGGCCTATCAATATTCCAATAATGGAAAAATTTTCCAGGTGGGAGAATTCTCTGAAGACCTTCCCCCGGACAGCGCTTCTGCCAACCAGAAAATATTATTCTTAAAACTACTTAAAGCAACATCACAAAGGCCTTCTTTACCCATTTGGAAACTGATGCTCAAAAACGTTTATGCGATAGGGTATGGTACGCTTACACCAACAGATTTTAAACTGGATGTATTGTACCAGGAACCGGGGCTGGGATGGAAAAGATATGTGCCTTTTGGAGATAAGAATGCGGGTTCTCCAATTATTTCGCTGATTAACCTCGACCGGCTGAATAATCAATTGGATCCGCAGCCAGATGGTGTGTTTGACTATGTAGAAGGCTATACCGTTTATTCACAGTATAGCCGGGTCATGTTCCCGGTACTGGAACCTTTTGGACGTGACCTGGCAGCAGGCATTTACACCAACCCTGCATTGCCCGCCATTAAGGATACTTTATATTATGCGTTATACGATTCCATCAAGGCGGTAGCACAGCAATACCCCAACCTGAACCGTTTTGTATTGAAAGGTTCGGCAAAGATATCAGGAACTTCCGATATCAGCATTGGTTATAATATTCCTCGTGGCTCCGTTACCGTTAGTGCCGGCGGCAGGGTATTGACAGAAGGGCTGGATTATGATATCAATTATGACCTGGGTACCATCAAGGTCACCAATACCGCCATTGTAAATTCGGGGATACCGGTACAGGTTAATTATGAGAACAATGCCAGCTTTGGGCTCATACAGCGAAATTATATGGGGTTGCGATGGGACTATATGGCCATCAACAAGCCTAAGGAACAATTGTCATTGGGTGGTACCATGGTACGCCTGGGGGAAAGGCCATTCTTCAGTAAAGTAACTTATGATAATAACGCCACGGGCGGTACCAATGAACCCATTCGGAATGCGATGTATGGATTAGATGCAAACTTCAAAAAAGATATTCCCCGCCTTACAAAATTGCTGGATAAATTACCGTTCTATAAAACCACTACACCTTCTACCATCAATGTTTTTGCTGAAGGGGCTTTTTTACAACCCGGCCATGCGCCACAGATTGGGAAAGGCTCAAAAGGTATTATTAATATTGATGATTTTGATGGTACACAATCCGGTTTAGACCTCAGGTTCCCACCCATTAGCTGGTCCCTGGCTTCTGTGCCCGAAGGTGCTACGCAAAAAGGCAGCAATACATTACTTTTTCCTGAAGCCAGCCTGAATGATGATATCAACTCCGGAAAGAACAGGGCTAAGATCAACTGGTACCAGATTGAGCCTACCCTTCAACAATATAAGGGTTCCAATAATCCTTTTTCGGGCGACAGGGTACAGCTAAGTGATCCCCGGGTGAGGCAAGTGTATCAAAAAGAGATATTTCCACAAAAGACGACCGGCTTTGGTGAAAGCCAGCTGATCACTTTTGATCTTGCTTATTATCCTACTCAAAAAGGGCCTTATAATTATGATGATGCTGCAATAAGTGTAAATTCAAATGGAACACTGAAGAATCCTGCAAAGCGATGGGGGGGCTTAATGCGCAGTCTTGACCAGACCGATTTTGAAACAGCCAACATCGAATTCATCGAATTTTGGGTACAGAATCCTTTTATTCCCACGCTTGATAATCCCAATATCGGTAATTCTACCGGGGGTAAATTATATTTTGACCTGGGCAATGTGTCCGAAGACGTGTTAAAGGATGGCAAGCGTTTTTATGAGAACGGTTTACCTACGCCAAACATACCTTCACCTGTTGACAGTTCCAACTGGGGTAAAGTACCCAATAATCCTATACAAGTTACTAATGCTTTCAGCAATGACCCTAATGACAGGGCATACCAGGACGTTGGTTTTGATGGGTTGAATGATATTGATGAAGCCACTAAGCGTGCCAGTTATCTTAATAATTTAAGAATAAATTTCGGTGCAGGTTCACTGGCATATTTAAACGCAGTTAGCGATCCGTCGAACGATGATTATCATTATTATCGCGGAGATGATTATGACCAGCAGGGGGTAAAGTTACTGGCACGCTATAAAAATTTCAATAACCCCGAAGGTAACTCGCCAGTTGCCTCCACCAGTAGCACTTATTCTTCGGCTGCCACTCTTTACCCGGATGCTGAAGACCTGAACCGTGACAATACACTCAACCAGACAGAAGAGTATTTCCAGTATGTAGTTGATATAAAACCGCCCGGTGCAGCAGAAATGCAGAAAGGCACCAACTTTATCATCGATAAAAAAGACGTTACCGTTAACCTGGTGGATGGTACACAACGCCAGGAAACCTGGTACCAGTTTCGTATACCCATCAATGAATATGATAAAAAATACGGAAATATCCCTGATTTTAAATCCATACGTTTTATCAGGATGTTCCTTACCGGGTTCACCGACAGCGTAGTGATGCGTTTTGGCGAATTACAGCTCACCAGGAATGTATGGAGAAAATTTCAGTACAAAATTGATTCTAGCGGGCTTTATACACAGGTAACAAACGGATCAACCGTTTTTAACCAGGGTGCGGTTAATATTGAAGAAAATGATAAGCGTATACCCCTGCCATATCGTACGCCAACAGAAGTAGAGCGTGTGCAGACATTGAGCAATAACGGCGTTAATCTTTTACAGAATGAACAAAGTATGAGCCTGCAACTCTGTAACCTTGGTAAAGGCGATGCAAGGGGTGTGTTTCAGACCTTTGCCAACCGCGACCTTCGCCAGTTCCGTAAATTATCAATGTATATACACGCCGAAGAAGCGCAAAAGACCTTCCGCTCTTTGAATAACGGTGACCTTACAGCAGTAATTCGTTTAGGGACCGATTTTGTAAATAATTATTATGAGATACGCATACCGCTTACGTTAACCGATCTTGGAGCATCGGGACTCGATCCCAATTCAACCACTTATAATGATACCTTATGGAATGCCAGGAACGCACTGAATATCGACCTGCAGTCGCTGGTAACCATGAAGCAGAACCGCAACCTCGACCCACTGGCATCTCTGGTAAAAATTTACCGGCAGCCACAAACTAACGGACAGGTGTACTCGGTTTTGGGCAATCCCAACCTTGCTGAAGTAAGAGGTGTTTTAATAGGCGTGGAAAATACAAAAGCGTCCGCAGGCGCCTGTGCCGAGGTATGGGTGAATGAACTGAGTTTATCCGCATTGGATGAACATGGTGGCTGGGCAGCATTGGGCAGGGTAGACCTTACGCTCGCCGACCTGGGTACCATTTCCGTTTCGGCCAACACACATACCCAGGGATTTGGAACACTGGAACAACGGGTGAATGACCGTTACCGGGATAATTTTTTACAGTTTGATATATCGGCTAACCTGGAAGCGGGTAAATTATTACCCAAAAAACTGGGCCTTTCCATTCCTGTATTTGCCAGCTACTCCCAAAGTATAAGCAAACCTGAATATGATCCGTATGATATGGATATCAAATTGGCGGATAAATTAAAAACAGCAACAACAAAGGCACAAAAAGATTCTATAAAAAACAATGCAATAGATTTCACTTCTACCACTACGGTAAATTTTACCAATGTGCGTAAGAACCGGACCGGCAGCAAAAAACCAAAGATTTATGACATCTCTAATTTTGATGTAAGTTATTCTTATCTGAAAATAAAGAACCATACCCCTTTAATTGAAAGCAATGAAATAACGAGGCACCGTGGCGCATTGGGTTATAATTTTGCACCGAAGCCAAAATACTTTGAACCATTCAAAAAGATATTTAAAAAGACCAGGACGCATTGGTTTGATTTGGTGAAGGATTTTAATTTCAACCTTATTCCATCGCAGTTAAGTTTCAGGGCAGATATTAACCGACAGTTTGGTGCTATTCGCCCGCGCAGCGTTGGTGCTTCCAAATATTCTATCCCGGAAACCTATGACAAATATTTCACGTTCCAACGGGACTATATAATGCGTTGGAATATCACCCGCTCTATCAACTTTGATCTTACGGCTACCAATAATTCAAGGATCGATGAACCTGCAGGCAGACTGGATACCAAGGAAAAGAAAGATACTGTATGGAAAAATTTATTGAAGGGTGGACGAAATACGGTGTATAACCAGACGGCTAATTTCACCTATATGGTGCCTACTACAAAATTCCCGATGCTGGACTGGACATCATTAAATCTGCGCTACCAGGCTTCTTATCGCTGGATGGGCGCATCACGCTTAGCCCCTGAATTGGGTAATTTCCTGGAGAACGGGCAACAGAAAGAAGCTACTCTTCAACTGGACTTTAACCGGCTTTACCAGAAATCAAAATGGTTGAAACAACTGGATCAGGTATCCAGTAAAGAAGACATGGAAAAGTGGCGCAACAGGATAACTAAAGTAAAAGATACGGTTACCACCAAGAGTGGAAAGAAAATAGTGAGGACACGCAGGGTGGTAGATAAAACGGCCGTGCCTTATGTAAGCACACCTGCCAAGGTATTCGGCAAATTGTTAACCAGTATCAAACAGGTTAATATATCCCTTTCGGAGAATGCCAATACACGATTGCCGGGTTATACCGATAGTACACAATATGTTGGACAGAACTGGAAAAGCATGGCACCGGGCGTGGATTTTATTTTGGGGCGACAACCGGATACCAACTGGCTGAACAGGGCAGCCACGAAAGGGCTGATCACGAAAGACAGTAATTTTAATGCATTGTTTACCCAAACCTTCGACCAACGGTTAACCCTAAGCGCACAATTGGAACCAGTGAGGGACCTTACGATAACGGTTAACCTAAGTAAGACTTTTAATAAGAATTATTCTGAGACGTTCCGGTATACGGATACCACCACTGCAGGTATCAACCCAAAACAATTCTTCCACCTGAACCCTTATGCGGGTGGTGGGTTTGATGTATCCTATATTGCTTTTAAAACACTGTTCGGAAAATTTGACCCCAACCGCGTTTCTGCAACATTCCTCAAATTCCAGGAATACAGGAAGATATTGTCTCAACGACTGGGTGATGCAAATCCATATAATACAGGCCGGCCGGTTGGTGCAGATGGTTACCAGTATGGCTATGGTAAATATGCCATTGACGTATTGGTGCCGGCGTTCATTGCCGCTTACACTGGTGATGATCCTAAGAAAGTTGCATTGATCAAACAGAATAATCCCAATGTTAAGTCGAATCCCTTCCGCAGTATATTACCAAAACCCAACTGGAAGATCGATTATAATGGATTGAGTAAGATCAAAGGATTGAGTAAAATATTCACCAGTTTTACTATTTCACATGGTTATACCAGTAACCTCAGCATGAACGGGTTTACTTCTGCCTTATTTTACCAGGATGTTTCAAAATTCGGATACCCGTCTTTTTATGATACGATATCAAAGAACTATGTTCCGTATTTTCTGGTACCCAATATCAGTATACAGGAACAGTTCTCTCCATTGTTGGGTGTTGATATGATGTTCACCAATCAATTGCAGGCTAAGTTTGAATATGCCAAGACCAGGCAACTCAGTTTGAGCCTGATCGATTTTCAACTAAGTGAAACACGCAGTACCGAATTTACTGTTGGTGCCGGCTACCGAAAGAAAGGGCTGAAATTATTTGGCGGGTTAAGATTACCGAAATTCTTAAGCAAGGATGGCGGTAAGAAACTGGATAACGAGATCAACTTCCGCCTTGATTTCAAGATCAGGGATAATGTTACGGCCAACAGCCGGCTTGACCAGGATAATAATTTTGCGACAGGCGGCAGCAAAGAGATCACCATTTCGCCAACAATAGATTATTTCCTGAGCAACCGCGTTAACGTTAAATTGTATTTCGACCAGCGCCGCGTTAAACCTTATATCTCCTCCAGTGCACCCATCACCAATACAAGGGCTGGTGTGCAGGTGAGGATATCATTAGCACAATAGCAACTTATTTTTTCCATCATAAGAGGAAAAAAGATATTGAGCAGGGAATCATGAAATGTAGGTACTTAAACATTCATGATTCCCTTTTCCTTATTGGGTATTATGTTTAATGCAAAACCGCAATGATTTTTACGGCTTTGCATTTACTTTGTTTCTTTGCGTGAAATGCTGTGCATATTTCCCCTTAGCAAAAAAAAATCCCGCCAAAGCGGGACCCTTTTATTACCAAGCATAAATACCTACTTAACTTTTTTCAACAGCATTACATAGCCACATAAATTTTTCTTGTGTTTATTATTTACCTGTACAGGTTTCATCATATGGTATTCGGTGAACTGGGGTATATAGGAATAACTGATCACGTTTCCATCTACATCACCCCACATTTTTTTCTGGTAAACCACCTGCTTCTCATTCCAGTCGAACATCCTTACTTCATATAATTTTGAACTGATATCACCAATAAAAACAAACTGGTACCAGGATCCTTCTGTTAGGGGGACAATGACCGGCATCTCGTATTCACTTTCCATTTCCATCGAAGCTTCTTTCACTGTGATAAATCCCAGTTTAGCTAACTCCGCCTTAATACTGTCGGCCTGGTGAAGAATAGCTAAAGAAGAACAGGGCGATTGACGTATCAATTCCTGCGCATTTGACTGCATAGCAAAAAGGCAAAGGGTAATTAAGCTGAAAAGGAGGATACGGTTTCTCATTTGTTTTCACTTTGGGGGTGATGGGATACGGATTATAATTCTTTCGATAAAACTCCTGGCCATTTAGCATTTCCGGGTAACAGTGAAGCTTAATTAAAAACTTCAATACAAAGATGCTCTATATTATGGCAGCAGTCAAGGGCATTAATGCGCATTTATCACGCTGATGTAATTACGGGTCGTATCGTAATTATTCATTTTATTGGCTCGTATAATTACGTAAAATGACTCGTAAATTTCCTCAAGGCGGCCATCTGGGTATTCAATACTATTGTTCAGAGTCTACACCTTATTAATTATTCCTGTTAAAATAATAGGTGCCGGCCTGTTGTGTACAGGTGATCACAAGATCGTTGATACATACATGAGGGGGCAGGTTACAACAATAGAATACTGTATCGGCAATATCTTCAGCGGTTAATGGTATAAGTCCATCATAGGCTGAACCTGCTTTTGCTTTATCCCCTTTAAAACGCACCTGCGAAAATTCTGTTTCTACTGCACCGGGATGTATACCTGTTACCTTGATATGGTATTTCAACAGGTCAATGCGCATCGACCTGGTAATGGCATCAACTGCAAATTTGCTGGCACAATACACATTTCCCTTTTCGTAAACTTCTTTGCCTGCTACCGAACCCATATTGATGATATGCCCCTTTTTATTTTCAATCATGAAAGGTATTACGGCTTTGCTCACATACAGTAAGCCATGTACATTGGTATTTAACATGGTCTCCCAGTCACGCATATCCGCTTCTTCAAAGCCATCTCTTCCCAATGCAAGGCCGGCATTATTGATCAGTATCTCTATTTTTTTCCAGGCTGCCGGCAGGTTACCCAATGCTGCAATCACTGCTTTATTATCCTGCACATCAAAACAAAGCGATAATACGGAAATTCCATATTTCTTTTGCAGGGCCGGTTGTAATTCGTCTAATCTTTCCTGCCGCCTGCCGGTGATGATGAGATCATGACCTGCTGCTGCAAATTTTTCGGCACAGGCTTTTCCGATCCCTGAAGTAGCGCCGGTAATGAGTACTATTTTGTTCATGCTGCAAAATAAAGTATAGAAGGGAAACTATTCCACAAAGATTCGTAAAGGTTTTTCACAAAGCGGCACGAAGAGACGGCCGTTGTATAGCTCGTGTTCTTTGACTTTCCTGTGTGGTTGGATTTTTTAGACTTACCTTATCAACACCACATATCCCTTCTTCTTCTTTACCTGGCCTTTATACGTTACGCCTTCAGCATACCATACATAAGTACCTGGATCCTGGCCCTTGCCGGCAAAAGTGCCATCCCATCCTTTATCGATCTCGCTGGTAGAATAGAGCATCTGCCCAAAGCGGTTGAACACTTTGAAATAAGTGAGTTCCTTCATACCCAGGAGTATCGGTTTGAATATGTCATTTACACCATCACCATTAGGGCTAAATGCAGTTGGTACATACATATCGGGATCAACTTTATACAATTTTATATTAACCGTATCCCGGCCCTTACATCCTGCGGGTGAAGTAGCCACTACCACGTATTGTATATTATCCCTTGGCAAAGCAACCGGGTTGCCGATATTGGGGTTATTGAGCCATTGGGAAGGAGTCCATAAATAGGAATAAGAGGTTCCCGTACTTACCTTGATGAACAAGGGTTCACCTTCTACCACTGAAGTGTCTCTTGGGCTTGCACCCACCACCACTTTAGGATACACATTTACCCAAACGGTATCCTGTACCGCCTTAGGGCATCCAAGTGTATCCGTAACCGTTACAATGTACCGTATATTGGCGAATGGGTATTTTACGACGGGGTCGGGTATAAAGCGGTTGTTTAAAAATGTAACAGGGTTCCAAACATAATGACTTCCGCCCGAAGCATTCAACTGTACCGAAAGACCACTGCATACAAAAGCATCGGCCCCGGCATTGGCAACAGGGTAGGGTACCACTTTAACTGCGATATCATTTTGGGTCTGGCATTTACCGATGTTGGCAATAAGGTGGTAGGTGATATCGCTAAACGGTTTGGCAAAGGGCCGAAGCAGTGTATTATCATTAAGGTAGGTATTCGGTGACCAGATAAAATGCAATGCGTCGCTGCTGGCATTGAGGAAGAATCCATCTGTTCTGCAAATGGATGTATCAGGGCCTGTATTCAATGTAACATGGTCTTTTACATCAATAAATACCGAATCATCAGAATGACAGCCGATGGCATCAGTTAAACGAACATGGTACCAGGTAGGCACATCCGGGCTTACCATCGGGTTGGCAACAGTAGTGCTGCTGATATTGTAATTGGGGCTCCATACAAAATTACCAATGCCTGTTGTGGTAATGGCGATGGTATCAATATTACAGATCAGTGTATCATTCATTGTAGTGAGCAAGGGCAATGTGCCAACGTCTACAAATACTGTATCGTTGCGTAGTTTGGGGCAGCCATTTGCACCTACTGAAACTATATACAGGGTAGGAACGGTTGGTGATGCAATGGGATTGGGAATATTTGGGTTGTTTAATCCGGTTATCGGTGTCCATTGATAAAAATTACCTCCACTTGCATTTAACTGGGCAGTGTTTTGGCCTCCGTTGCAAATAAAGACGTCGGGGCCTGCATTTGGTGTGGGCAGTGCTTTTACAATAATATTTTTGGTGGTTATGGCTACGCAGTTATTTCCCCACCGAGTGGTAAGGGTATACATTGTATTCACAATAGGATAGGCTGTTGTTACCGCTTGGGTGGGTGTTCCCAGTGTTGCCGGAGGAGCCCATTGCCAGGAAACGCCAATGCTGTGATTACTGGTACCCGTTAGCGTTAGTGTATCTTCCTCGCAGATAGTTGGGGGACTGGCTGCTATGGAGTTACTGAGATCGTTGAGCGGAGTAACGTTCAGCGAGTCCTTAGTGGAGCAACCCGGGGCGCTGGTCAACTGCACGATATAGCGTGTGGGTACGGTCGGAAATACAATGGGGGTGGCCGTATTTGCCCCGATGATATTAGTGAGGGGCGTCCAGCTGAAAACGCCTGTACCCGTTGCCGTTAGCTGCAGGCTGTCTAGGCCGCAATACGCGGTATCGTGCGGAAACAGGGAAAGTGCAGGCGTGGTACCTATTACCACATCCCTGTACACGGTATCCCTGCAACCTTTGCTGTTGGTTACGATCAGTTGTACGTTATACGTGCCAGCAGGGTTATAGGTATAAAAATCAATGGGCAGGTGGCTGGTATCAGCCAAAGTTCCCGGGTCGCCAAAATTCCAGCGCCAGGAATTTACCACGCCATACCTGCTGTAAGTGGTGTCTGTAAACTGTACGGGTACACCCACACAAAGTGAAGGTGAAGTGATGAAGCCCGGTAAAAAGCCCGGGTATACCAGCAATGGACGGGTAATGGAATCAGAGCATTGGCCGTTTATCGAGATCTTTAATTTAACACTGTACACCCCTGTGTCTGAAAAAAGATGCGAAGGATTTTGCAGGGTCGACGTATTTGCACCCCCACTTGCAGGGTCGCCAAAATTCCATAAATAAGAAGTAGGATTACCCGTACTGCCATCCTGGAAATTCACATTGAAACCATCACAGGTGATGGAGTTAAAATTTGAACTCGCAATTAACGGTGTGCAAGGCGCTGTTTTAAGGTGCAGTTCTTTTCTTGACTCTGCTATGTATACACCGTTTCGGTATTCTTTTACCAACACGCATATCACATATTCACCGGTAGGCGGTGCTGTGCCACTGATAAGACCAGTTACAGCATTGATTGTTACACTTGCGCCCATGGGCTGGATACCGGAATAAGGTGCATTATAAAGTACATTATTGTATGGGGGCGGATCAGCAGTTGTTGTATTGGGCCAGCCTGCCGACCCGTTATTACTTCCGTCATAAGCTGCAACGAATGAATAAGATAAAGAATCTCCATCAGCATCATTAGCCGTGAAGTCTAAAGCAAATGGATTATTTGCACAAACAACAGCGGTATCTCTAAAAAAGAAATCAGGGCTGGAGTTCCTTGGGGCGGTTGGTCCATTGTTAAATCCCGGTATTTTTATTGTATAGGTCTCACCATAATTACTGGAGTTTGGGATATTAACGATACCGGCTATCCTGCAACACCGTTGTTTTGAAATAATATAACCATCCGCTGTAGCTGCCAGTTCTACAATTGTTTCATAGTTAATGATCTTATAGCAGCGGGTGGGAACTACATTAAGGCAGGGGTAACAGGTAACAGTAGAAGTACACCCGTTAATGGAATAATCCGGCGCTGCGCTTACAGCAATATCCTGGATAAAATTATAGGGTGCTGCACCATTAAAGAAGGAAAAATTCCAGGTAGGTTCTATCAGTGAGGAAAGGCAGTCGATATAAAGATTTAAACCGATCTTGTACCTGAGTTTTGTAGGATCTACTATCCCGGGACCCAAATATTGGTAATACATCCATCCACCCTTGGTATGATTAGCAAGTATTTCCTTGAAAGATAAAAGCGATAGTATAAAAAGAATAAAGTATTTCCTCATATCCCGAAGGTTAAACAGCTTTTAACAGACCTTGAAAAAATTAAAAACGCTGTCTTAACTAAAAAACAGCGTTAGAAAGGTACAAATTTTTCCTGATTTATCTTATCAACACAACATACCCCTTCTTTTTTATACGCGTATTTTTATAATCTACTCCCTCAGCATACCACACATAAGTGCCCGGTTCCTGTACTGCTCCGGCAAATTTTCCATCCCATCCTCCATTGGGATCAGTACCTGAATAGAGCATTTGCCCCCAGCGGTTATACACCCTGAATACATCCAGCGAACGCATACCAATGGGGATAGGCCTGAAAATATCATTGATGCCATCTCCATTCGGACTGAAACCCGTAGGCACTAGTATGTCAGCAGCGATTTTATACACTTTCACCCGGATGCTATCTGTATTGAAACAACCAATGCTGTTACTTACCCTTACCACGTATTCAATATTATTTAATGGTAAGGCGATAGGGTTGGATATGGTAGGATCGTCAAGCCAGGTAGATGGTGTCCATAAATAATTGGTACTGCCTCCTGCCTGCAATTGCAATGGCTGGCCCAATACCACTGAAGTATCTCTTGGCCCTGCATCTGCTTTTATTTTAATGACATTAACCAATAGGGTATCCCGGACAGGCTTCGGACAACCTAGTATATCCCTTACCGTTACTATATACCTTACATTGGCAGTTGGTTTTACAGCAACAGGATTATTAATATTGGTAGCGCTTAAGAAAACCGGCGGGCTCCAGGAATAGCTGCTGCCACCTGTTGCCTGCAATTGGGCCGAATTACCAAAGCATATATTAATATCCGGGCCTGCATCTGCGGGTGGATAAGGTACCGGTGTAAGTTTGATATCTGCCTGCGAGATACATTTACCGATATTTGC
>JAYWAN010000050.1:0-16920 GCA_043782405.1 Chitinophagaceae bacterium
GTACATGTGACGCATCTGTGATTCGTCACGTAAAAGTTGAATTTTCAACTTTTCATTGAAGCTGGTTGGCGCTTTATACTCCATTACCCAATACAGACCGGTGGTCTTTTTGGCAATAGGATAGGCCAGCGATTTTAGTCCCCAGGGATTAGCGTGCAATACCTCACCACCGTTTTCTACAACGAGGTCGGCATATTTTTTCTGAGCGGCTTTAAATTCCTCGTCAGAGAGCACAGGGGTAAAAATCACCATCAATTCGTAGTTGTTCATTTCCCTGATTTAAATGTAAAAGATAATTGTTAACCCGCTTTTTTGGAGCGGGCAGCAAAGGTAGGCGTTTTACCTGAATTTTCGCTACGGATTAAGGATAATTTCCTTGATTTTTTAATACTGGCTTCATCTCCCTGGTTAAGCATTATTACGTCCAATCCGTTGATCGTCAGTAGTACTATGAAGCTTTTATTGAAACAGCGGAGACACCGCAGATTTTCATGATTTTCCATGATGATCCGCTGGGTCATTAAAATCTGTGCTCCTCACTAAAGTAATCTGTAAACAGGATAACGGTTATGCCCCGGTTCATAGTAAGGTGAATTCTTATAAATAAAATCAAGTTGGGCAGAACTATTTGCTGCAAATTTTTGATCTGCCGCTTTCTTTTCTTCCAGTCTCTTTTTCAGGTCGGGATTGTCTTTGATCACTTCAGTGGCCAGGTCTTCCCAACGGTAATCACTATACCCTTCTTTTTGTTGTAAAATGGCATCAAAGAAATTCCAGGCAAAAAAACTGTCATCACCTGTTGGTTCCAGCATTTCAACTATATACCTGTTCGCTTGTTGGTTCAACAGAATAAAATAATCTCCTTTTAAGAATTTTATTTTTTGTTTCATCACCGAAATTTTTACTCCCGAATTTTTATGGTGTTTTTCATAGGGGCGGGGCAGTGATTTGTAATCATCAATATGGTAAGCTTCCACTTCAATTGCTGTATCACCGGTTAATTGCTTAATGATTACACCATTCAGTTTCATCAGGTCCACCACAGCACTCCAGCCCTGCGGAATAAGGTAAGCTGTAGGTGTTGAAATAAAGTTAGAAGGTTTAAATACATTATAGTATTTGATTTCTTTAGTGTATGGTTTATCATGATCATAATACATTCTTTGTAAACCTGTGGCATCGCTGGTCTTAAAGGCCTGTTCGTAACCTTTAAAATTAACAGTAGCCGATCTTGTTGTATCAACACTCCAAGCTAAAGGCCAGTTTTTTTGTTTAATTGTTTCCTCCTTAGCTTTTTTTCGCCGAAAGATAAGATCGGCAGCATTCTCAGATGCTTTTTCAATTACGGTTTGCATGAAAGCAAAAGTAGAAAGCACTCTGTCTTTAAAAGGTTTAAGCATATGTGTTTCGGGTACAAAACCAATGGTTTGAAATAGTGCGGCATACCCCGATGAGTATCGTGGTGGATCATAAAACATTTCCATCCCTTTATTAAAATCGGTAGTCTCGAAATTTACATATGGTACCATACCCCAATTTTTCGCTCTCATGCCCCGATAAAGCTGGGGTTCAAATGTGTTAGATAACCAGCCGCCTAAATCCGAATCTAACTTATTGTACTGGGTAGTTAATAATGTCATTGTATACTGGTAATCGGCACCATCACTTACATGGTTATCAATTAAAATATCGGGATCAAGAAAATGAAAGATTTGTGTAAATGATTTGGCTTCCTTGCTGTCGCATTTGGTGAAATCCCTGTTCAGGTCAAGGTTTTGTGCACTGCCACGAAAGCCATATTCTAACGGCCCGTTTTGGTTGGCTCTTGAATAAGCATTCCTGTTAAGGCAGCCGCCGATATTATAAACAGGGATGAATGCTAATGCAAGATTACCGGGTAATTTTATTTTTTTGGAAACAATATCCCTTACCAACAGCATACTGGCATCGATACCATCAGGTTCGCCTGGATGGATACCATTATTAATGAGAATAACAGCTTTGTTTTGCTTATGCCATAGTGCCGGGTCAAACTTACCATCACTGCTCACCATTACTAAGTGCAGGGGATACCCCGCATCCGTCATTCCCATTTCCTTTACTTGTAACAAGGGGGATTGTTTCGCCAAATTTTTGTACCAGGCAACAGCTTCAAAATATGTGGCGCTTTCTTTTCCATCGCTTTTCTCAAAACGGCATTGCTGGGCATTGGAAGAATAAAAAAAGAAAAGCAGGGTGGCAACAGAAACAAGCTTTCTCATGCAGTTATTTTTTTTTGTTAAGCTACATCAACTTTGCCAAAGTTGGTATAAAAAAAAGGGCGCAAACCTGCAGCCCTTTGTAATAGTATGTTTGAACGAAATATTATTTTGCTAATGCATTCACCCTTTTCGCCAGCTTGCTTTTCAAATTGGCAGCTTTGTTCTTATGGATAGTACCACGTTTAGCCAATTTGTCGATCATAGAAGCAACTTTTGGTAATGCTGTCGTTGCAGCTGATTTATCACCTGCTTTCAGGTCGCGGATAGCATTACGGGTTGTTTTTCCATAATAACGGTTACGCTCATTGCGTTTAGTGCTCTGTCTTACATCTTTCTTTGTTGCTGAATGGTTTGCCATTTAAATCTAATTTTTGGGCTGCAAAGATAAGGAATAGCAATTAATAATTGATCATTAATAATTAATAATTTTCTATTTTGTGAAGAAAAATATTTTGAATGATAAATCGCTGGGCTTTACTGGTTTTACACCTTATTTCTCTGGTTTTACTGGGCTTTGGCTGGGTATTGGATATGCTTCATATTGATATTTCGGCCCATTTTATTGTGAGTGTTAATTTATTCAATGAAAAAAGGAGCGTGCTGGGCACCCTGGAAAAGCTTTGGGCGGGGCAGCATTACTGGCCATTTCTCCTCATTTTTTTGTTTGGGATCATTGTGCCCCTGATAAAAACGGGTATCATGTTCTACCTCCTGTTGGTTAGGGACCCTGCACCAAAATGGTACAAATTTGTAAACCTTATTAGCAAGTGGGCCATGGCCGATGTTTTTGCGATCAGCATTTTTATTGCTTTCCTTGGTTTTAGTGCCATGGAAAACACGAAGGCTGACCTGGAAGCAGGTTTTTATTTCTTTTCTGGCTATGTTTTATTGAGCGGTATCGTAGCCATGTTGTTGGGAAAAATGCTGAAAAGCACTGCTGCTCCAATGCATAATTAACCGATATTTGCAAACTGATTTCTGCGGCCGCAACTAAAATAATTTTTGAATTTATCATGAAGGATTTCCAGTACATCACCAATTCGCATCCCGGTTATATTGAAGGCGTATATAATGACTTTGTAAAAGACCCCAACAGTGTTGACGTAGAAATGCGTAAATTTTTTGAAGGTTTTGATTTTGCAGTAAGCAATGGTGCTGACATTAATAAATCAAAAGTCATATCCGCTTCGACTGAGACCTCATCTGCACTCAGTGCCGAATTTGCCGTATTTCAATTGATCCTAGCCTACCGCCGGAAAGGCCATTTGGTGGCTAAGACAAATCCGATAAGAGAAAGAAAAGACCGTCATGCAAACCTGGGGCTGCAAAATTTTGGCTTAAGCGATGCTGATCTGCTAACATCATTTGAAGCAGGGAAATTTGCCGGTCTTGGTAAAACGTCTTTGCAAAATATAGTTTCCCATTTACAAAAATGTTACACCACCCATGTTGGTGTTGAAATAAGTTCACTGAACGACCAGGAAAAAATTGACTGGCTTACTAATGCAGTTGAAAATACTTTGCTGCAGCCTGTGTCCCTTCAACAAAAGAAAAGGATTTTACAAAAACTGAATGAAGGGGTAATGTTCGAAAAATTTTTGCAGACAAAATATGTAGGGCAAAAACGTTTTTCACTGGAAGGTGGCGAGACTACCATTGCAGCACTGGATGCTATCATCAATACTTCAGCAGCAAATAATGTGGAAGAAGTGGTTATCGGGATGGCACACAGGGGCAGGTTGAATGTGCTGGCCAATATCATGGGTAAAACATACCAGCAGATATTCAGTGAGTTTGAAGGAACCAGTACACCCGATACAACAATGGGCAGTGGTGATGTAAAATATCATTTGGGTTATGGCAGTGATGTTGAAACAGCCAGCGGAAAGAAGGTACATTTAAAATTATCTCCTAACCCTTCTCATCTTGAAGCTGTAGACCCCCTGGTGATTGGTTTTGCCAGAAGCAAGGCAGATATTTTATATAATAGTGATTATGATAAAATTCTTCCTGTACTTATACATGGAGATGCCTCTGTAGCTGGCCAGGGCGTTGTATATGAAGTTTTACAGATGAGTGGCCTGGACGGGTATTATACAGGTGGTACCATACATTTTGTGATCAATAATCAAATTGGGTTTACCACAGATTTTGAAGATGGCCGTACTGCAGACTATTGCACTTCTGTCGCAGCAATGGTACAGGCCCCTGTATTGCATGTGAATGGTGATGATGCCGAGGCGGTTGTTAAAGCAAGTGAGATCGCTACCATGTACAGGCAAAAATTCAACAGCGATATTTTTGTTGACATGGTTTGCTACCGCAGGCACGGACATAACGAGGGTGATGAGCCGAAGTTTACACAACCACAATTATATGCACTTATTGATAAGCACCTTAACCCACGGGAAGTATACACGCAGTTTTTAATGGAAAATGGTGAAGCCGATGCCCAGGCACTTGCCAAAGAAATGGAACAGCAATTTTTGGCCGATTTACAGGAACGTTTAGACGAAGTGAAACAAAACCCTTTGCCCTACAGTTACCAGCCTCCCGAACTGGTTTGGAAAAGTTTACGCAAAGCGGTGGCCGATGATTTTGATGCATCACCGGTTACTGCCATCAGTAATGAGCAATTTAAATTATTGTTTGACGGACTGATGAAATGGCCTGCTGATTTTAAGCCATTGCGTAAAGTGGAAAAACTGATCCAGGATAAACTGAAATTATTCAGCGATGAAAAAAAAGTAGATTGGGCAACCGGAGAACTGATGGCTTATGGCAGCCTGCTTACCGATGGAAAGGACGTACGCATGAGCGGACAGGATGTTAAGCGGGGAACTTTCAGTCACCGGCATTCGGTTCTATATGACGAGACTAATAATAATGAATACAATCGCCTGAACCATTTTACGCAGATGCAGGCGCCGTTCAGGATATTTAATTCTTTGTTGAGCGAATATGCCGTGCTGGGATTTGAATATGGTTATGCGATGGCCAATCCCAATGCATTGGTTTTATGGGAAGCACAGTTTGGTGATTTCTGCAACGGTGCACAAACCATCATTGACCAGTTCATTGCTGCTGCAGAAACCAAGTGGCAAAGAATGAACGGTGTTGTAATGTTACTGCCACATGGATACGAAGGGCAGGGTCCCGAGCACAGCAGTGCAAGGATGGAAAGGTTTTTACAAATGTGCGGCGAATTGAATATGGTAGTGACGAATATAACCACTGCTGCAAATTTCTTTCATGCTTTGAGAAGGCAACTGGCATGGCCTTTCAGAAAACCACTTATCAATTTTTCACCTAAGGCGAATCTTCGCCACCCGGGCAGTTATAGTTTGATGAGTGAGTTTACCAGTGGTGGTTTTAAAGAAATAATAGACGATGGATATGTAAAAGATGCAGCTGCTGTGAAAAAAGTTTTATGCTGTACAGGTAAAATGTATTTCGACCTTGCCGAACGCCAGCAGAAGGAGAACAGGGATGATGTGGCGATCATAAGACTGGAACAAATTCACCCTTTACCACACAAGCAACTGGATCTGCTTTATAAAAAATACAGCAAAGCCATCTGGTACTGGGTGCAGGAAGAACCGCTGAATATGGGCGCTGCAACTTTTTTAAGAATGAATCTTAAAAATATTAATTTCTATGTCATCAGCAGGCAGCCAAGTGCGGCTACGGCTACAGGTTATGCAAAAGTGCACCAGCAGGAACAGGCACAGATCATTGACACTGCTTTTAATATATAGTTGCACAAATCAAGATGAATTACACGAATTATTCAATCTTAACGTCGTTCGTAATTCGTGTAAGTGCTTTTAATTAGTAGAATAAATTTTTTTCAAATTATGTTTAATTCGTTATCAGAAAAATTAGAATCGGCGTTTAAGAACATCAAGGGACAGGCACGTATCACCGATCTCAATATTGCCAACACGATAAAGGATATTCGCCGTGCATTGGTGGATGCGGATGTGAATTATAAGATAGCAAAAGAATTCACCGATAAAATAAAAGAGAAAGCGCTGGGGGAAAAGGTATTGACGGCTGTAAGCCCTGGTCAATTGATGGTTAAAATTGTACAGGATGAACTGACCGAATTGATGGGCGGTACCGAAAGTGAATTCAATGTTACCGGAAGCCCTGCCATTATTTTAGTTGCAGGCTTGCAGGGTAGTGGTAAAACAACTTTCTGTGGTAAACTGGCCAATTATCTTAAAACAAAAAAAGGCAAATCGCCTTTATTGGTGGCAGCAGATGTTTACCGCCCGGCGGCGATTGACCAGTTGGAAGTGTTGGGCGGGCAGATAGACGTTCCGGTTTACAGTGAGCGGGAGAATAAAGATGTGGTTTCAATTGCACAGCATGCAATCAAAGAAGCCAGGTCAAAAAATAAAAATGTTATCATTATTGATACAGCCGGCCGTTTGGCTGTTGATGAAGTGATGATGGCTGAAGTAGCGAGTATAAAAAATTCAGTAAATCCGCAGGAGATATTATTTGTAGTGGATAGCATGACCGGGCAGGATGCAGTAAACACGGCCGCAGCATTTAATGAGCGGTTGGATTTTAGTGGAGTGGTGCTTACCAAACTGGATGGCGATACAAGGGGTGGTGCAGCTTTGTCTATCAAGTACACGGTGAACAAACCCATTAAATTTGCCAGCAGTGGCGAGAAAATGGAAACGCTTGATGTTTTCTATCCCGACAGGATGGCCCAGCGTATTTTAGGTATGGGTGATATTGTAAGCCTGGTAGAAAAAGCACAGGAGCAATTTGATGAAAAAGAAGCGGTCCGCCTGGAAAAACGCATCCGCAAAAATCAATTTGATTTTGAAGATTTTAAAACCCAGCTGCAGCAGATAAAAAAAATGGGCAACCTTAAAGACCTGATGGGCATGATACCGGGTATGGGTAAACAAATAAAGGATGCAGATGTAAATGACGATTCTTTTAAAGGGATAGAAGCGATGATCAATTCGATGACACTTGAAGAGCGCAGGAATCCTGATATCATCAACCCCAACCGTAAAATAAGAATTGCGAAAGGCGCCGGTAAAGACCTCAATGAACTCAACCAGTTCTTAAAACAGTTTGAACAGATGAAGGGTATGATGAAAACAATGAATAAGATGCCGGCCGGAAGAATGCCAGGCATGGGAAGGCGATAAAGCCTGTTTTGGGTCAACAAATTGTAAAGATCCCTCAAATATTTGGCAGATCACTTGCTCCTTATTATCTTCGTCGTCCTTTTTTAAGGAGAAACCCTATTATTCACAACCAAAAAATTTCTATTTTATGGCTGTAAAAATGAGACTGCAAAGGCATGGCTCAAAAAAGAGACCCTTCTACTTCATCGTAGTAGCAGACGGCAGAAGTCCCCGCGATGGTAAATTCATTCAAAAATTAGGTACGTACAATCCACTGACCGTTCCGGCTTCAATCCAGATCGACCGTCAGAAAGCATTGGACTGGCTGCAAAAAGGTGCTCAACCCACCGATACTGTACGCCGCATCCTCTCTTTTAAAGGAGTGTTGTTCCTGAAGCATTTACTGCGTGGCGTTAGCCTCGGCTTATTTGATGAAGCAGCTGCTATGGAGAAATTCACGAAATGGAGCAGTGAGCATGAAGCTCATGTTGCAAAACGCCAGGGCGCCCATAAAAAGGTACGTTCTGACCGTCGTGATCAACCCGTAGTACGTAAAGTGGCAACAGTAGCAGAAGAAGCACCGGTAACGGCTGCTCCTGTAAGTGAAGCCCCTTCAACAGAAGTCCCTGCGTCAGAAGAAACCAAGACAGAAGAATAAATTACCTCTGTTACGTTAATTCATTTAAGTCCTGCTATTTATTTAGCGGGACTTTTTTTTGAAGGGATACTTAATTCCAGATAAATGCATGCGCTGCCAATTACAGGCGACTTTAGCCTGGCGCTCAATCCAGTATCCAGAATCCAGTATCTTGCACTTTCAATGAATCAATATTTTAAAATAGGGAAATTAGCTGCCAGCACCGGCTTAAAAGGAGAACTGGTTTTGCAACACAGCCTTGGTAAAAAAACATCACTGAAAGGATTGGAAGCCATTTTCCTGGAAGACAGGGCAGATAGTTTTATTCCATACTTTATACAATCTGCCAGGATCAGGCATGATGATGAAACCGTTATAAAATTAGAAGGGGTAGATATGGTTGAAGCAGCACGCAAACTAACGCCAAAAGAAGTGTGGTTATCTGAAGCCGACTTTAAAAAATTTGCTGCCAAAGCATCGCCCATTGCATTGTTAGGTTTTAATATGATACATGATGGAGAAGACCTTGGGGAAATACTGGAAGTAATAGAACAACCTCACCAGGTTTTATGTACCATTATGGTGGATGGCAAAGAAGCACTGATACCTATTCATGCGGAAAGCCTTGAAAAAGTGGATATAAAGAACCGTAAGGTATTTGTTATACTGCCGGATGGTTTGCTGGATATCTATCGGTAGAAAAAATTGTACACGTTTATGAAACAAGCACCTCAACGTATCATTGCACACTTTGACCTGGATTCATTTTTTGTTTCGGTAGAAATACTGAATGATCCATCGTTGAAAAACAAGCCGGTTATTGTTGGGGGCAGGGAACGTGGGGTAGTGGCAGCCTGCAGCTATGCAGCCCGCAAATATGGTATTCATTCGGGGATGCCTTCCAAGAAAGCTTTCCAGTTATGTCCTCATCTTATCGTTGCCAACAGTTCCAGGAGCGAGTACAGTAAATATTCCAGGTGGGTAACAAATATCATTGCTTCCAAAGCCCCTTTATTTGAAAAAGCTTCTATCGATGAATTTTATATTGATCTCACCGGTATGGAAAAATTTTTCAATCCCCTGCAATGGACGATCGATCTGCGGCAACAGATCATCGATGAAACCCAGCTACCCATTTCATTTGGCCTGGCCAGTAATAAGATGATGGCAAAAATGGCAACCAATGAAGCTAAACCCAACGGCTACCTGCAGGTTCCTTTTGGAAAAGAGAAAGAATTTTTAGCACCATTACCTGTTGACAGGATCCGTGGGGTAGGCGAACATACGCATACCCTATTAAAAGCGCTGGGTATTAAAACGATCAAAGATGTGAGTGAAAGAACAGCAGAAGAACTGGAAAACCTGTTGGGGAAATGGGGTATTGATCTTTGGAATAAAAGCCAGGGTATTCATCTTGGAGAAGTGACACAATACCACGAAGCCAAATCGGTATCATCTGAAAATACTTTTAATGAAAATAAAACGGACATATCTTTTTTAATGGGTGAATTGGTAAGATTAACAGAAAGAATTGCCTTCGAACTGAGGCAGGATGGAAAAGTTGCCGGCTGTGTAGCCGTAAAAATAAGATACTATGATTTTGAGACCACTTCCCGGCAAACCACCGTGCCTTATACATGTGCCGATGATGAAATTATCCCTGTGGCCAAAGAGCTGTTTAATAAATTATATAGAAAAGGGGTGCCCGCACGTTTGCTGGGCGTGCGTTTAAGCGAATTGACCAACGAAGCCATACAAACAAATATATTTGATGATGTGGAGCGTAAGACCAGCCTGTACAAAGCCATAGATAATGTTAAAAACCGCTTTGGAAAAACTTCACTCATCCGGGCTTCGTCAAATAAAAAATAACTAAGTACTTTTATATTTCATTTTAAAAATACATTATTATGAGTTTACGTTTAGGGGATATTGCTCCCGATTTTAAAGCAAATACAACAGAAGGAGAACTTGACTTTTATGAGTACTTAGGCAATGGATGGGGTGTTTTGTTCTCTCATCCTGCTGACTATACACCGGTTTGCACCACCGAGTTGGGACGAACAGCCTTGCTCAAAGAAGAATTTGCAAAAAGAAATGTAAAAGTATTGGCAGTGAGCGTAGATCCACTGGATAAGCATATGAGTTGGCGGAATGATATCAACGAAACGCAAAATTGTACAGTTGACTTTCCCATCATTGCAGATGAAAACAAAGTAGTGGCAGGTTTGTATGATATGATACATCCCAATGCCTCCGAAACATTTACGGTTCGTTCTTTATTCATTATCGGGCCAGATAAAAAATTAAAATTATCCATCACTTACCCCGCAAGCACCGGTAGAAATTTTCATGAAGTTTTAAGGGTGATAGATTCATTGCAATTAACTGCAAAATATAGTGTGGCAACACCCGCCAATTGGCAGCATGGGGAAGATGTTATCGTGGTACCGGCAGTAAGTACCGAAGATGCAATAAAGAAATTTGAAAAAGGTGTGAACGTGATCAAACCATACCTGCGTTATACGCCGCAACCGGATATCGATTAAATATAAAAGTTGTTATAGTATCTTTTTACATTTGGCTATGCTTCTTTAACTGGAGGAGTAATACACGCATATCTTTTGGCAATTCTGCTATAAGATCAACCTCTTTGCCATCTGCATCGGTAAACTTTAACCGGTAAGAATGCAAGGCCAGCCTGTTTAGTATGGGCCTTTCTTCTTCATCATGCTTACTTAATTTATAATTGCGTTTGAGGGAAGAAAGCAGTACAGGTTTGCCATCGCCATATAATTCATCACAGGCCAGGGGATGGCCTATATTTTTTGCGTGTACCCTTATCTGGTGTGTACGGCCGGTATGCAATTGAAACTGCATCAACGAAAATGACTTGTGTTCTTCCACCACTTCATAACCTGTTAAGGAAGTTTTGCCATTGCGGTGAACCACCATTAACCCTTTGTGCAGCGGATGTTCACTGATGGGTGCATCTATTGTCCCTTTTTTACCTGCAGGTGACCCATGTACAATGCCCCGGTAATACTTTTCTACATTACGGCTTTCAAATAATTGGGATAAGAATTTATGCGTAGCTTCATCTTTGGCAAATACAATAATGCCGCTGGTGTCTTTATCCAAGCGATGCACAGTAAATATTTTTCCGTACTTAGCCAACAGCATATCTTTTAATGAAGGCTGCGATTGCTCCCTGTCGGGGATAGACAATAAGCCAGCAGGCTTATTGATGGCGATAAAATTTTTGTTTTCAAAAACAATGTCGAGGTGATTGTTTGCCACAGCTATTTCTTTTGGGAAGCATTCATGTATTTAAGTAAACGGATCTCTTTTTCACTTAAAAAACGCCATTTGCTGCGTTCCACATTTTTTTTGGTGAGGTTGGCGTACATCACCCTGTCCAATCCCTTTACATCATAGCCAAGGTGTTCAAATATGCGGCGCACAATGCGGTTTCGTCCACTGTGCAGTTCAATGCCGATAATGGACTTATCTTTCGAATCGGCATAAGCAAGACTGTCGATATTAATTTCACCGTCTTCCAGTTTAAGGCCATTTACAATTTTATCAAAATCGTTTTTGGTCAAAGGCTTATCCAATTTTACTTCATAGATCTTTTTTATTTCGTAGCTGGGGTGCGATAATTTTTGTGTAAGGTCACCATCATTGGTAAGTAACAACACACCCGAAGTATTGCGATCGAGCCTTCCAATAGGATACACCCTTTCGGTTGTTGCTTTCTGGATCAATTGCAAAACTGTTTTCCTGCCTTGTGGGTCATCGGTTGTAGTGATATAATCTTTTGGCTTGTTCAATAAGATATACACCAGGTTTTTTGTAACGAATAATTTTTTATTGTTGTAAACCACTTCATCCGTTTCTTTCACTTTATACCCGGGTTCTGTAGCAATGACCCTGTTAACTTTTACTTTGCCTTCATTGATAAATGTAACGGCATCCCTTCGTGAACAAACACCACAGTGCGCCAGGTATTTATTTAGTGGCATTATACCTGTAGGCGTATTATCATTTGCAGCTTGTGCTTTGGCAGATTTTTGATGTGGAATTTTTGCTGCCGGATTTGTATCTACTGCCTTGGAAGATTGCCCCCGGGCCGCATTTGCAGCAACAGTAGCCATGCCATTCTTTTTTGCCATCCTTGCCTGGTATTCTTCTTCTTTCTTTTTGTCGAAGAAGGCATTGCGCTCTTTCCTGTATTTTTTCTTTTCCTGGCGGAATTCTTCTTTGATTACACTGTTCTTTTTTGGGGAAACAAATTTCTGGAATGGTGACTGGCTCATTTGTAGTGATTTTGCTGTTATTGCAACAGTAGTGAAGGGCAAAGATAAAGTTTTTATCCCGTCTGCGCCCCTGATTGACCGAATTAAAAAAGCACCCCATCTCAGGGTGCTTTTCAATATCATGATCAATGATCTTTATACAAGCCTTGCCCTGTATTTATCGCATTCAGTTTTATATAAAACTGCCTGTAGTTTTTGCGAATTAGTGGTATTAAATTCAACAGCAAACCTGCGGCGGTGGTGCTTGCGGATGCGGCGCAATTCCATGCGATGTAACCTTCTTTCCTCTTTTATCCGGATGCGGGCTGGCCTTGTTTGTGCATTGGCTGTTATTAAAAAAAATGTCATGATGAGTAGTGAAACAATTATCTTTTTCATATCAATAATGTTTTATGCCTGTGATTGACCCGGAAAACATTTAAAGGTTTAAAACCAGGTTGAATATTTTTCAAATTGCCCGGGGTAATTCAGTCAAAAAATGTCGCTCTTTTGGAACGCCACTGACCTGGTAATGGGATTTATTGTTTTATTTGGCGGGAGTTTTTTCCATGTGCTTTTTCTTCATCTCCTGCATCTTCTGCTGCTGTTCTTCTGTGAATATTTTTTTATGCTGCTCCATTGCCTGGGTTTTCAATGCCATCAGCTGGTCTCTTTTTTGTTCGCGGCTCAGGGATTCATTTTCCTTAATGGCTTTTAATTTTGCGTGCGTGCTTTCCCTTTGTGCTTTCAGTTTGGCCACCTGGTCATCGGTAAGTGCCAGCTGGGTTTTCATCTTATCCAAGTGTTTAGCAAAATGCGCTTCGTGTTTGGCTTTTCGTTCATTTTTTAATTGAGCCATTTTAGTTTTCTGTTCAGCGGTAAGCAAGCCATTCATTTTAGCTTTCTGTTCTTTTCTCATTGCTGTTTTCCTGTCGCGGAATTCCTTCACTGTTATGCTCTCATTTTTACTGAGCTCCTGCATTTTCTGTTTGAATTCTTTTTGGTAGGCTTTTGCCTGTGTTTTTTGCGTCTCAGAAAAATTTAACTGTTTTGCCATCATGCCATGTTGATGTTTTTGGTGATCATGGCGTTTCATTTCCCTTTTTCCCTGGGCAAGGGCAGAAGTTGATACTATAGCTACTGCCAGTAAGGTTACCAATACTTTTTTCATGTGTGTTGTTTTAATTGTTGTGTATAGACCGGGACATGGGCCACAGGTTTAAAACCACCCTGTTAAACTTATTAACTGCTTTTCTTATTGGCCAGTTGCCCGCAGGCCGCATCAATATCTTTGCCACGGCTTCGCCTGAGCCTTACATTAACGCGGTTCTTTGCGAGGTGATCGGTAAATCGTTGTGTGGTATCCTCATCTGGTTTTGTGAAAGATGCTTTGTCGATAGGGTTGTATTCAATAACATTGACAAGGTGTGTGGGGACCTGCCGATAAATTTTTATCAGCTCATTGGCATCTTCAATAGAATCATTTACGTCTTTAAACAGGATGTACTCTAAAGTGATGTCATTTTTGGTTTGCTCATAAAAATAATTCAGTGCTTCTATCAGTGCTTCAATATTATTGCTTTCATTGATAGGCATGATGGTATCACGCTTTTGATCGCTGGCTGCATGCAGTGAAAGTGCCAGGTTGAACTTCACTTTATCATCACCCAGTTGCCTTATTTGTTTGGCCACACCTGCCGTTGAAACTGTGATCCGCTTTGGGCTCATACCCATACCATCATTGGAAGTTATTTTATCAATTGCCTGTAAAACATTCTTGTAATTGAGTAATGGCTCACCCATTCCCATGAAAACTATATTGGTAAGTTTGGTGCCGTATACTTTTTCGCTTTGCTGATTGAGCAAGGCTACCTGGTCGTATATCTCATCGAAATTGAGGTTACGCTTGCGGTCCATATAACCTGTTGCACAGAATTTGCAACTGAGGCTGCATCCTATCTGTGAAGAAACGCAGGCGGTCTGCCTTTTTTCCGTAGGTATCAGCACGCCCTCAACAAAATGCCCGTCGAATGTTTTGAACCTCGATTTTACCGTACCATCACTGCTGAGCTGGTTGGCATCTACTGTTATGGCAGGTAATGAAAAAGCTTCGCTCAATCTGGTACGCAGTTCTTTGGATAAATTGCTCATGTCATCGAAGGTCTGTGCATTTTTCTTCCAAAGCCATTCATAAGTTTGTATGGCACGGAATTTTTTATCACCGATGGATTCGAAATATTCTTTCAACTCAACCAAACTGAGGTTCCGTATATTTTTAACAGTGGACATGGGGCAAAGATAATCGCAGATGGCGGGATTATTATGATTTCGCCAATTTAGCGGTATTTACGTTCTTTGTGCTGAATAGATATATACCGTACAAGAGTGCGACGCCGATGAAGCTGCATTTTGCACCTGGCCGGTCTCATAAAAAAATAGTATGCAAACAGTTTATGTAATTGATGCCACGAGGACGCCGATTGGAAAATATGGTGGTGCTTTAAGTAATGTAAGGCCGGATGACCTGCTGGCGCATGTGATAAAGGTTTTGGTGAACCGCAATGCTTCCATTGATGTAAATGCCATTGAAGATGTGATTGCAGGTGCGGCCAATCAAAGTGGTGAAGATAACCGCAATGTGGCCCGTATGGCGGCTTTGCTGGCAGGGTTGCCGGTGACTGTTGCGGGTAATACGGTGAACAGGTTATGTGCAAGCGGCTTGCAGGCCATCATGGATTGTGCCCGGGCCATTGCCTGTGGTGATGGAGAGCTGATGATAGCATGCGGTGTAGAAAGCATGAGTCGTGCCCCATTTGTAATACCAAAAAGCAATGCTGCGTTTGCTAGGGAGCCACAAATATTTGATACTACACTCGGCTGGCGTTTTGTGAATAAAAAATTATCTGAATTATATTATCCCCACACTATGGGTGAAACGGCGGAAAATGTCGCCAGGCGCTGGAACATCAGTCGTAATGCGCAGGATGAATTTGCCATGGAAAGCCAGCAGAAATATGCGCGGGCACTGGCATTAAATAAATGGCGGGATGAGATTGTTCCATTGCAGGTACAGATAGGTAAAGAGGTTTTTGATTTTGATACCGACGAACATCCCCGGCTTACCAGTTTGGAAAAACTGGGACAACTAAAACCCGCTTTTGCAAAAGACGGAACAGTAACGGCGGGCAACAGCAGCGGTATCAATGACGGCGCTGCAGCGATGTTACTGGCGAGTGAAACTGCAGTAAAAAAATACGGGCTGAAACCAATGGCAAGAATTGTGAGCCAGGCTGTTGCCGGTGTTGATCCTTCCATAATGGGTATTGGCCCTGTACCTGCTACTAAAAAAGCATTGCAAAGGGCGGGTATAAATGTTGCCAGCCTCGATCTGATCGAGTTGAATGAGGCCTTTGCATCACAATCTATTGCATGTATACATGACCTGGGGTTGGATCTGGAAAAAGTAAATGTGAACGGTGGAGCCATTGCACTGGGGCATCCGCTCGGTTGCAGCGGTGTGCGCATATCCACTACATTAGTTTATGAATTGAAACGCAGGAATGCAAAATATGGCCTTGCTACCATGTGTATTGGTGTAGGACAGGGCTCGGCTCTTGTGTTTGAAGCTTTATAATTTGTATAATAATTTTTTTACCAACCGGTAGTTGACGGTAATGGATAAGGTCATCAGGAATATTGCCACTGTAATAACCATCCAGTGAATAAAGGGCGAAAGCTCTTCCCGGTCGCTCATGATAAAATGCTGGAAACACCAATGCAATAATGCTGTTATGCCTACAGCAATGATCACAACTGTAACATAAACCGGTATCCATTTTTTTGCCACTGTTTTACTTAACCATTGTGGCGAGTAGCCGAGCATTAAAAGCAATTGCAGGTTTTCTTTGCTGCGTGCTATCATCAACTGCAGGTAAAAAGAAAACAATACCATGGCAAGTAATATCACCAGTGCACCAAAACCTGCGAGGCCGCTTACAATGGCCTGTAATATTTGTTTTACACGGCCAAACCTTGTCTTGTCTTTATTGATGTGATAATCTTTCTGCTGTAAAAAGCTCAGCAGCCCGGGGTCGTTGGCATCTCTTGTTTTTAATAAAAGTTTATTGGGATTGGCATTTGATGAATTGGCAAAACGCTGGTTGGCCCATTGCAGGAAATTTTCGGGCACCACTACGGTATTTATCCTGTCGCTTAATGCCACAACATTCCCCCTGAATTGCAGCACTTCCCCGGAGCCATAACAATCTATGGTGATCATAATAGAGGAAACACTTTTTTCGGAAAATTGCGGCAGGTCGCGGCTGGGAGCAAATACCGTGTTGTATAATTCCAGGTAATCGGACGACATGATAAAAGGTATCGTTGCCTGCCCTTCTTTCCATGAAAATGAGGAGGGCACTGTATCGATAAATTTTTCGTCGATGGATTCAAAGAAAAGATCGGTTTCGAATGGTAGCGTGCTGCCGCCATTGGCTTTTATTACAAATTTATTGGAATGAAAGGCGGCGACATCATCAACAAAAGATTGTTTTTTTATTTCTGCT
>JAYWAN010000051.1:0-2387 GCA_043782405.1 Chitinophagaceae bacterium
GTTGCAAAAAATTTATCATCCTGGTTACCACAGGAAAGCGTTAAAGCCGGTGCTGTTGTTACGTAAGGATAAGGATTATATGCAATGGGCGCAACTGTATAATTTTCTGTGCTTTTTATCTCAGGTATTTGAGCTGTAAAAGGGGTGCAAAGTGTATTACAGGGTAAATTGATATCGGCTCCGCCAAAAGCTCCAAAACAGGTTTGAGCTTTACCTGTTATTGATACTAAAAGAAAAAAAGCTAATAGAGCTGGTAGTAAAAGTTTCTTCATTGCTATGAAATTGACAGATTTTTTGCTCTCAAGATAATTAAAATCTTTCAAACGCTGTCTGCACCTGCAAAGAGATTACCCACATACTGATAAATATTAAAATTTCCACCTCACAAAAGCCTCCATGGCAGCGTATTGCGTTAAACCCAGTTGGGCATAAAGTTTAGCGGTGTTGGCATTGCGTTCTTCGGCACGCTGCCAAAATTCACGGTCATCACTTCCCTGAAAAGGCACACTGTCTTTTTGCGACTGGTGGATAAAAATGCCATGGCGTTTTTTTACCACCTGGTCCGGGCTCATGGGGATTGCCATTCCAATTTCTGTAATATCCCATTCCTGCCAGGCACCTTTGTACAACCAGAGCCAGCAATCGTTGATCCAGTGAGTTGTGAGTTGTAATTCGGGAGTGGCTTTGATCCTTTTCAAAGCCTCTATTACTACATCAAAGCAAACTTTGTGTGTACCATGCGGATCAGCAAAATCACCGGCGCAATAGATCTGCTGAGGCTTGATCTTTTTTAACAGGTCAACGGTTAACTGCACATCAGCTTCACCCATTGGATTTTTTTCAATAGTACCCGTTTCATAAAAAGGCAGGTTTTGAAAATGGATCTGGTTATCGCTGAGTCCAACAAACTTACTGGTAGCTTTTGCTTCGCATCTTCTTATTAAACCTTTAATGGCACGTATAGCTTCGGTATCTTTTTCACTTGATTTTTTCGTTTTTAAAAATGCAATGGCTTCATCAAGTATTTTTTTACTCTTGGTCTGGTCAATATCAAACATGCTTTCAAAACCCACGGCAAAATCTATGAAGCGTGTTACAAATTCATCTGTCACTGCAATATTGCCGCTGGTTTGATATGCTACATGCACTTCATGCCCCTGGTCATGCAAACGCATAAAAGTGCCGCCCATGCTGATGATATCATCATCGGGATGAGGCGAGAATAATATTACTTTTTTTGGAAAAGGCTCGCTTCTTTCCGGATGTTTATGATTGGAAGAATTTTCTTTACCACCCGGCCATCCCGTGATAGAATCCCTGAGCATATAAAATACTTCGAGGTTGGTTTCATAAGCATTGCCCTTTTCGGTTAAAAGGTCATTCAAACCATTCTCGTTATAATCTTCATTGGTTAAACTTAATACGGGCTTGCTGATCTTTAATGCCAGGTTGGTAACAGCACGCCGTACCATTGCCGGTGTCCATTCGCATTCACCGGTAAGCCAGGGGCTTTTAAAACGGGTGAGTTCACAGGCTGCGGCTTCATCAATTACAAAACTGCAGTCATCATGATTTTGTAAAAGCGATGCAGGGATATCTTCTGTATCATCCAGCTCCACCGCTTTTTGTATCACAGGGGCCTTGGTTTGTCCCCAGGCCATTAAAATTATTTTTTTAGATTTTAAGATGGTGCTGATGCCCATGGTGATGGCCATGCGTGGCACTTCACTCATATTACCAAACTCATAAGCATTGGCCATGCGGGTGCTGTTATCTAAAGTAACCAGCCTTGTTTTACTATATATACCACTGCCCGGTTCATTAAAACCAATATGGCCATTCACACCGATGCCGAGTATCTGCAAATCAAGCCCGCCTGCTGCTGCAATTTGTTTTTCATATTCAATGCAATGCGCTTTTACTTCATCTTTTATGATCATACCATCGGGCAGGTGATAATTGTTTGGATCGATATCAGTTTGCTCAAATAAATTCTTCCGCATAAAATAATGATAACTCTGCAAAGCATCCTTATCCATTGGATAATATTGATCTAAATTAAAAGTGATCACGTTCTTAAAACTGAGGCCTTCTTCTTTATGCATGCGAACTAAATGTGCATATAAAGTTTTGGGAGTAGATCCTGTGGCGAGGCCAATAACGGGTTTCTTGCCTTCCTTTTCTTTTTGTTTGATCAGCTCAGCGATCTGCTGTGCAACAAAAGCAGAACCATCGTTGGAATTGGGAAATATTTTTACGGGTATTTTCTCTAAAGAATCAGTAAGGTCTATTTTATTCATAATTATTATGTGATCGGTTACTGTAAAAATAAGCTATTATATTTTTTTAAAAGGCAGTTCGTTTTTTTCTTTGTGCGTCTCTGCGAT
>JAYWAN010000052.1:0-2383 GCA_043782405.1 Chitinophagaceae bacterium
CAATGCGGGTAAAACCGGTCTACCCTTCCGTTTATCGCTGGGTTATTTAACCCAGGCGGGCACATTAAGGACGGATCATTTTGACCGCTATACCGCCGCTTTGAATTTATCGCCTAAATTCCTGAACGATCATTTAGCCATTAACCTGAATTTAAAATACAGCGGAACACATAATGTTTTTGCAGACGGAGGAGCAATCGGTGCTGCAGTAAGTTTCGATCCAACTCAACAGATTAATGCAACTAATAAATATGGTGGCTATTTTGAGTGGCTTCAAATTAACCCTCCACCACAACCCCCTACCCCCATCAGTACCAATGGCGGATCGTCACAGCCAAACCCGCTGAGTTTATTAAAATACAGGGATAATACTTCCAATGTATCCCGCTTCATTGGTAATGTACAGTTAGATTATAAACTGCATTGGTTACCCGACCTGCATATAATGGCTAACCTTGGAACCGATATCGCCCAGGGACATGGAAATGATAATATCGACTCTATCCTGGTTACGGTTGCCAATATTGGAGGCAAGAGGACCTATTATAAACAAAAGAAAGTAAACCAGCTGGCTGATGTGGCTTTATTCTATACCAAAGAATTGAAAAGTATCAAGAGCAAATTTGACCTGCTGGTACAACATAGCTACCAGGATTTTTATACTGATGTTTATAATTATGCTTCTTTCAGCCAAAGGGCTACCCATGATACCATTGTTGGCACAAACCCACCTTTCGCCAGGGATAAACCTGAATACAGGCTGGAATCATACCTGGGCCGTATAAACTTTACGGCAAATAATAAATACCTGCTTACCGCTTCTATCCGTCGCGATGCAAGTTCTAAATTTGCGGTCAACAACAGGGTGGGTTATTTCCCTGCCGTTGCAGCTGCCTGGAAATTGAAAGAAGATCTTTTTAAGAACGTAAATCTGGTAAGTGACCTGAAGTTAAGGTTTGGATGGGGCATTACCGGCCAGCAGGATGGAATAGGTTATTATACTTATTTACCTGTTTACAGCCAGAGTAATTCAACTGCACAATACCAGTTTGGCAGCACGTATTACAGTTTCCTCCGCCCGGATGCTTATGATAAAAACCTGAAATGGGAAACAACCACCACTACAAATTTTGGCATCGACTTTGGCTTCCTCAATAACCGCATCAGCGGTTCAGTAGATATCTATCAAAAGAAAACAAAAGACCTGTTGAGCAGTGTTGATATTGCACCCGGAGCAAATTTCAACATTACCTTATTGACCAATGTGGGTAATGTGGAGAATAAGGGTGTTGAATTTACACTTAATACCATCCCGGTAAAAACTAAAGACCTTACTTGGGAATTTGGGGGCAATTTTACTTATAACAAGTCAACTATTACCAACCTTCTTTTACGCCCTGATCCTAATTTCAAAGGGCTGGATGCAGGTAATATTAGCGGTGGTACAGGTAACTATGCAGGTAAATTCGCTGTGGGCTATGCCCCTTATAGTTTCTTTATGTACAAACAGGTATATGATAAAACAAGCAACAGGCCTATTGAGGGTTTATTTGAAGACCTTAACCGCGATGGAGTTATAGATGCCAATGACCGTTACTTTTATAAGAAACCGGCTCCCGATTTTCTATTGGGACTGAGCACACAGGTTACTTATAAAAAATTCAGTTTGGGTTTGGCAGGCCATGGTTCATTCGGCAACTACCTGTATAATAATTTCAATTCCAATAACACCGTGTTGAGGAATGTGAAGAACCCCTTGGCCTTTATCCAGAATGCAGGTGCTAATTACAGGGAAACAGGATTCGCCAATAACCAGTATCTATCTGATTACTATATCGAGAACGCTTCATTTTTCAGGCTGGATAATTTGAACATTGGATATAATTATGGTAAAGTATGGAAGAATAAGGCGAGCCTGAGGTTATCAGCAAGTGTGCAGAATGTATTTGTGATCACCAAATACAAAGGGCTTGATCCGGAAAATGCCGGTGATTCGGGTGTTGACAATAATATTTATCCACGCCCAAGGGTATTCTCACTGGGTGCTAACCTTGATTTTTAAATTGTAAAAAATATTTCAAATGAAAAATATAACAATAAAAAATTTCTTCTTAGCCCTGGTGGTGGTCTTTATTGCTGCTTCCTGTGCAAAGAAACTGGACCTTTTGCCGGTGAATGATCTTACACCTGCAACAACCTATGCAAGTGCTGCCGGGTATAAAAGTGTGCTGGCAAAAATTTATGGCACGCTATCTATTACAGGCAATAAGGGGCCTTCGGGTTCACCGGATATAGCCGGTAACCTGGATGAAGGTTCACAGGTAGCTTTTATCAGGATGTTCTTTAATTGTGAAGAATTACCAACTGATGAAGCGGTGGTGGC
>JAYWAN010000053.1:0-41511 GCA_043782405.1 Chitinophagaceae bacterium
CAGGCTGACGGGAACATAAAAAAAGTACCGCAAATTGGTAACGTAGTGATAGAAGACAACGTGGAGATAGGAGCCAATACAACAATAGACCGGGCTACAATCGGTTCAACGATTATTAAAAACGGAGCTAAGATTGATAATCTGGTCCAGATTGCCCATAATGTAGAAGTTGGGATTAGTACACTGATTGCCGCACAAGCAGGTATCAGTGGTAGTACAAAAATTGGCAATGGTGTAGTAATTGGCGGACAGGCTGGGCTGGCTGGGCACATTAGTATTGCAAATAATATTAAAATAAACGGACAGAGTGGTGTAAACCGTTCCTTCAAAACAGAAGGTCTTATAATATCCGGAACTAATGCCTACGAATATACAAAAGCCATGAGAAGTATGGCTATTGCCCGGAATCTTCCCGAACTGGAAAAAAGAGTAACGGAACTGGAAAAGTTACTGAAAGAAATGATGGTGAAAAAATAATATGGCTGGATGCCAACTAAAAATTCTTTGTAAACATCTCTAAGGCACCAGACCCTCCTAACCCGGGAAATAGCTGTAACCATTAACTTACCATTATCTCTACATTTTTCAGAAAATAAATAAAATATCTTTGAATATATTAAAATAAATTTTTGAAGTCTATAAGAACTACGATATCATTTTTATTAATTGTTTTTTTATCCCCGGCTATAAAAGCACAAACCATTAACCTATCTGGCACTATACAAGATGCGCATACCAAAGAACCTGTGGCTTACGCATCCGTTTATTTTTCAAGATCTGGTATCGGCAAGGTCTCCGATAGTGCAGGGAATTTTACTTTCCATTTTATTAAACTTACCAATGATACCCTGGTTGTAAGTTATATCGGGTATGAATTATATAGAATTCCAATAGCCGATCTTGTTAAGGATAAGCCTTTCGTTATCCAGTTGCAAAGAGGTGGTGCCACTAATGCAGTGATAATAAAATCAAAATTCAATAAGGGGCTTTTCTTATGGAAAAAGATAATGAGTAAAAAGAAGCTGTACAATCGTTATAACCTGCCCAATTTTGGATACGAGGCCTATAACAAACTGGAAGTGGATATCAAGAATTTCAATGCTGAAAAAGTGAAAAAGAATTTTCTGCTAAAGTCTTTTTCTTTCATTTTTGACAATATTGACAGCACGTCTGAGAAAGCGCCCTTTTTACCTGCTTATCTTATGGAAAGTGTGAGTGACTATGCTTACCAGCGCAGTTCCAGAAAGTATTTCGAGAATATAAAAGCCAGTAATACGAGGGGGTTCAAGAACGAAAGCATCAGCCGCCTTATGGGTGTAATGGACCAGAATGTGAACATTTACGGTAACTATGTAAATGTGATGGATAAGGATTTCATTAGTCCGTTCAATGATAATGCAGACGTGTATTATAATTTTTTTGTGCCGGATACCCAGGTGGTAAACACTAAAAAAATGCTGCATTTTGTATTCAGGCCGAAGCACCCGGGGCAAAATACTTTTGAAGGGGATGCCTGGGTAGTTGATAAAACTTACCAGATACAGAAAATATCTTTGTACCTGGGTAAGGAGGCAAATATCAATTATATCGACCGCATCAGTGTATTCCAGGAATTTTTGCCCATCAATGATTCTGTGTATTTCTTAAATCGTGATAAGTTCTTCGCCGATTTCAGGCTGTTGGGGAAACAATCACTAACCCTTATCGGAAGAAAAACGACTTCCTATCGAAATATTATCATCAACAACGATTCTATTACCAACCTGTTCAGCAAACAGCCCCTTGAAGAAGTAATAAAAACATCTCCGGGGCTTACAAAATCCGATTCTGCCTGGAACACATTGCGGCATGATACTTTATCACTAAACGAGAAAGCCATTTATTCCACAATCGACAAACTATTGCAGATGCCCAAATTTCAGCGGTTGCAAAGAACCTTGAAATTCATCGGCACCGGGTATAAAAAGATCGGTAATTATGAGATCGGACCCTGGTTCAACTGGATCAGCAGCAACCAATGGGAAGGCACCCGTTTCCGCTTCGACCTGGGTACAAATACGGGGTTCAATAAACACATCTACCTGCACACTTACCTCGCTTATGGCACACTGGATAAAAAATTAAAGGGGCAGGCAGAAGCATACTGGGTAGTAAAAAGAGAACCAAAACGGTTACGCCTGCACGCTTCCTATTCCAACGATATTGATAACGGCATCAGCCAGTACGGGGAAGTAAGCCAGGATAATATCTTTTCATTCGCCTTGCGTAAGCCCAATACTACACGTAAATTCATTGGGGTAAAGGACATGCGTTTTGAAGTATTCAATGAATGGGGCAAGGGGTTCTCGACAGAATGGTTTGTTACACACCGTCAATATGTTCCATTAAAGAACCTTCCTTTCAAAACCACTTTCCCGGTGAGTACGGGCGAGTCGCTTACCAATTTTGAAGTGGCAGTGCGTTTGCGTTTTGCCTACCTCGAAAAATTTGTTGAAAGTGATTATTTCCGTTACACGCTTGGTACAAAATACCCCGTGGTGGAATTAATGCTGGCCAAAGGTTTGCCGGGTATTGGTAAAAGCGCTTACAGTTATACCAAAATTGCTGCTGCAGTGCACGACTTCATAAAAATATCGCCTTATGGTTCATTTTCTTATAAAGCTTATGGGGGTATAATAAATGGGGCCCTACCATTTACTTTTTTAGAGAATCATCCCGGCAATGATATTTATTATTATAATCCCGGTGCCTTTAACCTGATGAACCGCTTTGAATATATCAGTGATAAATATGCAGGTATTAATATGGAACATAATATAGGATCGGGCCTGTTTCGTTTTATTCCACTCACCCGGAAACTAAAATGGCGGCAGTTCTGGAACATTAAAACACTCTGGGGTTCTCTCAGCCAGGAAAACCAGGCCATCAATAACAGTACCGGCCTCTTCAAAACATTAAATGGCAAGACCTATATGGAACTGGGCACAGGCATAGATAATATCTTTAAAATATTTCGTCTTGATTTTGTATGGAGATTGTTGCCAACACCACCCCCTACCAATAAAACTTCAGGATTTGGTATCTTTGGCAGCTTCCAGTTCCAGTTTTAGTGCCCTTTTTGTTTTGTCACGTATGGCACTTAAATTTAAAATATCTTTGCCAACAAAATTTGGGATAACGTATGGATAAAAATTTTAATCCAGATAAACAACATACACTTTCAAAGTCAGTAAGCATTTCTGGTACAGGCCTTCATACCGGTATTAATGTAGATATGACCCTGAAGCCCGCCAATCCGGGTTTTGGTTTTCAGTTTCAGCGCATCGATATGCCTGGTATGCCTGTCATCAAAGCAGATTGCGATCTTGTTACAGATACTTCCCGTGGTACCACATTGGAGAAAGGAGATGCCAAAGTAAGTACGGTAGAGCATATACTGGCAGCGCTTGTTGGTATGGGTGTAGATAATTGTTTAATTGAAATAAACGGCCCCGAGATACCCATCATTGACGGCAGCAGTGAGCCATTTGTAGAGATCATTGAGCAAACGGGTGTATTGGAACAGGATGCTGCAAAAGCATGGTATACCATTGATACTAATATTTCTCATTATGATGATGTGAAGCGGGTAGAAATGACCGCATTACCTGCAACTAATTACCAGTTGACTACCCTGATAGATTTTAACAGCCCGGTATTGGGTACACAACATGCCAGTCTTAAATCAATGAAAGAGTTTCAGGTGGAAATTGCCCCTTGCCGTACTTTTTGTTTTTTACACGAACTGGAAATGCTGATAGATAATAATCTTGTAAAAGGCGGTGATATCAATAATGCCATTGTTGTGGTTGACCGGCCGGTTACAGATGAAGAGATGACCCGCCTAGCGAAAGCATTTGGCCGTGCAAAAGTTGAAGTAAAAAGTGAGGGTTACCTTAATAACCTGGAGTTGCGTTTTCCCAATGAACCGGCTCGTCATAAATTGCTGGATGTGATAGGTGACCTTGCATTGATCGGTTATCCCATTAAAGGCCATATCATTGCTAACCGCCCGGGGCATAGCAGTAATGTGGAGTTTGCAAAAAAAATAAAACAGTATATCAAGAAGAATAAACATACCAAGGATATCCCTATCTACGACCCCAACCAGGAGCCCGTATACATACAACAGCAGATCGAGAAAACGCTACCGCATCGTTATCCCTTTCTGTTAGTTGACAAGATAATAGAACTGTCCGACAAACAGATCGTTGGTATCAAAAATGTTACTTTCAATGAATTCTTCTTCCAGGGGCATTTTCCCGGAAACCCTGTAATGCCGGGTGTTTTACAAATAGAGGCATTGGCACAAACCGGCGGCATTCTTTGCATAAACGCAATGCCTGAAGGACAGTATGATACTTATTTTTTGAAAATAGATAATTGTAAATTCAAACAAAAAGTGGTGCCGGGCGATACCATGATCTTAAAAATGGAATTGATAGAGCCTATCCGCAGGGGCATTTGCATAATGAGGGGCAGTGTTTATGTGGGTAATAAATTGTGTGCCGAAGCGGATCTCACAGCGCAGTTAGTGAAAAGAAGCTAGCTTGTAAAACGTTAATTGGTTAATACAGTAAACGTTTAAACAGATTAACGGATCAACCAATTAACATTTCAACTAATAAACGAATAAAAATGATCCATCCACATACGTACATACATCCCAATGCAAAACTGGCAACTAACGTTAAGGTTGACCCGTTCAGTGTCATTCACCAGAATGTAGAAATTGGTGACGGCACCTGGATAGGCAGCAATGTTACCATCATGGAAGGTGCAAGGATAGGCAGGAACTGCCGCATCTTCCCCGGTGCTGTTATCGCTGCTATTCCGCAAGACCTGAAATATGAAGGGGAACAAACCACAGTGGAGATCGGTGACAATACCACCATCCGTGAATTTGTTACGGTTAACCGTGGCAGTAAGGACAGGTGGACAACAAAAGTTGGTAATAACTGTCTTATCATGGCCTACAGCCATATTGCGCACGACTGTATCGTTGGCAACAATTGCATCATGAGCAATAATACACAGATGGCGGGGCACGTAGTGATGGGTGATAACGCAATATTGGCAGGTATGTGTGCTGTGCACCAGTTTGTACAGATCGGGCAATACGCTTTCATTGCAGGAGGTTCATTGGTGAGCAAAGATGTACCACCTTATATCAAAGCGGGCCGTACACCACTCAGTTATGCCGGTGTAAATTCGGTTGGATTAAAACGCAAAGGTTTTTCACTCGACAGGATCAACCAGATACTTGATATCTACCGCATGATCTATAACAAAGGCATGAACACATCCCAGGCGCTTAATTTTATTGAAGAAGAATTACCGGCTACAGATGAACGTGATGAAATTGTAACCTTCATCCGTGAAAGCGGGCGTGGGATCATTAAACGCTTCACCAAGGGAAGCATGGATGATGAGTAATTATTTACTTCAACCCCTCAGCGACTAATCCCATGCAGATCACACTAACTAATACCGGCAAACGCTTTAACCGGGAGTGGATATTCCGTCACTTCAGCTATGAATTTGTTGCAGGAAAAAGTTATGCCATTACAGGGCCCAATGGCTCAGGCAAATCCACTTTACTACAGGTAATTGCAGGTTCGCTTACACACAATGAGGGTAATATTCAATATACCATTGATAATTTGCAATGTTCACCGGAAGATCAGTATAAACACATGGCAATAGCGGCACCCTATCTTGAATTGATAGAGGAAATGACCGCAATTGAATTCTTGTCTTTTCATCATTCCTTTAAAGCGCTGTCTGTAAGCAAAGAAACGGTTTTACAAACAGTACAGCTGGAAAAAGCTGCCAATAAACAGATCCGTTATTTCAGCAGTGGGATGAAACAGCGTTTAAAACTTGCGCAGGCATTCTTCAGCGATAAACCCGTTTTATTATTAGACGAACCTTCCACAAATTTAGATGCCGATGGCGTTGCTTTATACCACACGCTTATCAGCGATTACACAAAAGATAAACTGGTAATTATAAGCAGTAATGTAAAAGAAGAACATAGCTTTTGTGAAAAACTGATCGAGGTTAGCGATTATAAATAAAATTACTCCTCTGTTTGTACCCTATTCCCCGGTCTCTTATAAATTGTAACTAACGCTTACTGGCTATCAGCAAATTCAGGTCGGTATATTTCAGGTCGAAGCGTTCGCTCAAGTAAAAATTGGTAAGGCTCCCTTTGAATAAATAGATGCCGCTGCGGATATTTATCTTATACCAGATCACGTTTTCAATCCCGCCATCTTCTGCCGTTTCCAGCAACAGGGGCATCAATACATTGCTGATGGCCTGGGAAGCGGTACGGGCAAAGCCGCTGGGGATATTGGGTACACAATAATGTATCACATCATATTTTACGAACACAGGTTTTTCATGAGAGGTTACATCGCTGGTCTCAAAACAGCCGCCACGGTCAATACTTACATCAACGATCACGCTGCCCGGCCGCATATTGCTTACAGTTTCTTCACTTACCACGATAGGTGTACGTCCGCCACTGCTGCTGAGTGCACCCACCGCCACATCGCAGGTCTTCAACTGTTTGGCCAATATCTTTGGTTCAATAACGGAAGTCCATAAACGCCCACCAATATTGTTTTGCAATCTTTTTAACCGGTAAATGCTGTTATCGAATATTTTTACGCTGGCTCCCATGGCCAATGCAGTCCGGGCAGCATATTCCCCCACAATACCTGCGCCAATGATGATCACTTTTGTTGGTGGTATGCCACTGATACCTCCTACCAAAACTCCTTTCCCGTTATTGGCATTGCTTAGATATTGCCCGGCAATCAGCATTACCGCACTTCCCGCAATTTCACTCATGCTGCGCACAATGGGGTTATGGCCACTGTCATCTTTCAGGTTCTCAAAACTTAATGCAGTAATCTTTTTATCCATCATCTTCTGCAGTATTTCCCGTTTCATCACGGCTAAGTGTATGGGCGAAATGATATACTGGTTGGGCTTTAATAATTCACAATCTTCTTCGCTCACCGGCGCACTTTTCACCAGTATGTCACATTCAAACACTTCTTTTTTTGTATAGGCGATCTTGGCACCTGCGTCACTGTAATCCTTATCATTGTAACTGGCACCGTCGCCCGCTTTTGTTTCCATTACCACTTTGTGGCCATTGGCCACCATTACCCCAACTGCTTCCGGTGTAAGCGCTATACGGTTCTCATTAAAAGAATTTTCTTTGGGGATACCGATCAGCAATTCAGCGCCCTTGGGCTTGATATCAAGTGTTTCCTCAAGCGTTTCATAAGAAAATGAAGGGGAGACAAAGGGTTTTGATGTTGCCATGATTAGTATGAATTGAATGGTCTTGCCATGTCGCTACCTGGTTAGCAGGCAGCTACAATTTACAAATTTATTTGCAGCTTTCTGGTATTTGTATCAACTACTGTTATGGTAATACAAAGAGTTTCTACAGGGAAAATGGCAGGTATTTTATCGGGCCATTCCACCAGGCAGGTATTGCCCGAATACAGGCAGTCCTCAATACCGGCATTAATTGCTTCCTGTTCGTCTTTAATACGGTAAAGGTCCATATGATAAACCGTTTGTCCATTTGAAGTGATATATTGGTTAATGATGGAAAAAGTTGGACTGGATACCGTATCTGTCACCCCCATTGTTTCGCATAATGCATGGATAAAAGTTGTTTTACCGGCACCCATTTCACCCTCAAACGCAAACACTTTACAATGGGCTGTTGCTGCCAAAAAATCTTTTGCAGCCTGCCGCATTTTATCAAGCGTAAAAATTAACTCCATGTTGCAAAGATATTTTCCTTCATTAGTAATTGGTTAACTATTGCAAAGAATAATTTTGCAGTATGGAAAAGATAGAATGGAAAGTAGAAGGAATGGATTGCACCAATTGTGCTTTAACCATCACAAAATACCTGCAAAAAGAAGGTTTAGGCGCTGTAAAAGTGAATTTTATAGGCGGAGATGTAAGCTTTGAGATAAACGGAACCAAATCAAAAGAAACCCTTGCAAAAGGTATCGAAGATTTAGGGTATCACGTAGTAAACGAACCACAAACAACCAGCAACAAACCAAAAAGAAATCTTTTCTCCAACCACTTGCAACGCTTCCTGTTCTGTTTGCCATTTACTTTGGTATTGATGATGCACATGCTTCCCTGGCATATTCATATTTTAATGAACCCCTGGATACAGTTGGCAATTTGCCTCCCGGTTTTTATAACCGGGATGGGATATTTTGGCGTCAGTGCTGTTAAAAGCCTGCGAAGAGGTATTCCTAATATGAATGTGCTGATCGCGATTGGTGCAACCGCTGCATTTGTTTACAGTCTCATTGGCACCATCAAAGGCCTTGGTATGGATTATGTTTTTTATGAAACAACGGCCACCATCATCACACTTGTTTTTTTAGGTGAATGGGTTGAACACAGATCGGTGGTATCCACACAAAAGGAATTGACTAAACTGGCCAAACAGCAAAAACTGATGGCCAATATGATCGCATTTGATGAAGAACATAAAGAATTGATTTTTCCTGTGGAGAACACGCAGTTGCACGTTGGGGACCTTATCCTGATAAAAACAGGAGAGCAGGTGCCCATGGATTGCAAGGTCTTATGGGGTGATGTGCAGGTGAATGAAGCCTTACTTACGGGAGAAAGTAGCCCGGCACATAAACAAAAGAAAGACCTGCTAATGGGCGGAAGCCTTATTACAGATGGCACGGTTAAAGCGCAGGTAACAGCTGTGGGCAAAGACACTGTACTGAGTAATATACTGGCCCTGGTGAAAGAAGCACAAGGGGAAAAACCACCGATACAACAACTGGCTGATAAAATAAGTGCTGTATTCGTTCCTGTTGTGATTGGTATTTCAATCCTTACTTTTTTGTTGAACTATTTTGTTTTTAATATCGAAGCAACCGGGTCTTTGATGAGAAGCATTGCCGTGCTCGTGATCAGTTGTCCTTGCGCCATGGGGCTTGCAACACCTGCTGCCATTGCTGTTGGACTTGGCAGGGCTGCAAAAAATGGGATTCTTTTCCGCAACGCAAAAAGTCTTGAGTTATTTAAAAGTATCAGAACCGTAGTTTTCGATAAAACAGGAACACTTACCAAAGGACAATTCGCAATAAGCAAAATGGAAACCGTTATTGAAGAAGAAAAATTCAAACAGATTGTTTATTCACTGGAAAAATATTCCAATCATCCTATTGCAAAAGCTATTACCGCGGCATGGAATATGAACAACACCATTGCCTGGAAAAAAATTGAAGAGGTAAAAGGTATAGGGATGCGGGCCACGGATGTTGATGGGAATATTTACCAATTGGGGTCTTATCAAATTGCGTCTACACTTACGAGTGATACCGGGCATACGGCTTATTTATTGCTGAATGATAAATTATTGGGCTGGTTTGATATGGAAGATGAAATAAGGCCCGAAGCAGCGGCCGTGATCAGTTACCTGCATTCAAAAAATATTAAAACAGTCTTGCTGAGTGGTGATAATTTGGAGAGAACTAAAAAGATTGCAGGCGCCCTTGGTATTGAAGAAGTATATGCTGAAAAAAATCCTGCAGAAAAATTAAAAATAATTGAGCAGCTGAACAATGCATCGCCTGTTGCAATGGTGGGCGATGGTATCAATGATGCGCCAGCACTGGCTAAAGCCACCATCGGTATATCCATGAGCGAGGCAACACAACTGGCCATGCAGACTGCGCAGGTAGTGCTGATGAACAAGGGTATTCAGCATCTTCCACTGGCATTGGGATTAGGTAAACATACTTTCCTTACCATCAGGGGAAATCTTTTTTGGGCTTTTATCTACAATATCGTTGCCATCCCGGTTGCAGCTGTTGGTTTATTGCATCCCGGTGTTGCCGCACTGGCAATGGGTTTCAGCGATGTGGTACTTGCTATTAATTCTCTCCGGTTGAATTACAGGAAAGTGATTTAATTTCAGGCCGAAATATATTACTTGGATATTCACGAAATTTTAAAACAATACTGGGGTTATGATAATTTCCGCCCGCTACAGGAAGATATCATCAATTCGGTACTGGAAGGAAAAGATACATTGGCATTGCTTCCCACAGGCGGTGGAAAATCCCTTTGCTTTCAGGTACCGGCATTGGCAAAAGAAGGATTGTGCCTGGTTGTTAGTCCGCTCATAGCATTAATGAAAGACCAGGTAGAAAATTTAAAAGAAAAGGGGATAAATGCGCTTGCTGTTTATTCGGGGATGAGTTTTATAGAAGTAAAAAAAACTTTACAGAATGCAGCGTATGGCAATTATAAGTTTTTATACGTTTCCCCGGAACGGTTAGAAACGAATTTATTTGCAGAATATCTTCCCGCATTAAATATCAATTTACTGGCAGTGGACGAAGCACATTGTATTTCCCAGTGGGGATACGATTTCAGGCCACCCTATATGCGTATTGCCAACCTGCGTGAACAGTTGCCCGGTGTTCCCATCTTAGCTCTTACGGCATCAGCGACCAAAACCGTACAGGATGATATCTGTGAAAAATTGCTCTTTACAAAAACTCAACAACGCTTTCAGCAATCTTTCGAACGGCCCAACCTTTCGTACAGTGTTTTTAATGTAGCATCCAAGCAAAATAAAGTACTGGAGATACTAAAGAACGTTCCGGGCACTGCAATTGTATATTGTAAAAGCCGCAAGCGTACCAAGGAAATTACGGATTGGTTGTTGATGAATTCGATCGGTGCAGATCATTATCATGCCGGGCTTAATAATGAGGAGAGGAATAAGAAACAGGAAAACTGGGTAAGGGATAAAACGAGGGTGATCGTTTGTACCAATGCTTTTGGTATGGGCATTGATAAAGCAGATGTAAGAACCGTAGTACATTATGATGTTCCGGATTGCATCGAAAATTATTACCAGGAAGCAGGAAGGGCTGGCAGGGATGGAAAAAGAGCTTATGCAGTTCTTTTGTATGGTAATAAAGAACTGGAGGACTTGCAAGGGCAAAGCGATATTCGTTTCCCCACACCCGAAGACGTAAAAAAGGTTTATACAGGGCTGATGAATTACCTGCAAATAGCAGCAGGCAGCGGGGAGGGTACAACGGGTGATTTTGACATGGCTGTTTTTACCAATGCATTTAAATTAAATATGCTTACCGCTTCATACGCTATTAAAGCACTTGAGCAGGAAGGTATTTTAAGTTTCAATGAAATTTTTTTTAAACCATCAACTGTTGTATTCACTACCAATAGGGATGAGCTTACCTATTTTGAGCAACAGTATCCCCACATGGAGACACTCCTCAAAGGTTTATTGCGTTCTTACGAAGGCATCTTCGACTATCCTGCAATGATATACGAGACGCAGTTAGCAAAATTTTTACGTATGGAAACTGATACAGTACGATCAGCACTAAAAAAATTAAACGATCATGGCATAATTAGTTATACCCCGCAAAAAGACAAGCCACAGATCACCCTTTTACAAAACAGGATGTACGCAGATAATTACACCATCAATGCTGTGGATTATCTAAAACGAAAAAATAATTTCGAGAACCGGGTTGCTGCAATGTTAGCATACATTAAAAAAAGTACCGGGTGCCGCAGCAGGTCAATTGCAGAATATTTTAGTGCCGCAACTGTCAGGCCATGTGGAATATGTGATAATTGCATCAATGAAAAGTCTGTTTATATTTCAACAGAGGAGTTTGAAAAGATATCCGGCCAGGTATTTCAATTGATAAAAGAAACACCTGTGTCAATTGAGCAATTGTTGCTGGTGCTTAAGGGGGTCAAAAAAGAAAAACTGTGGAGTATAGTTTCATTTCTTCAGGCAGAAAGAAAGCTCAAGGCCGACAAGGACGGGCTTATTGCGATGGGATAGGCGCTGGGGAATAGCAGGTTTTCGGTATATACAAAGAGCCGCTTGTTGGGTATGGGCATAAAAAAAGGGACCAAGATAGAAATCTAGTCCCGCTTTAAAATCCAATATCCTATGAAAAACCGAAACGAAGATAGGCTGGTTTTTACTATTCTGCAACATTTTCTCAAAGTATTTTGCAAATAAGCCCTGTTTTGGCCTACTTAGCGTGCTAAAGACATTATAATTGTTATGCTTTTTATTTCTTTGAAAATCACCCAGTTAGGTTAAAGTGTTTATGGTTTTAGCCCTCTATATTTCCCATTTTTAAAGAGATAGCTTGCCCCCTGGTACCAGGCGATCGCTTCATTTATCAGGCTATCGGAATTAGGTATTAAGCCGGCTGTTCCCGTCAAAAAATCCGGTTTATACATTTTCACCTTTTGCTGGGGTGAAAGGATTACCAGCTTGCCGTCTTTTATATAACCCATATCCTGGTAAGTGCTTATAAAAGCCCTTTCCCTGCCAGGTGCGGTATGGTAAATATCATAGCCTAAAAAATTGCTCGTATAATCCAGGTTCAACATGCCCAGTAAAGTAGGGGCCAGGTCGATCTGGCTCGTCAACCTTTGTTCAATAACTGGTTTTATAAGTGCCGGCGCATAAATCAGGCAGGGGATATGATAACGGTTTACCGGCAGGTCTGTTTTACCTGCGCTTTTTGCACAATGGTCCGCAACGATCACAAATACCGTATTATTGAACCAGGGCATTTTTTTTGCATCGGTTAAAAATTTATTGATGGCATAATCAGTGTATTTAACGGCTCCTTGTATGGATTGGGTAGAAGGTGGTATATCGATCCTGCCTTCGGGATAAACATAGGGGCGATGATTGCTGATCGTCATGATATGGTTGAAAAATAATTTCCCCTGGTTAAAACTTCTGCTGCATTGTTGCAATGTATAGTTGAATGCGGCTTCATCATCAATACCCCAGGCTGTTGTGAGGTGAACCAGGCTGTCGGGAATGTCGCGTTTATCCAGCACCGTATAGCTGTTGCCGCTAAAGAATTTTCCCATATTATCAAAGAAAGAATTTCCTCCGTAAATAAAATTTACTTCATATCCCTTTGTCTTTAATACATTACCCATGGTAAACATATCTTCATTACCCGGGCGGCGAACGATTGATTGGCCCGGTGTAGGCGGGATGGCCAATGACAGGGCTTCCAGTCCGCGAACTGTTCTGGTGCCTGAGGCATAAAAATTATCAAAGAACAGGCTGTAAGGGATAAGCGAGTCAAGATAAGGGGTTATATTTTCTTTGCCACCGAAGCGTTTCATGTAATCGCCGCTTAAACTTTCCACGCTGATCAAAACAATATTCCATTTGTGTTGCGGGCTGTCGTTTTTGATCTGCCGTTCAATACTCAGTGGGTTGGTTGAAAAGCTTGCATTAGGCGCCTGCAGCATATTTCGCAGTATGTTAAAGTTTGCAGTATCATTTCTTACAGCATAAAATCGATTATAATCAATCTCATTATTCCAATAAGCCGCCCCAAACTCATAGATACCATTGCCTCCCAATTCATTTACATAATTATTGTTACTGGTGTTCTTAAAACGGTTGTTTACGAGAAAATACCCTGCTACCGGCACCAGTATAAATAATAAAAAGAAAAGGCTTCGCTTTGTAAAGCGCATGCTTATCAATTGTGAAGCCGTTAATTTTTTACGGATCAAAAATAAGATCGCCGCTGTAGCCAAAACAACGGCAGCACCTATCAGCGGGATATTGTAGGATTCCCAGATATTCTCCAGCACTTCAGTAGTATAGATCAAATAATCAACTGCTATGAAATTATACCTTACGCCGAATTCGTCCCAAAAAATAATTTCCCCGCCGGCATTCAGGACAAGGATGAAAATGATGATGAAAAAAAACAGGAATAACGGTATTCGTTGTACGCTTTTACGGTACCAGGAATCTTTCATCAGCCAGCAGTACAAGGCAACTGGTATGGCAAAGAAACTACAAACAACCAGGTCGTAAAAGAAGCCGATGATGAAAATACCGGCAAAATTTAACGGATTAAGTTCCAGGTTGGGCCAGCTTTTTATCAGCAATACTACCCTGGTAACAAGACTTAATAAGCAAACAATAAGTGCCAGCACTGCCAGTGGCCCAAAACGATGCCGGAAAATATTATTAAATTTACTCATTATACAAAAATAGTGAAGTACCCGCTTTATCCACCAGCACCTGGCAGGTAAATAATGAAATCGACTAAAACAATCTTTTCATTACAATTTACCTGTCTTCAATTCTAAACATTTAATAGCAGCAACTGGTTTTATACGAAGGTTTTAAATGGTAAAAATGAATAGCCGCCTGACTGCACAGAATTCTCTTAACTCACCAATAAGTGCGGGAAGCGGGCATATTTTTAAAAGAGGTATTATACCTAAAAACCACATAAGTTGGAAATTATTATTAATTTTAAAATTACTAATATTGATTCGGGCCAAATAACAGGTGGTTCACTTTCCTGATCATAGGAAAAGGTTCAGCAAGAGAGTTTTTAAATATGGTTTACGTTTTTAAAACAATTACAAAAACTAATAATTATGACAGATCAAAAAATTTTCGTTGCCAGTGCAGAAAGTAAGGCACAAGCAAAACAATTACGCCTTTTTGCCATCCTGGCATGGGTTGTAGCTATGGCAGGGCAGATTTTTGCCATTCTCAAATTAATCCACAATCAAACCCTTGTATGGTTGATAGTTGCTATCGTGGTTATCCTGGCATTAGCTATCACCGGTTCAATGCTTTGGAAAAAAGCCAATCATTTGGATCCGGCATCAGAAAAGGATAAAGTGAGATTTTTTATACAAACCCAACTCGGAGCGATACTGGGCGTGCTGGCTTTTCTACCGTTAGTGATCTTCATCTTTATGAACAAGGATATTAATGGCAAGACAAAAGGAATTGCAGGAGCTATTGCTGTTGTGGCTTTGCTGGTAGCGGGCATTACGGGTATCGATTTCAACCCTGCTTCCGTTGAGAAGTATACCGATCAGATCAATCAGCAGACAGATGTATTAAAAAAACTTGTCCCGTCAGGTAACCAGATGGTTTATTGGACAAGGGAAGGGAACAAATACCACATCTATGAAGACTGTCAACATATTAAAGGAAGAGAGGGAATAACAAAGGGAACAATCAAAGAATCATTTGAAAAAAGAGGCATTTCTGAATTGTGCCTTACTTGCCAAAGCAGGGCTCAGAAGGAAAATAATATAGTTCCAAAAGCCTTAATCAATAATATTGCCGATTCTGCCAATAAAGTCAAGTAATTTAATTGCTGTATAAAATATTGTACAACAATAATAACCGGGTTACATCAAAGGCTAAACGCAAATACTTAAAGACTTAATGGGTTTTATGTATTTGCGTTAATTTTTGGGGAAATGAAAAAAAATCTTGTTCTACTTTTTATTTTTATTGCGCTGTTTATAACGAGTTTTTCCTTTGAAGGGAAAAACATTGAAATAAGAACCAGGGCTTCCCTGGGAAAGAAGCTATTCAGCGAAAAGATATTGTCGAAAGATTCCTCCATAAGTTGTGCAGGTTGCCATAGACCCGGTTTCGCCTTTGCAGATACTACTGCATTTAGTATCGGGATCGGGGGAAAACCAACCAGGCGAAATACCCCTTCTGTTTTAAATATGAAGAACCGTCCTTACTATTTCTGGGATGGAAGGGCGGCCTCGCTGGAAGAGCAATCACTGATGCCCATACAAAACCCGGATGAAATGGGATTATCTATTGATGAAGCTGTAAAAAGATTGAATGCATCGCAGGAATACAAAACACTCTTTCAAAGAATATTTAAACAAGAACCTTCGGCAAAAAATTTAGCTGATGCTTTTGCTGCTTATGAAAAAACGCTGGAGACCGTAAACAGTAAATTTGACGACTGGAGTAATAACCTGAAAAAATTATCGGTGCAGGAAGAAAGGGGACGGCAGGTATTTATCGGTGATAAGGCAAAATGTTTCGATTGCCACCGTGAAGAAGACTTTACCACCGATGAATTTAAAAATATCGGGTTATACAATGGCGTTACATTGAATGATGCCGGGCTTTATAATATTACCAAAAAAGATAGCGATAAAGGGAAATTCAAGATACCCGGCCTGCGCAATATTGCTGTTACAGCTCCTTATATGCACAATGGTATGTTTAAAACACTGGAGGAAGTGGTAGAATATTATAACGATCCTCAAAAGATAGTGCCTGATGCCATCAATACCGATGAAGCCTTAAGAAAACCTTTGGGTTTAACGGGTAAAGAAAAGAAAGACCTGGTTGCCTTTTTAAAAACGCTGACGGATAAGAGGTATAACAGAAATAAGTAAGCCAATGGTCATTGAAAACAGTACAAGCGCTGTTACTTCTAATTATGCGATCATTGACATATTGACCAAATTCACCTTTAACAAAAAATTAGGCACTATATTCGCTCTACCAAAAATGATTTAATTTTATTTGTATTAAACCAACAAAACATGGAACCTGTAAAACCCAAAATATTACTTTGTGAAGATGATGCCAACCTCGGTATGGTATTGAAGAACTACCTTGAACTGAATGATTATGATGTAACCTTGGAAAGGGACGGCCGCCTTGGCTTAGCCGCTTTTCAACGGGAAAAATTTGAGATCTGCCTGCTTGACGTGATGATGCCAAATATGGATGGCTTTACGCTTGCAGAAGAGATCCGTGATGTAAACCCGGATGTGCCTTTATTTTTCCTGAGTGCCAAGACCATGAAGGATGATATTATCCAGGGGTATAAATTAGGTGCTGATGATTATATCACCAAGCCGTTTGACAGTGAGGTATTGCTACATAAAATAAAAGCTATACTTAAACGCAACGAAGAAATGCACCGCGAAGAAGTGAATGCAGAATTTGACCTTGGCAATTACCATTTTAACCCAAGATTGAGGGAACTGACGATTGGTGGAAAAGTTCAAACTTTATCACCAAAAGAAAATGAATTGCTTAAGATGCTGAGTGAGTATAAAAATGACCTGTTGAGTCGCGAGATTGCATTGAAAAAAATATGGGGCAGTGATACTTATTTCAATGGTCGCAGTATGGATGTATACATTGCTAAATTACGCAAATACCTGAAAGAAGATACGGCTATCGAGATCGTGAATATCCATGGTAATGGATTCCGGTTGGTAGTTTCGGAGTAAATTAATTGAAAAGAGGTACTCCAATAAAAAGATAAACCACCTTCAGCAGGTGGTTTATCTTTTTATTTGAATAATACATTATCCTTACCTGAAGATATTTTGCCCAGGTGTTCATAAGCTTTCGCTGTAACTTCTCTTCCCCTTGCTGTCCTTTGCAGAAATCCTTCCTGGATCAAAAAAGGTTCATACACTTCTTCCAGGGTTCCGCTTTCTTCGCCTACTGCAGTTGCAATAGTGGTGATGCCTACCGGGCCCCCTTTAAATTTATCGATGATGGTGGTAAGGATGCGGTTATCCATTTCATCCAGTCCGTATTTATCTACATTCAACGCTTTCAGTGCATGCTCGGTAATGGCAAGATCAATAACTCCATTACCGATCACCTGTGCAAAATCCCTTACCCTGCGCAATAAGCTATTGGCAATACGTGGTGTGCCCCTGCTTCTGCGTGATATTTCTTCTGCTGCATCGCTGGTGATTTTTGTACCTAATATTTTTGCAGAGCGAAGAATAATGCCTTTCAATGTTGCGGCATCATAATATTCCAGTCTTGCTTTAATACCAAAACGCGAAAGCAGCGGTGCGGTAAGTAAACCACTTCTTGTTGTGGCACCCACCAGTGTAAATGGATTAAGATTAAGCTGTACACTTCTTGCATTGGGGCCACTGTCGATCATGATATCAATGCGGTAGTCTTCCATCGCAGCATATAAATATTCTTCTACCACCGTACTCAGGCGATGTATTTCGTCAATGAATAAAACATCATTGGGTTCAAGATTAGTAAGCAACCCGGCAAGGTCGCCCGGCTTTTCTATCACCGGCCCGCTGGTCTCTTTAATATTAACGCCAAGTTCATTAGCTACAATCCTGCTTAAGGTTGTTTTTCCCAGTCCCGGCGGGCCATGAAATAAAATATGGTCCAGTGCTTCTCCCCTCATCTTGGCGGCCCTGATAAAAATGGTGATATTCTCAATGATCTGTGGCTGACCCGAAAAATCATTGATAACAGATGGCCTGATGGTATTTTCAAATTCCTTGTCGGCTGGGTTTAAAAATTCAGCATCACTATTTAAATTGGGGTTGGCCATGTTGTAAAAATAACTGATTTTGGCCTGTTCGATAATAAAAAGCCTCTCAGCTTCTACATATTTATTTTATTTAGCAGCTTACGGTAAGTATGATCTCTAGAAGTCATACTTATGTCACAAAGACAATGCAGGCCCTATCCTGTATTACGAAACTATTCGGTTGACCTCTCACCCCACCATTTCACCATTAATCAAAACAAGCCTTGTTTTCAGTATATTGAGGGGTAATTTTGTGGTTATGTTTAAGTTTAATCTTCGGTATTGGTTATGCCAGGTGCTTGGCTGGGGTGGCTGGGGGCTGTTAAATATATTTATTGTATACCAGTCGGGCAGCGAATCGGTTTTAAACCCGGAGGAGAAAAAAAATTTTTTTTTTATTGCCATAGCGCTTGAATTCATCTGGAGCATTATTGCTACGCATTTACTGAGAGTAGTATTAAAACGGCTGAACTGGATGAAGTTCCCTATAGGTAAGGTTGTTTTGATGTTTATTATAAGTGTGGGGTCCACCGGCTTGATTCAATATTATGGTGCCAATGAGTCGGAGCATTTATCCGGCCATTCATTTGATGAATATGTGAATAATGAACGTCTTGCCAAGGCTGAAAAAATGGAAAAGGATGGAGAAGTAGTCAATACAGATTATTACCTGTTTAAGAATTTGCCTTCCGGTGATTCCATGGAATACAAAATTTTCATAAAGATAAAAAAATCAACCGGCTGGTACAGGGATAAAAAAGGGAATTGGAAATTTGAAGAACCCATGAAAGGGCGTGAGTTTTGGAACTATTTATTTACGTTCATCCTGGTCTCTTTATGGTTATTGATCTACCTGGTATGGCATTATATAGAAAAGAACAGGAAGGATCAATTTGATAAATTAAAGCTGGAGTCCATGGTTAAAGAACTGGAGTTAAAGACCATCAAATCGCATATCAATCCTCATTTCATTTTTAATTCTTTAAACAGCATACGGGCACTAGTAGACGAAAATCCGGAACGCTCGAGGAGGGCGATCACTGAATTGAGTAATATACTCCGCAGCAGCATGCAGGCAGAAAAAGCGGAGACCGTAACACTGGAGAAAGAACTGGATATTGTAAAAGATTACCTGGCACTTGAGCATATGCGGTTTGAAGAACGCCTGAAAATTGAAATGCAGATTGATGAAGATACCCTGGGGCAACCTGTGCCGCCAATGATGTTGCAAACACTGGTAGAAAATGCCATCAAGCATGGCATCAGTAAACAGGTAAGCGGCGGCGTAGTAAGGGTGGTAGCGGCTTTTAAAGGGGATAACCTTGAATTACTGGTACAAAACACCGGGCAGCTTTCACCCATTATCAATGGAGATGGTTTTGGTATCAAGAGTACCGAAAACCGTTTAAACCTGATGTACCAGGGTAAAGCAAAATTTGAGATAAGGAATATCGCCAATAATATGGTAGAATCGAAAGTTACCATGCCGGTAACATTGTAAATCAAATACATTCAACTATGCAGAAGGCTGTTATCATCGATGATGAACGTTTGGCAAGAAACGAATTGAAAAAACTATTGCTCGATTTCCCCGAAGTGGAAGTGATCGGCGAAGCAGCCAATGCTGAAGAAGGATTGGAGAAAATTGAAAGCCTTTCCCCCGACCTGATCTTCCTCGATATCCAGATGCCGGGCAAAACTGGTTTCGATATGCTCACCGAACTGGACAGTGCACCTCATGTTATTTTCACTACAGCTTATGATGAGTATGCCCTGAAAGCATTTGAAGTAAATGCTTTGGATTATTTGATGAAGCCGGTAGAACCCAAGCGCCTTGCGGATGCCCTGCAAAAAATACAGCACGCAGAGGAAAAAGAGCTGGCCGCAACCATGGCAGGCATTAACCGCGGTATGCTTACAGAACAGGACCAGGTTTTTGTTAAGGACGGTGAAAGGTGCTGGTTTGTAAAATTGGGTGAAGTGCGTTTATTCGAAAGCGTTGGCAACTACGCAAAAGTATTTTTTGGTACGTACAAGCCGCTTATTTTAAAATCCCTGAATGCATTGGAAGAAAGACTGGATGAAAAAATATTTTTTCGGGCCAACCGCAAGCATATTGTCAACCTGCGCATGATAGAAAAAATTGAGCCTTATTTCAATGGCGGCCTTTTACTGGAACTGCATGGCGGCGAAAAGGTAGAAGTAAGCCGCAGGCAGGCGGTGAAATTTAAAGAGATGATGAGTTTGTAGATGTGCAGATATGTGGATGTGTAGATGTGCAAATATGCAGGTGTGTGGATTTTTCGACACCGCCCGGGCCGGGATCCCAATCACTGTTATTAGATTTATCAATATCATAATTAAATGATGAAGAAAATATTTTTAGTTGCCGTTGCAGGCTGTACAAGCCTGCTTTCTTTTTGCCAGTACATTGACAAAGTGATCAACGCTGCAGAAGTGGAGCGTATTGAGAAAGTACTTTCTGCGGATGATATGCAGGGAAGGAAAACATTTACTCCGGGTATTGATAAGGCTGCGGATTTTATTGCCGGTGAATTTGCAAAGAACAAGTTGAATTTTTTTGGAGATAATAAAACCTATTTCCAGGAAATTTCCATGATCAAAACAAAAACCCTGCAGTCTTTGCTGTTGCTGGATAATGATACCATCCCGGCAAGTAACTATATGGTCAATACCACTGATGCAACACTCAGTTATACTTCGATGGAAGGATTGGAGATTATACGGATAACAAAAGATGATGATTATGGAAAAACCATCCGGCCATTGCTTGAATCCAATAAGAACCTGCTGGTATTGGTTGACACCGTTTATGCCGCAAAATTCAAAAGGCTAAAGAATTTTTCCAGCCGTGCCCGTTTTTCCTCTCCATTTCACCAAATATTTATTTTAACAGCAAGTACTGCTCCTAATTATTTTCAATTGGAGGTAAAAAATGAACTGACCGAACAAAAATTAAAAAATGTCATCGGTATCCTTCCGGGCAAGAGTAAAAAAAATGAGTACGTTGTTTTTTCGGGACATTATGATCATTTAGGTATGGGCAAGCCCAATGCTGCCATGGATTCTATCTATAACGGTGCCAATGATGATGCGGCAGGCACTACTGCAGTGATCATGCTTTCCAATTATTTGAGCAGGTTAAAGAATAATGAACGCACCATCATCTTTGTTGCTTTTACGGCAGAAGAAATAGGAGGATTTGGTTCAAAGTTTTTCAGCAAACAACTGAACCCGGACAGGGTAATGGCCATGTTCAATATTGAGATGATAGGCACCGAAAGTAAATGGGGTACCAACAGCGCTTATATCACCGGCTATGAAAAAAGTAATATGGGCAAAATATTGCAAGCCAATTTAGCCGATTCAAAATTTCATTTTGAACCCGATCCTTACCCAACGCAAAATTTATTTTACCGCAGCGATAATGCCACTCTGGCCGAACTGGGCGTACCTGCACACACCATTTCTACTTCAAAGATGGATAATGAACCTAATTACCATAAAGTAAGTGATGAAATAAGTACGCTTGATATGAATAATATGGCAGAGATCATTAAAGCCATTGCCATCAGCAGCAAAACAATCATCAGCGGAAAAGATACGCCCACGAGGGTAGAGAACGCCCAGTAAAATTTATGAAGTACAAGAGTGCGACCTGCCTATGCCGGCAGGCGCAAGGATGCTGATGAAAGCGATAAGGCTGGCTCACTATAATACAGGCGCTTATACCACCACTGGCACACTATGCACGGCAGCAGCCATTTCTTTTATGAGATGGGGATTTTTTTCTATGGCATTGCCGACTACAATGACATCGGCACCTGCTTTACAATTGAGGTAGGCCTTTTCGGGTTCTATAATTCCGCCGCCGATAATGAGCGGCACTTTAATTACAGCTGCAACTTTAGCGATCATATCTTCTGTGATGGCACGCTTGGCACCACTACCGGCATCCATATAAATTAATTTCATGCCAAGCATTTCGCCAGCCATGGCAGTACAAACAGCAATTTCATTCTTATCGGCCGGTATCGGTGTGGCATTGGAGATATAGGAAACTGTTGTTGGCGCACCACCATCAATAACCATATAACCGGTAGACATGATCTCCAAACCACTTTGCTTAACCACCGGTGCCGATACAACGTGCTGCCCGATCAAGAGGTCTGCATTGCGGCCACTGATCAACGAAAGGTATAATAAGGCATCGGCATATTTACTCACCTGCGAAGGGCTGCCCGGGAAAAGTATAGTAGGAATATTACACTGGCTTTTTATCAGTTGCACACACTCATCGAGGTAATTGGATACCACGAGGCTGCCGCCCACGAGGAAATAATCGACATTGGCATCTACAGCAAGTTCAATGAGTTGGTTCATATCAGTGCCGTTCACCTTATCGGGATCAATTAGTACCGCAAAAGATTTTTTGCCCTGCCTTTTTCGCTCTGTCAATGAATCGTAAATGCCTTTGATCATTCCCTTTCGGTTGGTTTCATACAAAAATGTAAAATTATTGCTTCTTGGCGAAATAATAGGCTTAAATAAGGTTCTTAAGCCTGTAAATGGCACCATTTTATCAGTAATTTTGGGTAAATGGTTGATATAACTTACGAAATTAAATTTAAAACGGCCCGCAGTGGTGGTAAAGGCGGGCAGAACGTGAACAAAGTGGAAACAATGGTGGAAGGATACTGGCCAATTGAGCAATCTGCTTTTTTTACTATTGAACAAAAGAACCTGCTGAAGGAAAAACTGGCCAACAAGATCAATGCAGATGGTTTTTTACTGGTTAAAAGCCAGACCGAAAGAAGCCAGTTGGGCAATAAGGAACAGGTAATAAAAAAGATGAATCGGATGGTAACACAGGCACTCATCATCCCTAAAAAAAGAAAAAAGACGAAGGTACCCAAACAGGTAAAAGAAAACAGGTTGGAAAATAAAAAGAAAAATGCAGTCACTAAAGAAAACAGGAAGAAGATATCACGGCATGAGTAATCAGCAAACATACCGTCAGTATTTTTCTTTGCTTTTGAATTTACCTGCAGTGATGGGGGCTTTTTTTTTACTCAATTTCACTTCGCCTGCCGAAACAGCCATGAAGACAGGTATTTTAAAGATCACCCTTAGAAATACAGTGAATGGCGTATCATTGGTTTTGAATGATTCACTTTATACCAATGTTTTTGGAGAAAGCTACAGTGTAAGTAAATTCAAGTATTACATCAGCAATCCCGGGGTAAAAAATTCAATGCTCCAGCAAAAAGAAAAAAGTGGTTATCATTTGGTTGACGCGACAATTCCGGTTTCACAAAATTTTTCTTTTGCAGTAAAGGCGGGCGAATACAATAATTTATTTTTTTTACTGGGTGTGGACAGTGCGCACAACTGCAGTGGTGCACAAACGGGCGCATTAGACCCAATGAATGATATGTTCTGGACCTGGAACAGTGGCTATGTAATGACCAAGCTGGAAGGGAGATCAACCGCTTCTTCGTCTATCAACCAGCGTATGGAATATCATATTGGCGGGTACAAGGGTAAGGATAATGTTTTGCAGCAGGTTAGTCTTGCTGCTGCTGTTCCTATTGTCATTTCAGCGGGAAAAACAACCGAAGTCATCATTGAAACCGATATCAGCAAATGGTGGCAGGCAGGCAACCCCGTTAGTATAAAAGAAACACCTATTTGTACAACACCGGGGCAACTGGCAAAAAAAATTTCTATTAACTGCAGCAGGATGTTCATGATCCGGTCTGTAAGGAATAATTAAGATGAGACCAGGATTGACCATATTGATATTGCTGTTTATTACAGGCTCTTTTTTTATGATTGGTGCCGGGCAGCATGATGAAAGCGGACCATTTAATCCAACATGGCTTGAATTGAAAATACCTTCCGGCTGGCCCAAGCCTGCTGCTAATATTTTTGCAAAGAACCGGTTAAGCGAACAGGGCTTCCAGTTAGGCAGAAAATTATTTTATGACGGCAGGTTAAGCAAGGACGGCAATTTTCCCTGTGCAAGCTGCCACCAGCAGTTTGCAGCTTTTGCCAATTACGAACACGATTTCAGTCATGGTTTCAATAATAGTTTCACTAAACGCAATGCCCCCAGTTTATTCAACCTGGCCTGGATGACGGAATTGCATTGGGATGGTTCCATTAATCATATTGAAGTGCAGCCACTGGCGCCTTTAACAGCACCCAATGAAATGGCAGAAAATATCGACAGTGTTTTGCGCAAGCTCAGGAAAGACACCGCTTACCCTAAATTATTCAAAGCAGCTTTTGGTACCACAGAGATCAACAGCCAGCGCATGTTAAAAGCATTGGCACAATTTACCGGGAGTATCATTTCTTCCAATTCAAAATATGATAAAGTGAAAAAGGGGGAAGCCGTATTTACCCCTAATGAGGAGAATGGCTACAGCATTTTTAAAAACAATTGCGCCGGCTGCCACAAAGAACCGTTGTTCACTGATAACAGTTTCAGGAATAATGGCCTCCCTTTAAATATTTATACCAATGATATCGGCAGGATGAAGATAACAGGAGAAAAAAGTGACTCCCTAAAATTCAAGGTTCCCAGTCTGCGAAATGTAGCACTTACTTTTCCTTATATGCACGACGGGAGGTTCTATTCATTGGGGCAGGTGGTAGATCATTATGTCACCGGCATACAAACCGATCAGCCCAACCTGGATACCCTGCTTAAAAAAAGATTTCCCCTGAACAACCGGGAAAAGAATAACCTGGTCTACTTTCTTTATACATTAACCGATACCACACTCGTTAAAGACCCGCGGCTTTCGCAGCCTAAATAAGTGTTACTGTTTGCGTTTACCCTTTACCGTTTCTAATATCTTCTTTTGATTTTCCAGCTCTTCCTGCTGGGAAACCTGTGCTTTCTTATTGTTGTTTATATCATCCTCGATCTTTTTTCTTTTCTTTTCAAGATCAGTGGCGTCTTCAGTAAGGTTATTCATTTTCTTTTCATTCTTCTTTACGAGGTCTTCCTGTGCAACTATCTGCTGCTCCAGGTCGTAAACACCCACCATATCCCACAAATTATCCAGATAGGCCTTTGTCTTTGTCATCAACGCTGCATCTGTTGAACTGGTAACAAAATTATCCTCGCCTTTGGAGATCATCATTGTTACTGAAGACGTCTCCTTTTCTTTCCTGCTTTTTCGGTCTACAGAGAAATAAAGGTCATAGGCATCATTTCCCAGCTCGGGCAACCTCACTCCTTTGTAAACGATGTACCCTTTGCTGCTTTTTCCTTTAATGCCCAGCTTATCCATACTTGCTTCTATGGCATTGCTAACCGTCTTTTCGGAGAAATAGATCTCGTTTACCAGGGCCTCACGGCTCACTTTCTGGTAATCAACATTTACTGTATGGGTTTGGGCAAAAGCACCCGAATAAATAATCATGACAGAGAATAATAACCTGATTTTTTTCATAATATCCTTTTTACAAAGATAGAATTTGTTAAGAAAGCCCGCTTCATGGTTTTTTGACTGTTAAATTGAATTTATAAAGGTAATTTTGAGACCAAATTGAAAATATAATTGAGCGGAATTAAAAAATTAGCCGGACAGACTGCCTGGTATGGGGTAAGCTCCATTATTGCAAGGTTTTTAAATTACCTGCTTACTCCTTATTTAACTTTTAAGTTCAGTGAAAGCCAGTATGGCGAAATGTCTATCGTATATGCATTCATACCGTTTATGAATGTTGTGTTCACTTATGGTATGGAAACTGCTTTTTTTCGTTTTTCGCACAAAGCCGATAAAAAAATTGTTTATAATAATACCAGTATCTCGCTTATTTTTTCAACCATCCTACTGGCAATGGTCATGGTATTTTTCAAAACTCCCCTTGCTCAACTGCTAAGAATAGATCAGCATCCCGAATATATAACACTTGCTGCAGCCATCATTTCGTTGGATGCGCTTTCAACCATTCCTTTTTCGAAACTGAGGCACGATGGCCGTCCCCGTAAGTTTGCACTGACCAAATTATTGGGTGTACTGATCAATATTATTTTACTCTATTTTATTTTAAGCGTATGCCCAAGGATATTACATCATGATCCGCACCACTGGATCGGCAGGTACTTTAACCCTGATTGGGCAATTGGTTATGTTTTGGTTGCCAACCTTGTTCAATCTGCTGTTACCCTTTTATTACTGTCAAAGGAATTTTTTGGTTTTGAATGGAAATTTGATGCTGCATTGTGGCGGCAGATGATGTTATATGGAATGCCATTGATACTGGCAGGTTTTGCGGGGATGATCAATGAAACTTTTGACCGTATAATGTTGCAATGGTGGGCGCCTGTATCAAGCATAGATGCTGCCAAGGCCGAGGTAGGGATCTATTCGGCCTGTTACAAATTATCTATCCTGATAACGCTGGCGGTACAGGCTTTTAAAATGGGTGCCGAACCTTTTTTCTTTAAAAAAGCACAGGAAGAAAATGCGCCGAAAGCTTATGCAAGGATCATGAAATTTTTTGTGATCACATTGACCCTGATGTTCCTCCTGGTGGCATTATACCTGGATGTATGGAAATATTTTATCCGTAATCCAAAAATGTATGTTGGACTGAAAGTTGTTCCCATACTGCTTTTGGCCAATATGTTCCTGGGTATTTATTATAATCTCTCCATATGGTATAAGCTTGGCCATAGAACGATGGCAGGTGCCTGGATCACCCTTATCGGCGCGGGCATTACGCTTGGTATTAATTATTTTCTTATCCCCTATTTCAGTTATATGGCCTGTGCCTGGGCTACATTTGCCTGTTATGGAAGTATGATGGTGATCTCTTATGTATGGGGCCAGAAAGAATACCGTGTACCTTATGCCTGGAAAAAATTACTCGCTTACATGGTGATCGTCGTGTTATTATATTTTATGCATGAGGCAATAATAACGGTGTGGGTTAACCGCATGTTTAATATTATTACGGCCACACTGTTGTTATTCCTGTATACCTGGTTTGTGGCCATAGTTGAAAGAAAAGAATTTCAGCAGATGCCGGTCATCGGTAAATTTTTCAGGTAATTACCACAGGTCAATCATCTTCTTTAGCAGATACTTTTACAAAAGCTGCTCTCTTTGGTGCGGGCATCACCGAATTGATCCCTTTAATTCCTTTCCATATCACTTCATTTAATTCCAGGTCGGGGGCACGGTCTTCCTTAGTGAAATCAAATTTTGCCGAGCGTTCGGATAATTCATTCCATACCAGGTTCCTGTCGTTTAGGTCGATGATCGCCGGTACCGCTTTAAAAGCTGTATAGTCGGGTGTTGCCGTAAAACATTTCCAAAGCGGAACAGCCCCTGCATCATATTGGCTCATTGGCGGGATACCCAGGATCAATTCCATTGTGCGCAATATCCCGCTGGTGGTGTAGGGTGTATGATCAACAAAATTTCTTTTCACAAATGGCCCGGCGATATATGCAGGGCTGCGGTGTGCATCCACATGATCGGGGCCGTTTTGTGCATCATCTTCTAAAATAAAAACTACACTTTCCTTCCATACCGGGCTGTTGCTTAAGTATTCCAGGAACATCCCAACGCCAAGGTCGTTATCGGCCACTTGTGCAAACGGGCTTGGTTTATTCTTACTCATTCCCTGTGTATGATCGTTGATGAGCCGCAATGTATTTAAATGTGGCAATGCGTTTATGGCTACCAGTGAGTCGAAATCCCTTTTCCATTGGCCAACCCTTACAGTATCCCTTACCGCCTGGTCCCAACTGGTGTAATAAGGGCAAAAATGATTTTCAAGTACCGGGATATTGGGTTTGTAATCATCGACAAATTCTCCATAGGTACGGTAACTGACACCTGCTTTTTTACAGTGGTCCCATATAAAACCACCTTTGTTATTGGCGATCTTACGGGTGCCTTCTGCATCATATTCCCCGCCCCGGCCGCCATAGCTGCTCACCCAGTTTTTTTCCAGGTAATCTGTTGCATAAGCGCCCATGCTCCAGTTGTGCCCGTCGGCGCTTACTTCTCCATCTACATAAAAATTATCAAGCAATACAAAGTCCATTGCCAGCTTATGCTGGTTGGGTGTTACTTTTTTTCCAAACAACACCAGGCTGCTATCGCCGTTACCTGCCGCTACATCACCCAGCACCTGGTCGTAAGTGCGGTTTTCTTTAATAATGTAAAACACATATTTAATGGGCGAAGCCGCGCCGATCTTTTTAGGGATCGGATTACCCTCTTCTCCCTGTGATAAACTCTCTTTTTCTTTGGTATAAGGAGTATTCTTATACACCTGCTGCGAAAAAATACTCAATTGTTTTTCTGAAGGCATATCAATGATACTCATGGTACCTTTCATCAGGCTGCCAATGTATTGAGGGCCATCTTCGTCATCTGCAGCGTGCTTAACCCTGCGCTTTATTGGGTTGGGGCCCTTAGGATTTGCGAAAGAAGAAAAACCCTTGCCATTGGTTACAAATATTTTTTTGCCAATCACTTTTACGCAGGTCGGGTACCATCCTACCGGTATAAAGCCTTTGGATACGCTAAGGCCGGGTTTGCTTACATCAAAAACCGTAAGGCAATTATTATCGGCATTGGCAATAAATAATTTTTTTTCATCTGCACTCAGGGCAAGGCCGTTGGTGGTGGAGCCGGGTGGTGCATCGGGGTACAAAGAAGAACTAAGTGTTTCAATAACCTTTCTATCTTTTATACTGATCACGCTTACCGAATTATCATTGGCATTTGCTACAAATAGATGGTCCCCCTTTTTTGTAAGGCATAGTTCATTGGGATGATCGCCAACTTCAATTGTGGTGGCGATGATTTTTTTCTCTGTATCAAATACCAGTAACTTATTGCAACCCCAGCAACTGATGTAGAGTTCTTTTTTATCGGGCGAAAGCAAACAGGTATAAGCCTCACCGTCAAGTTTTACCTGTTGAATTATTGTTTTGTTGGCCAGATCAATAATGTACAGGGAATTGTCGTCTTTAGTAACCACATACATTAAATGACGGGCATCATCAATATCAATACCGGCGGGAGAAATCTTATTGGGCCATTTTGCTCCCAGCTTAATGCTGTCTTTTAACTGCAGTTTGTTATTGCTGATGGAGTATTGCAATATCCAGTTATCATTTCCACCAGCAGCAAATAAATATTTCTCATCACTGCTGAATTTAAGTCCCAGCCAGCTTTTGGCTATTTCAATATTATCCAGAATTTTCTCTGCCTTTATATCAATAAGCTGCAGGCCTTGCTTTCCCTGCCCGTTATTGGTAACCGCCATTAATTTCTTCGAATTACTAACGGCCATGTTTAAGGGCAGGTCGCCGAGTGGCAAACTTCGCCCTGCAGGAGAGAGTGACCATCCATTAGGTAATGTTACCGGTTTTTGAGCCTTAACGGCTGTTGATAAAAATAGGATGCCTGATAATAATAAAGGTTTCATTTTCATTGTTGACTTATTATGACCCTAAAGTTAGCGAATACCTCATGTAAAAGCAATTGGCAATTAATATCATCGGTTATGATTGTATTAAATTCAAGTGCATTCAATAACCAGTGGGGCTGGATAAGGCTTTAAAAAGATATCATTGTTAACAACTCCTTCACGTTATTCATCAAAAGCATCGCAATAATAGCTGTAATTTTAAAAAAAATAAATAGTATGAAAAAATTATTATTATCCGGCATCATCGTGCTGGCAACAGTCTTCACTTATGCACAAACGACACCTGTAGCAACAGCGCCGCCAAAAGCTGTACCTACTGTAAAGGCCAAGCAAGTACCTAACCCTGCGGCATACGCCTGCCCAAAATGTTATGAAATAACCAAGGGTGCAGGAAAATGCGCCAAATGCCAGGTAGATAAAATACAATTGGGCACTTACTATTGCACAAGCTGTGTAAAAGCTACGGGCAATAAGCCAGGCAAATGCCCTAGTTGCAATGCAGCTACGGTGCAAATGACCCGTAAGTATTGTGCAGCGCATGGCATGAAGACTGAAAAGCCGAAAGAAGAAACCAAGATGTAAATCTTATCACTGCATGTTTCTGGGAATCTCTGCAAAAGCAAGGGTTCCCTTTTTTATGCCGGTAATTGGCGTTAATATTTTTTACATAGCACATAGATGATTTTCCTGTCCTCTTCCATAATCGCCGATGAGCCTTCTAATTGGCGAAAATGCAATTTAAATGCTTTTACAGCAGCGGCGGAATCACTGGTATCATAACCGATTATCCGTAGCGACTGCATGGTATTAAAATTATCGGGAACCTTAACATTGGTGGTGTCGTACCAATTGCCAAAACCATTTTGTGCCAGTTGCTGCCATGGAAAATATTTATTAGGGTCAACTTTTCTTGAGGGGGCGATATCAAGGTGGCCGATGAAATTGGCCGTAGGGATACTGTAATTCCTTTTTAGTTGTTTTAATAAAACTAGCAGGCTATTAATCTGTTCAGCTGAAAAAGTTTCAAAGCCATTATTGTCCAACTCAATTCCAATACTTATACTGTTTACATCGGTAACATTACCCCATTTCCCTGCGCCTGCATGCCATGCCCTCAGGTAATCGTTCAACATATGGTGAATGGTTCCATCCTTACAGATCACATAATGAGCGCTAACCTAAGTGCGGCTAAGCGTAAACGTTCTTAGCGTAGAGTCGCATGCATTTTGCGCCGTATGGTGAATGACAACAAAATTAGGTTTGCGCATTCCAAAATTGGTAGTACCTATCCAATACGCAGGTGCTGGTGTACTATCGATGGCTTCGGGTTGTTTACTTAGTTCCTTTGCAAAGGCTTTCACCTGTGTTTTATAACTCCGGTTGGTAGCCGTGTATGCATTATGTGTACAGCTGTATATTCCTAAAATCATGCAGCCGGCCAACGTGCAGAGAAAGATTTTACTTGTATGTTCGGGCATAAGTGAAGTTAAAAAATTATACGTTCATATTGTTTGTGATTTTATACCACTGAACCCGTTTTCCCGGCTTGTTAATCATTTCACAAATGAACCTATCCCTTTAAATAGTGAACAATAAAATAATCAATGTAGCTTATTTTGCAGCAAATATTCCTGTACATGAGATATTATTACACGGTTATTTTTCTCTTTTCCTTCATTTTATTGCAGGCTCAAAAGCCCAGACCGACTGTTATTAAATACTCGCCCCTTGCAATTTATTCCGCAGAATGGAATAAACCCGTTTATACAAAATGTAATACTGCAGATAAAATAACCTACATGAGTGCTAAGGAAAAGGACGTGATCTATATCCTTAACCTGGTTAGAACATATCCCAAACTGTTTGCCAACACAGTATTAAAAAAATATCCTGAGCACTCGGGAAATGAATCTTTGCTGAATGATAAATATTATTTTCAGTCTTTACTGGATACCCTGCTGGTAATACAGCCGGTTGTAATGTTGCTACCCGATAAACTTTGTTACGCCAGTGCACAATGCCATGCCTATCAATCGGGCATTATGGGTTATGAAGGGCACGAAAGAAAAAAAACCGAGTGTAAGGAAAAAAGGTATTTTAATGGCGAATGCTGCGATTATGGCAACGATGATGCACTTGAAATTGTACTGTCGCTTTTAATTGATGAAGGCGTTGAATCACTTGGTCACCGGCGTATTTGCCTGGAGAGCTATCAAAAACTGGGGGTATCAATACAACCCCATAAAGAGTGGCGGTTCAATGCAGTGCTGGATTTTTATTTTTAATTGCTTCCCGCAAAAGTTGCCATTTACAGCATATTTCCTTTATCCCCTGTCTTTCTTCGTGGTTAAAAAATAATTCAGGAACTTTAAAACATTCTTCACCGTTATCCGTCTTCTTTACTATACATGGAAGACAGATTGATGATAGCAATACCAATGGCTGCCGAGCGAAATAAAAATATCAGCGATACGATCAGGTCGGTAAGCAGGCGCCTGTTTGGGTTCATTAAACAGCGTGTAGGCAGTACCGAAGATGCGGAAGACATACTGCAGGATGTTTTCTTCCAGTTTGCCGGCAACCCCGAACCGATAGAACAAACTACGGCATGGCTGTACAGGGTAGCCCGAAACAAGATCACCGACAGTTACCGTAAACAAAAACTTCCGCTCGCGGATGACGTGTTGAGTACCGCAGCAACAGATGAAGAAGGCTTCGATTGGAAAGAAATGCTGTTACCTGCAGACAGTAATCCCGAAACAGAATACCTGCGCAGTATTTTTTGGGAAGAATTACAACAGGCCCTCGATGAATTGCCCGCAGAACAACGGGATGTGTTCATACAAACAGAAATCGATGGTATGGCATTTAAAGAAATTGCCGGCCAAACAGGTGAACCTGTTGCTACGCTCATCAGCAGGAAACGTTATGCAGTATTGCATTTGAGAGATCGTCTTAGTGTTTTGAGAGATGAATTATTAAATTACTAAACTGCCATAATAAACTGTGGCATAAACAAAAAAATATGGAACAACAATTTAAAAGCAACATGCACAGGATGAAACGCCGTATAAGACTTGGCTTTTTATTTATACCCATTTTTATCGGCGGCCTGTTCTTATTTAACTGGGTGGTGATGCTACTGTGGAATGCCATACTACCAGCCGTACTGGGCGTAAAAGCAGTAACATTTTGGCAGGCAATGGGAATATTGATACTGAGTAAAATATTGTTTGGTGGCTTTGGTGGCAGGCGCTGGCGCGGCAGTCCCGCCTGGAAGCAAAAAATGAAACAACGCTGGGATGATATGACTCCCGAAGAAAGGGAAAGTTTTAAAACAGAATGGAAGAACCGTTGCAGCGGAAGATGGGGAAGACATGCTAAAATGGATGATGCTTCTTCGATGGCGGCAGAATAGCATAAGGGGTTGTAAGGGGTCGTGACGGTTCTAAACCGTCAGGCCCATTAAAAAAAAATCGATTTAGAAGGATAGTAAATATGCAGATACTTGTTTTTAAAACCAATCTTACTGATAACAACCGTATCAGCGATATTGAATCGGCACTGTATGTTCATCCACTCATCTATCACTGGAATGTGGACCTCCATGACTGTGATAATATTTTAAGGGTCGTAAGTAAAAATATTGAAGCTGCTGAAGTAGAACAATTACTCCTCAGTTCCGGATATTATTGTGAAGAGCTGGAATAGTATTATATAAAAAGTGCCGGATGAGCTGCGTCATCCGGCACTTTTATTTATGCCAGCGTTTTTATTTTTTTGCCGGAGGGAAATGCTGGATCTTTTCATCCAGTACAACTATTTTACCATTTACCATTTTTGCATCATCTATTACGCCGAGCGAATCCATTTTCCCTTTTTGATCTGTCCATACCTCTTTATACCAAAGTGTAACCCACTCATCTTTTTTATCTTTAGCGATAACCGATTCCCAGTCTTGCATCTGTATCTTCAGTGTTTTATATTCTGCCCTTTGTTGGGTAAAGAATTTGGCCAGGCTGTCATTACTCAACTTAGCATGATAGCCATCCATTAGCACTTCAGTGCTATCTCCAAATGCGGCAAAACAGGCTTTCATATCGCCGTTCTCAAAAGCTTTTAGGCTATTCATAACCGTTATCGCGTGCTTTTGGTCGCCGGCCTGCCAATCGCGATAGCCTTTCGGCAAAGTGTATGGATATACCAGGTCTCCGGATTTTGTTTCCCCCATTTTCGTAGAATCCGACCCGGAGGATGAACCAGATTTATCATTGCATCCAAATGATAAAATTGCCATGCAGGCAATAAGCAGTACTTTTTTCATGTAATAAGTTTAATGTTGAAGAATAAAATTAATAGAACTGACCGGGTAGTATTGAGGGATAAGATAAAAATAATAATTGTAAAATGCAAGGTTCTTGTGCTGAAGTCTACATATTTCTCCGGTACTGCCCCCCAACTGCATACAATGCATTGGTGATCTGCCCAAGTGAGCAATACCTTACTGTTTCCATGAGTGCCTCAAAAAGATTACCATTGTCAATAGCAATCTGTTGAAGGGTAGCCAAAGCCGCAGCAGACCTATCAGCATTTCTTTTTTGAAATGCCTCCAGGTTATTGATCTGTAGCTCTTTTTCGTCTGTAGTGCTTCGGATCACTTCTGTCGGTAAAATGGTTGGAGAACCATTCTTGCTTAAAAAAGTATTTACACCAACGATAGGAAATTCTCCGGTATGTTTAAGCATTTCATAATGCAGGCTCTCCTCCTGTATCTTATTGCGTTGGTACATTCTTTCCATCGCCCCCAAAACTCCGCCACGTTCTGTTATGCGGTCAAACTCATTCATCACTGCTTCTTCCACCAGGCTGGTAAGTTCTTCAATTAAAAATGCACCCTGGTTGGGGTTCTCATTTTTTGCAGTACCCAGTTCACGGTTAATGATCAGTTGGATAGCCATTGCACGCCGCACGCTTTCTTCGGTTGGCGTAGTTATCGCTTCATCGTAAGCGTTAGTATGAAGTGAATTGCAATTATCGTATATCGCATAAAGAGCCTGCAGTGTTGTGCGGATGTCATTGAAATCAATTTCTTGTGCGTGCAAACTCCGCCCCGATGTCTGGATATGGTACTTCAACATCTGGCTACGCTTATTGGCCTTGTATTTATATTTCATGCTCTTGGCCCATATCCTGCGGGCCACCCTGCCAATTACACTGTACTCGGGATCCATCCCATTGCTGAAAAAGAAAGAGAGGTTGGGTGCAAAATCATCAATATTCATTCCGCGACTTAAATAATATTCCACGTAGGTAAATCCATTGGATAATGTAAATGCCAATTGTGTGATCGGGTTAGCGCCGGCCTCGGCAATATGATAACCGCTGATACTTACGCTGTAAAAATTTCTTACTTTTTCATTGATAAAATATTCCTGTACATCGCCCATCAGTTTTAATGCAAATTCTGTACTGAAGATGCAGGTGTTTTGTGCCTGGTCTTCTTTTAAAATATCCGCCTGTACCGTACCCCGAACATTTTGCAGCGCTTTTGCTTTAATGTTTGCGTATACATCCGCAGGTAATACATCTGCACCGCTTAAGCCAAGCAAACGCAAACCAAGCCCGTTATTGCCGCCTGGCAAAGCCCCACTGAGTTCACCATTAACAGGTATCACTGGTTTACCATCAGTGCCTATATACTTTGGCAGTTCTTTAATTGTATATTTTGATTCAATGATCTTATTCACTTCTTCTTTTAAATTATTCTCAGCGATATATTTTTCACATTGCTGGTCTATCGCTGCATTTAAAAAGAAGGCCAGCAATATTGGCGCAGGCCCGTTGATCGTCATGCTCACCGATGTTTTAGGATCGCAGAGATCGAAACCGCTGTATAATTTTTTTGCATCATCAACTGTTGCAATACTTACACCGCTGTTGCCTACTTTTCCATAAATATCGGGGCGGTGTGCAGGATCTTCCCCGTACAAAGTAACACTGTCAAACGCGGTACTAAGCCGCTTTGCAGGCTGCCCTTCGGATACATAATGAAAACGCCTGTTGGTCCTTTCGGGCCCGCCTTCCCCGGCAAACATCCTTGTAGGGTCTTCGCCTTCGCGTTTTAATGGGAAAACACCCGCTGTAAATGGAAAATGCCCCGGTACATTCTCCTGTGCCTGCCATTTTAAAAGATCGCCCCAGTCTTTATATTTTGGTAAAAGCACTTTTGGGATCCTTGTACCTGATAAACTTTTGCTGAACATTTCCTGCTTTATCACTTTATCACGCACATTGTATTCAAAATAATCTTTGGCGTAGGCTTTCAATTTTTCGGGCCAGTTGGTGATGAGTTTACGTGCAACAGGCGTTAATTGATCGGTGTATATCTCAATTTGTTTTTCAATGGCCGCTTTAACGTATGCATTTGCGGTAGTTATTGAATGGAGTACTCCATCCAATTGATACAATTTTGTTGCCAGCGCAGATTGCTCCTCCACCAGTTTATCATAGTCCCTGATGGCAGTGGTGATCTCGCTAAGGTAGCGTACCCTTGATGAAGGAATAATGGCCTGCGAAATTTTTGCCGTTGCATTGAAGCTGTGATCACCAAAACTGATATCCGTTTTGGTTTTAATAGCCAGCAATAATTTATCGAACAAATGATTCACCCCTTCGTCGTTGAATTTGCTGGCAATAGAACCTATTATGGGGAGGTCTTCATTTTTAGCAGTGAACAATGTATGGTTGCGTTTGTATTGTTTGCATACATCATTATAAGCATCCAGTGCGCCGGGTTTGTCAAACTTATTGATGCACACTACATCGGCATAATCGAGCATATTAATCTTTTCCAGTTGTGATGCAGCGCCATATTCCGGCGTCATCACATACATACTTACATCACAGTAATCAAGTATAGATGCATCACTTTGCCCTACGCCGGCACTTTCTAAAATAACAAGGTTGTACCCTGCTTCTTTACAGATATCGATCGCTTCCTGCACGTGAGCGCTTAGTGCTGTATTATCTTCTCTTGTTGCCAGGCTGCGCATATATGCACGCGGATGAGAAATGGAATTCATTCTTATTCTGTCGCCGAGTAAAGCGCCGCCTGTTTTTTTCTTGCTGGGGTCAACAGAGATCACCGCAATGGTCTTATCCAAAAAATTATTTAAAAAACGGCGTACAATCTCATCCGTTACACTGCTCTTGCCCGCACCCCCTGTTCCTGTAATCCCCAGCACTGGTATCTTTTTGTCATCTTTATGCTTACTGCCTGTTACCGCTAACCCATTCTCTGCATTGGTGATCTGCCTGGCAATTTTTCGTACATCTTTCGCTTCACCAAGTTTCATTTCAGTTACATAGTCACCCGTGCCATTCAGTGCCACATCGCAATTCTTTATCACATCTTCTATCATCCCTTCCAATCCCATATGCCGGCCATCATCAGGGCTGTAAATTTTTGTGATACCATAATTATGCAGCTCTTCGATTTCTGCAGGTAAAATTGTTCCGCCACCGCCGCCAAAAATTTTGATATGCCCGCAGCCGTTCTCTTCCAGCAGATCTTTCATGTATTTAAAGAATTCCACGTGCCCGCCCTGGTAACTGGTAATGGCAATACCCTGCACATCTTCTTCAATGGCTGTTTCCACAATTTCATGCACACTGCGGTTATGCCCCAGGTGAATGATCTCTGCACCCTTGCTTTGCATAATACGGCGCATTACATTAATAGCGGCATCGTGTCCGTCGAACAAACTGGCTGCAGTAACGATCCTTACTTTATTTTGTAACGTAAAACCCATACTCTTTTTTGAAATTTTTTATCGATTTTTTCTTACCGGCATTTAACCAATATTCATCTTCAGTGACAACGTCTGTTTGTTAACTTTTAATCTTTTAGTAAAAAGAGGAAAAATTAATCACCCATTTACAAAATATCTTTATTCGGCACTGAGTAAAGTTGAAGTGTTATCCTTATACAAACCGGCAAATCAATCGTTATACAAAAATACGCATAAAGCATTGGAAAAGAAAGTCACATTCATTTACGTAATACCTGTCATTTATGCCCTTTTTTTAACTTCGAAAGATCGACCATTGCACCTATTGAAACATTTACGCTCCTGTAATCCACAAAACGGCTGCTCACCAGCGATGCAAAATCAAATTGCAGTTCAAAACGATAAGCAGGTAATTTTTTTAGTGAAAAACTATTGATCACGGCAGGTTCCCAAAATGTTTTGGGACTTTGAGTAAGTTCATTCAATAAAAAGGATTCCTGCTCTGCGGCGGTATAATTGGTTTTAATGCCGTGGTACCACAATATGCTGAACCTGGCCGCAAAGGAAGTGGTAAAATATTTACTGTACCTCACCTGAAGGGCGGGTTGCAGAAAAGCTTTTGTTATGCCCACTTCGTGATAACGGCTATAATATTGGTTTGCCGCATCCTTGCCATTATCATGCATGCTGAATTTTCCTATACCCAGGCCTCCCATGAATTGAAAGGACAAGTGACTACTGTCAAAGAAAGGAGTGAAATACCCGCCACCGATCTCTGTAACGGATCTTTTATAGATTATAACAGCACTGTCTAAACGCAAAGCATCAAAATCACCGCTGTTCTTTTCGTAGCGGTTGTACTTGTTGAACAGTATAGCCCAGTGTTTGTTCATTGCGTAGGCAACCTCCGCATCAAATCCATAATTATAAAAGAATTTCTCTTCTTTCCTACCAAAGGAAGAGCCGGAATAATAAAGGGCCAGTTTGGAATCCCCCTTATGGTTAAGTACCGGCACGTTGGCGGCCGAAGGGCTGTAGATATACCTTGGCGAATAGCAGGAACACAAAAAGACAGCAATAAATAAAGGCAGGTATGATCTCAGTTTTAACAAGATTAACTCATTTTAAAAGTAAGCGCTGCAAAATCAGCAATACTGAGCGCCTCTGCTCTTTTGGTGAAAATTGCGTCCTGTAATATTTCTGCAGCAAACAGGCTTTTCACCGCGTTGCGCATAGTTTTACGGCGCTGGTTAAACGCTGTTTTTACCAATACCCAATAAGCCCGGTCACTTTTTACTGACAATGGCTCTTTCCTCCGCTTTAACCTAATAACACCACTCTGCACTTTGGGCGGGGGATCAAAACAATCATTACTTACATCAAATAAATATTCTACATCATAATAAGCCTGTACCAGTGCGCTCAATACACCATATACTTTACTTCCTGCCGCCGAGGCCGCACGCTGTGCCACTTCTTTTTGAAACATCCCGATCACACAGGTCACATCATCTTTCCATTCAAGAATCTTAAAAAGTATTTGAGTAGAGATATTGTAAGGGAAATTGCCGATCACGGTAAAAGGTGAATCAAAGGGTTTATCAATATCAAGAAAACTTTCATGAATGAGCTTGCCCTGCAGCAGGGGGTATTTTTTATGCAGGTAATCCACTTTTTCCTGGTCAAGTTCAACAGCTTTAAAATTTATACCCGGCAATACCATCAAATGCTTTGTGAGGGCTCCTGCACCGGGCCCCACTTCAAGCAAATTGATCGGGGCATCCTGTTGTAAAGCAGCAATAATTTTCTGAATAATATTTTCATCTTTTAAAAAATGCTGCCCAAGGGATTTCTTAAGTGTGTACATGCTCACAAATGTACTATAAAAAAGCCCCGTCCCGGGTGAGAAGAGGTCATATACAAAAGGAGTTCATGCAGTTGCTCGTTTACTTCGCGTTAATCCATAAAAAAGCCCCTCCCGGAAGAGAAGGGCAATACATGAAAATGGGGGTCGAAAAATCTTTATTTGGCCAATACCAGTTTTTGTGTAACAACCTCTCCATTGATCATTACCTGCAGGGAGTAAACCCCATTGCTGTAAAGGAAGAGATTGTTAACCTGTATGGTATTATTTCCTTTTAATACTTTTTGTTCCTGTACCTTAACCGCTTTACCCAGGTTATCTATCAGCCTGATAGTAACGGTTGATTCATTCTCAGCAAAGAACCTGACCGATACAAAATCCTGCGCGGGGTTGGGTACTATATTCACCGGCGTTTTGGTGCTCGTTTTCCTTATCACTAAAACGCTGCTGTATGCCATATCGCCTGCTTTACCAATAACTTTTAATCGGTAATAAATGATTTCTGTATTAATTGTGCTAATATCATCAGTATAGCCAAATGATTGCTGCTGGTTAAGGAGCACGTTTTCTTTTACCATGCCTACTTTTTTATACACCGCATTATCCGTACTTCGTTCCAGTTCAAAATGATCAATATCTTTTGGTGTAATGATGCTCCAATTCAGCAACACATTACTTACCTGCAGTACTCCACCAAACTGCAGGAACTGAACAGGAAGTACAGATCCTACCCATCGCCAGGCCCTGTCACCATCTCCCGGAAGTTTTTTGGTAAGCGGGCATCTTGCACCCGGTGTAGCATCTCCGGTAAAGCTGCCGCCAGCACCCATTCTATAAGAAGTACCTTTTACATTAATAACAGAATTCAGTGAATCGAAACGGTTATCCAAACCATCACCATCGGTATCAAGGTTGGTTAAAGTGATCACATCATCTGAAATTCCGTTCATATTAAAATCATTCCCTTCTATAACATCGGGCTGTCCGTCAGCATCACTATCAAGGTCACGATAATCCGGTGTTCCATCCATATCAGTATCCACAGGTATTATTCCTGTGCCACCAAAGCCATTTACATTATCATACACGTTAGCCAAACCATCTCCATCTGTATCTGTTAGTGTAGGTACTATATAACCATTGGTTGTTTGTCCTTCAATATTATCCGGTATACCATCATTATCAGAATCAATATCAAGATAGTCGGGCTTGCCATCCCCATCAGTGCTTCTTAAGTTTAATGAACCCAATGCAGAAACAGTGGTAGACCAGCCATTGGTACCAATTGTTCCGTCAACAATTCCGTTAAGATTTGCATCCGGTAAACCGGCTTCCACCACATCTACAATGCCGTCGCCATCACTATCCATATCATAAGGATTTGGTTTGGCATCATTATCCATATTTTTATTGGGGTAACTATCTGCTTTTCCGTCGCCATTGATATCGGCGCCGGTTATTAAGAGGGCTGTACCATTAATATAGCTATCATGCAGTCCATCTCCGTTCGCATCAACAAATGAATCCGGTTTTCCGTCATTATTGGTATCAGGTGCTCCTACTTCTACAGCATCGGGGATACCGTCATTATCACTGTCAAGGTCAAGATAATTCGGGTATCCGTCACCGTCAAAATCAGGAATTCCCAATCCCAAGCCCGAATTATATGCACCCGTTGTGTTGGTATCAACCGCATCGGCAAGGCCATCATTATCTGTATCGGTGATGGCGTCTAATTTACCATCGCCGTTAGTATCCACACCTCCGGCTTCCACTACATCGGGTATGCCATCATTGTCACTGTCAAGGTCAAGCATATTGATCTTGCCATCTTTATCCGTATCAAACCTGTCATCCACACCATCGCCGTTGGAATCTACACGCCCCGGGAAAGTAGGATCCAGGTAATTGGGTATACCATCATTATTTGAATCACCGTCTGCCTGGAAATTATCATTGATAAAATCATTATTATAATCGACAAAGCCAGCATAAGTAACATCATATGCATTGATTATACCATTACTATTGGCATCCTGCAATGCGAGTGCCATATTACTTTCCACGTAATCGGGAATAC
>JAYWAN010000054.1:0-16677 GCA_043782405.1 Chitinophagaceae bacterium
ATTTACTGTGGGGAAAGGAGCAAATAATGCAACCCAGGCTTATGCTGAATCTGATGTAAAAACTGCTGCAAAAGTGTTAACAGGCTGGCAGGTAAACGGTACTACCAATACTGCTTACTTCACTTCTTCACGGCATGATTCAACCAATAAACAATTCTCTTCTTTTTATAATAATACTGTAATTACAGGAAGAACGGGTGCTACCGCAGGTGACCTGGAACTCAATGACCTGCTGAATATGATCTTTTCGGTCAATGATGTATCCAAGCATATCTGTCGTAAACTGTATCGCTGGTTTGTTTATTATGATATTGATGCTGCAACAGAACTAAATGTGATTGCACCGCTGGCACAAATTTTCAGGACAAATAATTATGATATCAAACCGGTATTGTCGGCACTGTTCAAGAGCGAACATTTCTTTGACGTATTGAACCAGGGTTGTATCATTAAAAACCCTATTGATTTTGTTGTGGGCCTGACAAGGGAATTTGGCGTTGTATTTCCTGATGCGGCAGTTGATTATGCAGGCGCCTATAATACCTGGCAATCGCTCAACAGCCTTGCCATCACCTTTCAGCAAAACATCGGGGATCCGCCTAATGTTGCGGGGTGGCCGCCGTATTATCAGGAGCCACAGTTCCACGAAATATGGATCAACTCAGATACTTTTCCAAAACGGAACCAGTTTACGGACACGATGTTATTGAGCGGTTATACCAGGGGTGGAAAAAATATCAAGATAGATCCTACGGTATTTGCAAAGACATTACCAAACCCTGGCGACCCTAATAAACTGATCAGTGATTCCATCATTTATTTATTTCGATTGCCCTTAATACAGGCATCCATGGATCAGTTGAAGAAGGATATCATTTTAGGTGGTCAAACCAATGATTTTTACTGGACAAATGCATGGAATGCATGGATCGCCAATCCGAATGATGCGGTGAATGCAAATATTGTAAAAACAAAATTGCGTGACCTGTACCAGTACCTGATGAAATTAGCAGAATATCAATTAGCATGATTTAACCCTAACCCCCTAAAGGGGAAACTTGGACTATTATACTTTATTAAGTAAAAAAGATCTTGAACATTTAAAGTGTCTAAGACATAAAACTTAAATAATGAAAAGAAGAGATTTTATACAAAGCACTGTTCCGGCAGTTGTGTTACCAGCCTTTATCGGTGGTTTTTCTATCAAGGCTTTCGGTGAAGGTTCACCATTAGCAGCATTACTGGGAGGCTCCCCGGTAAGCGACCACGTATTGGTAATTGTTCAGTTAAGTGGTGGTAATGATGGATTGAATACCGTTATCCCCATTGATAATTATTCCAATTACTTTAATGCAAGGAGCAATATTGCCATTCCGCAAAACAATATATTAACACTAACGGCCAAAACCGGTTTAAATCCTGCAATGACCGGTATGAAAGCGTTGTACGACCAGGGTAAATTAGGCGTAGTGCAGGCGGTTGGTTACCCCACACCCAATTTCTCCCACTTTCGTGCAACTGATATATGGATGAGTGCATCCGACAGCACCCAGATCCTGAATAGTGGCTGGCAAGGCAGGTATTTGAACTATGAATATCCAAACTTCCCCATGGGTTATCCAAATAGTACAATGCCCGATCCGCTGGGTATCCAGATTGGTTCTACCACTTCGCTTGTTTTCCAGGGTCCATCCCTGAGTATGGGTATGAGTATTAGCAACCCCACCAGTTTTTATAATTTATTAAACGGAGTGGAAGATCCTGCTCCCAGTACCAATGCAGGCAAGGAATTGAAATATGTGCGGTTGGTTGCCAAACAAACATCAGCATATGCTACTGCTGTAAAAGCTGCAGCTGCCAATGTACCGCAGCAGGGCCCTTATCCTACCAATAATTCCCTGGCCGACCAGTTAAAGATCGTAGCCCGTTTGGTAAAAGGGGGTTTAAAAACAAGGATATACATGGTGAATTATGGCAGTTTTGATACGCATTCATTGCAAACTAACACTAACGATACCACGACGGGAGCCCATGCCAATCTTTTAAGAAATGTAAGTGATGCCATTAAAGCTTTCCAGGATGACCTTAAATTCCTGGGTGTAGAAGAAAGGGTGGTGGGCATGACTTTCTCAGAATTTGGTCGCCGCATTAAAAGCAACAGCAGTACGGGCACGGATCATGGTGCGGCTGCACCCATGTTCGTTTTTGGAAAAAATGTTACACCCGGCGTGATTGGAATTAATCCTGATATCCCGGTAAATGCCACGGTGAATGATAATATCCCTATGCAGTATGATTTCAGAAGCGTTTATGCAACACTGTTAGAGAACTGGCTTTGTGTAAAAAATGCAGACCTGCAACAGATCATGCTGAAGAATTTCCAGAGCCTGCCATTGGTAAATGCCGCGGGCTGCGTGGTTGTTGCTCCCAATCCATCAGGAAAAAGTTACCTGGAGATATGGGGCACCCCGTTTGTGCAGAGCACTAAAATAGTTTATAAAACAGATGGCGGCCACACCTTGTTACAGATATTTGATACCCTGGGCCGCTTGCTGAAAACTCCTGTGGATGCTGATCTTACGGCCGGTTCCTATACTTATCAATTCGACAGCGGCCCTTTACCTGCCGGTGTATATTATGCACGTTTACAAAACGGCGCAATGCAGCAGGTGAAAGCGATGGTGAAGGTGAAATAAGAAAAATCCGTAAAGATTCTGTTAATTATTTCCTTCAGATTTCAAGATACAATTTCATTAAGCACCTGTCAAAACAAGACCCCGAAACGACCGATCAAGCCATTCATAAAAACATTGGCTCCGTTGTAAATGGTTTGAAGACCTTTCTGGTAAGACACATCAAAATAGGTTCTGCCTAACATAAATTGCATCCCCCCCACGACAGAAATGTTGTTACTTTTCAGGTTCTTCCGGATTGTTTCAAACCCTGTTTTATACGTAGCACTGCTGGACTCAAAAGTGGTATTATTTAAAAACCCGATTTGTGGTCCGGCATAAATAAAAACCGCCACCGTTGTGTGATACCCTGCATGATATTGCCCCGGGGTATACCTTCCTTCATATTCCCCATCATGAGAACCTTTACGTATCTCTATTACATCAGGATCTGTACTTGATTTTATATCTCCTTCCTTGGACATAATACAAACTTTGAACAATATGGGAACAGCCATTTCACTTATTTTGATGGTCTGATCGTCATAAGAAGGATAAACCCCACTGGCGGTAGAAACAAAATTGTTGTAGAGCGCTTTTAACTGAATACCAAAGGCGGGAGCTATTCTTCCGTCACTTTTTTTCTTTGTTTTGATAAACTGTATTGTAGCGCCACCAGAAAAACCCATTCCATCTTTCAATGTGGCTCCGCCCTGTACCATTGGATTGCCGGAACCTGTGGTGGGAGTTAATCCCCCGAAAGGAATGCCAATATCAATTCCGAAATTTGTTTTCCATTGTTTATCTTTTTTTTGTGCCCTGGTTGCCGTAAAACCATGAGTGAATAACAGCAGTAAGAATATTTTTTTCATAATTTTTTGTTTAAAATGTTTTAATATTTAAAATTATACTTACCTGCAGTCAGTGACATACAAAATATCCTGCATTCACTCCCTACCGAAAGTTAGTATATCTGCTATTGATAATAACGCCCGGGGCTTGGGTTCACAGCCCGCAAAGTCAGCACCAATAGCTATTTTCAATAACATTGCCTGCAATTGGAATTTCCTCCCGTAAGACAAGAACTTGAAGTTGGATAACACAAACCAGTAGACGCACCATACCAACCTGTGCCGCATCCGGTAGCCGGGCAGCAGCCCATAGTAGTGCCGCAACCACCGCTGCTGCTGCTTCCGGGGTCTTGCTTGATACAACCTGTAAAAGTTGCAGATACCAGGCCCAGCGTTGTAATGATCAACAGTGCCAGGCCAAATCCAATGGGGATGATGTACTTGCGAATGGAAGATTTCATAATAATAAATTTTAAGGTTTATAAAGAATTTGTCGTTTTATAATGCTGTTTAAATGTTACAGGTGATGGTAATTCACCTTGTATGACCACCTTGATGCTGTCGTGCGCTATATAAAACGCCGTAGGAAAAATATTAGTCAGTTCTCTCATGGAGTTAAACGGCAGATCAGCAATATGAAAATCGGGGTGAAAATTATCTGTAAAAGAAAGCTTATCGCTGTTTTCACCTGTTGCAAAAACTATAACACTGTTCACAGCATTCGTTTTTTTATACTGCTCCAGGTTTTCTATTGAGTTCCAGCAGTGGGGACAGGTATAGGAAAAGCAAAAGATCAGGTAAGTGCTGTCAGGTGATGTTATAATATATTTTGCCAATGCCGTTGTACTTATATTTTGGGACTGGAACGGGTGTTTTGCTGCTGCCATTTTCAGGAAGAATGGAGTGGTAAAACTAAACCCAGCTATGAATATTGCAGGATACATCACGGTTTGCGCTAGCCATCTTTTCCATGTAACTGTTTCTGTCTTTTGGGCTGGGTATTTCAGGAAAATCAATGAACACATACACATGAGGATGATATTGCGCAAAAAGGGAAGGACCGGCGAAATTTCCGTATGCTGTAAAGTTCCAAAACAGCCACAGTCATTAATTCCGTGCACGAAATGTGCGTAGGCAAAAGAAAAAGTAAAGATCAGTAAAAATATAAAGGCCAATAGTGAATAAAGCCGGGGCCTGATCAATAGCACCAGGCTGATGCCTATTAATATCTCCGCTATTACAACTGCAGGTGAGAGTATCATGAGGTAACCAAAGCCATATTGATAAATAAGATCACCGAATGATGCTGTATCAACCAGTTTTCCTGCGCCGGATATAAGAAAGAGCAAGCCGGTTATTACTGCATAAACATTTAAAACTTTTTTTTCAAACATACCAGGATGTGATGTTTGAACAAACCTACTACCCATTTGTGCCTTGTGAAATACAAATACTACGGCATTTTTATATACCAAGATGTTGGTAGTGGAGTAGTTGGTAGGTGCTAGGTTGTAGCTAGAGTTTGCAGTGGGCTGTGCTACCACCTACTTAATAAACCCCTTGCTGTAAGCATGTTTTAACAGGCCTGCGAGGTTATGCGACCTAGTTTTCTGCATGATATTCTTGCGATGTGTCTCTACCGTGCGGTAGCTGATATGTAGTTCATTTGCAATTTTATCGTTCGTATATTCTTTGCCCAGGAGCTTTACGATCTCTATTTCTCTTTCGGTCAATACGATCACTTCCGAATCTTTCTTTTCTCCAACTCCCTGCATAATGATGTCTTCTACTTCCGCACTGAAATAATAGCGGCCGCTCATTACTTTTTTAATGGCTTCCACCAGTTCTGTTTTGTCGGAGTTTTTTAACAGGTATCCCGATACGCCGATATGCACCAATTCCGAGATGATCTCTTTATCGTTATAAGTAGTGAGCATGATGATCTTTGTTCCTGGTTTTGTGGCCTTGATGAGCTTCGCAGCTTCCATGCCGTCCAGTTTCGGCATATTGATATCGAGCAGACAAACATCATAATCATTTTTATTCACCAGTTCCATTACCTCATATCCGTTGCCGGCAGTTGCGGCCACATCAAATGATCCTTCAGATCGCAGTAGGGACACAATGCCTTCCAGCAAAATTTTATGATCATCAGCAACCAGTAATTTTATTTTTCCCATAATGAAAATGAATCACAAATGTATTCAATCAGGAACAAGGGGCTATACCAAGTTGTTGGTATTTTATCCAGTAAGGCAAAAGTCAAAAGGAAAAACCCAAAACCAGATGAGCTGTTTAACTTACTGGTTTTAACTTTTCACTTTAGACTTTATAAGGTATGTCAATGATCACCGTAGTACCTTTCCCGGGCGAAGAATCAATATCGATGGTTCCTTTCAGGTATTCCACCCTAGATAAAATATTCCCCAAACCGATCCCCTTCTTTTCTTCCATTGCTTTAGTGTAATTAAAGCCCCGGCCATTATCTTCAACCGTTAGATTAATATAAGCCGGGTATTTGATGAATTGTACTGTTACTTTATTGGCTGCCGCATGCTTCACAATATTATTGATCAACTCCAGGATGATGCGGTAGATACTGATCTCGGCGGTCTCTTCAATCCTTCCTTCAAATGCATGAGCCGTAAAATTGATCTGCATCCCCGAATGGGAGGATATTTTACCGATCAGGTTTTGCAGTGCTGCCACTAGCCCCAGTTTTGATAAAGTGGCCGGCATGATATTATGAGAGATATTACGAAGTTCTGTGGAGGCTTCATCTAATAAACCGAGGGTTGACTGGTATTTTTCGAGTTGATCGGGGGACAGCAGTTTTTTGCTTTCTTCCATCGATGATAATTTTAGTTTGGCAGCTGAAAGTACCGAACCCAGGCTGTCGTGTATATCCTGCGCAATGCGTTTGCGCTCCTGGTCCTGTGTGGATACTATCGCATTGAATAGTTCATTCTGCTGGCGATTATATTCCTGCTGGTATTTGTTTTTTTGTTTTAACCTGTAGCTATTGTATAAGAGAAGCAAAACGATCAGTAAAAAAACAAAACTGCCGATCAGGATATTGCTTATTTGTTGTTGCCTTGTGATCTCTTTATCTTTTTTTGCCACATCATACTGCCCTTGTATCCCTGCGATCTTCATTTTGGTTTCATTGTTAACTATGGAATCTTTTAAACTGGTGTAGCGTTGATAATAGTAAAATGCACTGTCGTACTGGTGCATCAGGGCATGGGTTTGAGATAAATATTGAGCTGCATCTCTTGTATTTTCGCGGTGCTGTATCTCCGTGGATAGATCATAGCCATAACCAAGATATTCGATCGCCTTTTTAAATTCTTTCAGTTCTTTATATACATCTCCGGTGTTTATATAATAGTTAGCAAGATCATATTTCGAAGTATGCGCAGTATTGGCATTGTTGATAGACGCGAGGGAATATTGTAAGGCCTCGGGCAATTCACCATTTAATTTATATGTCTTACCAAGACGATACAAAGCCTTTGCCTTATACTGGGGAATCCATGCCTTTACCTGGTTGGTATCCTGGGTACCCGGATTAATTGAAAATTGATCACAGATCTTAATGGTTGTAAATAATATACCAATTGCCTGTTTATATTTTTTCTCAACGGTATATACATCTGCAATTTCGCCCATGGCATGAGCCAGCAAGACACTGTCGTTTAATTCCTTTGCATCATTGATGTACTGGTCATAATATTTTTCAGCAGCAACAAAATTTTCCTGTTTCAAATAAATATACCCCAGAATATTATTACAATGTGCGATCCTTCTTTTATCATTGTTCTTTTCAGCAACCGTGAGTTCCCTGCTGATGGTTTCCATGGCATTGGGGTAATCGCCCAGGTAAAAATAGAGATTCAGCAATGTAGAATAAAACTTAGCATTATCAGCTTTGTAAGCACCTGTTTCGGTAATGTCCAATGCCTGCTGGTAATAATTTATTGCTGTTTTATAATCTTTCTTTTTTTGATAAACAAATCCTATTTCCTTTTTGGCGGTAGCAATGCCTTGTATAAACTTTAGTCTTTCAGCAAGCGCTAAAGCTTCTCCAGCAAATTCGGTTGTCATTTTTTCCGGGTCATACTGTTGCTCAGACATTGCGACAAGCCGAATTACCTTCAAGGTATCGTCCGGAGTCCCAGCTATTAATTTTTTTACAGAATCAATCTTATTTTTATTAAGGAAAGAATCATTTTTTTCTTTTATTTGTTGCGCAGGGGATACGAGATTATTGATAAAAAAATTGAAGAACAATATGATGTGTACATATTTCATCAGGCATAACTGTGTGTTAAACAAACTTAATACAAAATACCTGCTATAGCAAGTAACTACACTTTACTATATTTGCTGCACAATTTTATTCATGCAGATCATACCGGTAACTGACGCATCCACTGCAAGGCAGTTTTTACAAACTGCGGTTGAAATAAATAAAAATGATAGCAACTTTATCCGCCCACTGGATAAGGATATCAATGAAGTATTCGATAAAAATAAAAATAAAGCCTTCCGTTTTGGAGAAACGGTAAGATGGATACTCAAAGATGACAATGGAAAACTTATTGGCCGCATCGCCGCATTTGTTAATAAAAAATACAAAAACAAAGGCGACGATATACCTGTTGGTGGTATTGGATTTTTTGAGTGTATCAATGACCAGGATGCTGCCGACCTTTTACTGGATAATGCCAAACACTGGTTGATACAAAAGGGCATGGAAGCCATGGACGGCCCTATCAATTTTGGCGAACGCGACCGCTGGTGGGGAATGGTAACAATGGGTTTTTATGAAGCCTTGTACTGTATGAATTACAATCCGCCCTATTATGTTACCCTTTTTGAAAATTATGGGTTTAAACCATTTTATAACCAGGTATGTTTTGGCATGCACCCCAAAGAGCCATTGAAACAAAAAATATTCGACAGGCATGCGGCTTTTGCCAATGATCCCGACTTCACTGCCCGCCACATCAAAAAAGACCAGCTTGAAAAATATGCTATAGATTTTACTACTGTTTACAATCAAGCATGGGCCGGCCATGGCGGATTGAAACAATTACCCAAAGAGCAGGTGGTATTGATGTTTAAAAAAATGAAACCGGTAATGGATGAAAAAATTATCTGGTTCGCTTACCATAAACAGGAACCCATTGCCATTTTTGTAAACCTTCCCGATCTTAATCAATGGTTCAAATATTTAAACGGGAAATTCGGGTTGCTGCAAAAACTTAAGTTCCTTTGGGTTAAAAAATTCAGGGCGAATAAAAAATTTAATGGTTTGGTTTTCGGTGTCGTACCGGAATGGCAGGGCAAGGGTATTGATGCTTTCATTGTGGTGGAATCGGCAAAGTACATACAATCACCTGCTTCACCCTATACCGAATATGAAATGCAATGGATCGGGGATTTTAACCCTAAAATGATCAATATCGCTGAAAGTATTGGTGAAAGCTTTCGCAGCCGTAACCTGGTCACATACCGTTATTTGTTCGACCGGGTAAAAGAGTTTAATCGTCATCCGGTCCTGGAATAAATTGGGATTTTCTCTTTGGGATTTTACAATTAGATTTGCTTAAACAGGGTTGATCATTCATGGTTCATCAATCATGGCAGGGTACAATTAAGGATTAGCTATGAACTGTAAACTATCAACAATGAATCAATAGTTACCGATGGATAAATTTATAGTTTCAGCAAGAAAGTATCGCCCCCAGAATTTCTCTACTGTTGTAGGGCAGGCGCATATTACCACCACTTTAAAAAATGCAATTAAGAATAACCAGTTGGCCCATGCATTTTTATTTTGTGGTCCAAGGGGTGTGGGTAAAACCACCTGTGCACGTATATTGGCCAAGACCATCAACTGCGAGAACAGGTCGGCAGATGGGGAAGCCTGTAATACCTGTCAATCCTGCGTTTCATTTGATGCGGGTACTTCCCTAAATATACATGAGCTGGATGCGGCGAGTAATAATTCTGTAGATGATATACGTACACTGGTAGAACAGGTTCGTTTTGCACCACAGGCAGGCAGATACAAAGTGTATATTGTAGATGAGGTACACATGTTAAGCTCCAGTGCCTTCAACGCTTTTTTAAAAACTCTGGAAGAACCTCCGCCTTATGCGATCTTTATTTTGGCCACAACAGAAAAACATAAGATACTGCCAACCATTTTAAGCCGTTGCCAGATATTTGATTTTAAAAGGATCACCAATAATGATACGGTCGTTCATTTGCAGGAAATATGCGAAAAAGAAGGAATAAAAGCTGAGAAAGCGGCGCTGCATGTGATCGCTCAAAAAAGTGAAGGCTGTATGCGGGATGCATTGAGTATCCTGGATAAGATTGTAAGTTTTACCAACGGAGAATTAAATTACTCCAATACATTAGAGCACCTTAATATCCTGGACGAAGATTATTATTTTAAATTACAGGATTGCATGCAACACCAGCAATTGAGTGATGCCATGTTATTATATGATGAAATAAACCAGAAAGGATTTGAAGGAGATACTTTACTGGAAGGGTATGCAGAATTTATAAGAAACCTGCTGGTGAGTAAGGATACAAAAGCCGCAATTCTATTGGAAGTGGCAGATGATTTTAAACAGAAATATTTGCAGGCAGCACAAAACATTTCCACCGGTTGGTTGATTGGCGCACTCAATCTTTTAAATGATGCTGAAATAAATTATAAACAGGCCAGGAATAAACGCCTGCATGTAGAACTGGCCATTATTAAATTAAGTTACCTGCAACAGGCTATTGAACTGGTGGAGAATGATGGAGTGATCGGCAAAAAAAAACAGGTTGAATCGGCAAAGCCGGTAGCTTTTAGGGCCGTGCCTGTAATTAAAGTAAAAGAAGAAATAGCAATAAGACAAAATGTGCCGGCTACATCACAACATGAAGCAAAGTTGATCATTGAAGAACCGGTTAAGGAGCTGGCGACCGGCGAAAAACAACAAACAACAAATACTGCGCTTGGCTCCCTGCTAAAGATCCGCCAAAAAGTTTCTGCTCAAAATAAAAATGGCAGCAGCGTAAAAGAACTGACTGAAGAAGAATTGTACGTATCCTGGGGAGGGTTCATTGAAAAACTGGGGGCTAAAAAAAATCACTCTGCCGTTACTAATTTTAAAATGGCGGTTTTGCGGGTCATTGATAATAACTCCATCGAGATCATTACAGAAAATAATATTCAGCAAAAATTCATTGAGCAGGAGCGTGCTGCATTGGTTGACCACCTCCAAAGTTATTTTTGTAATAAACAGCTGGCCTATAGTGTTATTGTGGTAGAGCAGGAAAAAACTGAACAGGCGGGTGAAAAACCACTTAACTCCAAGGAACAATACCTTAAGATCATAGAAGAGTATCCATTGGTAAAAGAATTAAAGGACCGGTTGAGGCTGGAACTGGATTATTAAGCAGGTCGGCCATCTTTCAAAGCTGACAGACCTTAAACTCTGGTTGATTTCCTCAATTTGCCTTAATTTCGGATTTCAATTAATAAATAAGCAATTATAAGCTATGGCAGAACTGATACGCATGCCGCTTTTGAGCGATACTATGACGGAAGGAAAGATAGTAACGTGGAATAAAAAGGTAGGCGATAAAGTAAAAAGCGATGACGTACTCGCAGATGTGGAAACTGATAAAGCCACCATGGAAGTGAATGGCTATGTGGATGGCACTTTATTATACATTGGGGTACCTGCAGGACAGGCAGCGAAAATTAACCAGATCATTGCTATAGTAGGTAAGGCGGGGGAAGATTATTCCGCTTTATTAAAGGGGGAAGAAGGCAATACACCCGCAGCAAAACAAGCAGAAAAAAAATCTGAAACTTCAACCCCATCACCCGCACCTGCAGCAACTGCAACAGTCAGTCTTCCTGAAGGCGCTAAAGAGATACGTATGCCTTTGCTGAGTGATACGATGACAGAAGGGAAGATCGTTTCATGGAATAAAAAAGTGGGCGATAAAGTTAAAAGTGATGATGTGCTGGCTGATGTGGAAACCGATAAAGCTACAATGGAAGTAGTGGGTTATGAAGAAGGCACATTATTATATATAGGCGTAGAAGCTGGTAATGCAGCCAAAATAAATGAGATCATTGCAATTGTGGGTAAGGCAGGTACAGATGTGAGTGCTTATGTGGCTGCGGAGAAAGCAAGAGCTAATGCGGTTACAACGGGCAATAATCCGCAACCCGCAACGGGCAATACAGCAGTTGCACCAGTTGAAGTTGTGCAGCAGGTTGTTGAAATGTCTTCATCCAATGGAAGGGTAAAAGCATCACCCCTTGCAAAAAAATTAGCTGCTGATAAAGGAATTGATATCAATAAAGTAAGTGGCAGCGGTGATGGTGGAAGGGTTACTAAAAAAGATATTGACGGATATACGCCGCCGACAGACAACAAAGCTTCAGTGCCGGTATTTACTGCGAGCGGAACCGAAGGGCATACCGATATTCCGCTGACACAGATGCGGAAGACAATTGCCCGCCGTTTAACAGAAAGTAAATTCAGTGCGCCGCATTTTTATCTTACCATGGAGATCAACATGGATAATGCGCTGAATGTGCGAATGCAGCTGAATGAATTAAGCCCGGTTAAAATATCTTTCAATGATTTTATCATTAAAGCAGTAGCCTTATCACTTCGCCAGCATCCTGCAGTAAATAGCAGCTGGATGGGAGAATTCATTCGTCAGAATCATCATGTACATATCGGGAGTGCAGTAGCTACCCCGGAGGGGCTGATTGTACCGGTGATACGCTTCGCAGATCAGAAAACATTATCACAAATCGCTGCAGAAGCAAAAGAATTATACGGCAAGGCAAAAGATAAAAAACTACAGCCAAAAGAATTCAGTGGTAATACTTTCACTATTTCCAACCTGGGTATGATGGATATTGAAGAATTCACTGCAATCATCAATCCTCCCGACAGTGCCATTTTAGCTGTTGGACGAATTAAGGAAGTAGTTATGAAAAAGGGGGATGGCTTTGCGGTTACCAATATAATGAAACTGACCATGAGTTGCGATCACCGTACTGTGGATGGTGCAGTGGGTGCGGCTTTCCTGCAAACACTTAAAAAATATTTAGAGAACCCGGTGAATATGTTATTATAATATTCCCGAGGTGTAATTATTTAAAGTCCTGCTTTTTTTTGCGGGATTTTTTATGCCTGGTCATTTATGAAAACACACCGGGCAAAAAACTTATTTTCAGTAAATTTTGAAAATTCAATAAATGATTTATCTTTGTGGTATAAATCATTTGGTATGAAACTTTCCGAAGCAAAAGCACAGTTTATCAGCAGTTGGGGTGCATTTGGTACGCATTGGGGTATTAACCGCACCATGGCGCAGATACACGCTTTACTGCTCATCAGCCCTGATCCTATTACACAGGATGATATCATGGATCAACTGAACATCAGCCGCGGAAATGTGAATATGAACACCCGCGACCTGGTAGACTGGGGATTGGTGGACAGGGTGCTGATACCCGGCGAACGCAAGGAATTCTTCAGTGCCGAAAAAGATATCTGGAAAGTGGCCACGCAGATCATCAAGGAAAGAAAAAAAAGGGAACTGGATCCCATGTTGAAATTATTGGGACAGCTGGAAAAGATCGAAGGTGATAAAAAAGATAAGAACGTAAAGCAATTTGTGGATACGGTGAGTGGGATAAGAAAATTTGGCGGGCAGACCGATAAAATGCTGGAAGTGATGATAAAAGCAGATGAGAGCTGGTTTTTAGGAAGTTTATTAAGGTTCTTTAAGTGATGAAACAACAACCAATTATATTATTTGATGGTGTTTGCAATTTTTGTAACAGTGCTGTTAACTTTACCATTAAACGGGATAAAAAAAAGATCATTTTTTTTGCTCCACTTCAAACCACTGCAGGGCAGGCATTACTGCAACAATATAATTTACCGGCAGATGAAATGCAATCATTTGTATTCATTGATAACGGTAAAGCATATACCCGTTCAACCGCAGCATTAAAAGTTTGCAGGTATTTACGCCGGTTATGGCCCCTGTGTTATGTTTTTATTATCGTTCCGGGATTTATACGGGATGTCATTTATAACTGGATCGCTAAAAACCGTTATAAATGGTTTGGTGTACTTGATCAATGTATGATCCCTTCGCCAGAAGTAAAAGCAAGATTTTTAAATTAAGATGGAAAAGAAAAAAACACTGGTACTGGGGGCTTCTGAAAACCCCGCACGCTACAGTTACCTGGCGGTTAATAAATTAATGGCCCATGGACACCCGGTTATTGCCATTGGCAGGAAACCCGGCGCCATAGGAACCACAGTGATTGAAACAGCACAAAAACCAATTACCGGTATTGATACCGTTACCCTTTACCTGAATCCTGCCAACCAGCAGCCTTATTATAATTATATACTTTCACTTCATCCCAGGCGCATCATTTTTAATCCGGGTGCAGAAAATGAAGAATTAGCTGAACTCGCTGCTCAAAAAAATATTAAGGTCCAAGAAGCCTGTACACTTGTACTGCTCAGCACAGGGCAATATTGACTACTACGGGTATACGTAGTTTTACGATACGTAAAATTACTTTTTTAACAATTATTTTGTTGTTTACATAATAACGGCTTCCAGTTTGCGTTTCAGTAGGGTAGAATTGCTTACCACATTTCTAAAGAAACCAAATTAGATCCTATGAAACGCCTTACACCCTATGTAATAGCATCATTGCTATGCTTCATCTCCATGACGGGATTTTCGCAAACTGCGGCAAAGCCCAAACAATTCAACAGTTTTCCTGATGTAATTAATTGCAGCGAAGCAGAATTGAGTAAAATATTCACTTCTTCCCCCGGCCTGAGCGTGAGCCTTTCTTTCTCTGATAATTTTTCCTTTGCAGGACCTGTTACAAGCAATGTGATTAAATACAGCAACCTGCAAACTGCCAACATTAAATCACCGGCATTTAATAACAGCATTTTTAATATTTCAAGACGCATCAATAAAGACAACAGCATCACTTATGTAGGCCGTATCATCAATCGGGATTATTTTGATGGCTATGAACTCAAGCAGGATGTTGCAGGTAATTATAAACTCATAAAAATAGAAACAGATAAAGTTATACAGAATTGCAGTCAATAATAAATGCTGATCCTAACACCTTACCCTATCCATGAATCCAATTAAACCTATGAACTATGAAAAAGCCTTCTACATTAATGATGTTAGCAATGGCCTTACTGTTATCCTTAAAAGGGCTTAGTATTCCTAAACTAAACAGTTTGCCAGGCGCAGTTGCAACGGTTTTCCTTGACTTTGACGGCCACTATGTTAGCAGTACCATGTGGAACAGCGGACAGCCCATTAATTGTGCGCCATCCGGTATGACCGACCCGCAGATCACTGAAGTCTTTAACCGGGTATCGGAAGACTTCCGTCCCTTTGACATCAATATTACAACAGACTCCACGGTATTTTTAGCAGCACCTTTAGAAAAAAGAATAAGAGTGATCATTACCCCAACAAGCGGATGGTCTCCGGGCGTAGGAGGCGTAGCTTATGTTGGCTCATTTACCTGGGGCGACGATACACCGGCTTTTGTTTTTTGCGATCAACTGGGGCCCAATAGCCCTAAAATGGTAAGTGAAGCATGTTCGCATGAAACAGGACATACCGTAGGATTATCTCATCAATCGAAATACGGTGCAGATTGTACCACACCAATTGAACAATACAATACCGGTACAGGGTCGGGTGCAATTGCCTGGGCACCGATCATGGGTAACAGTTATTACAGGAATATGAGTAACTGGAACAATGGCCCCACTCCTTACGGTTGTACCAACACGCAGGACAATCTTTCCATTATTGCTACACAAAACGGATTTGGTTACAGGGCTGATGATTATGGAGAAACTTTAAATGCTTCAACTTTTGCATTGTCTTCTGCAAATTTTACAGCCAATGGGATAATAACCACAACCAGTGATAAGGATGCATTTAAATTTACACTCACAAAAAATTCAAGTGTTCACTTAACTGCTGTGCCATTTAATGTTGGCGGTAATTACATCGGCGCAAACCTTGATATTAAACTTGACCTTTACAATTCTTCAGGTACTTTAATAAAATCTTATGATCCTGCAGCCACAATGGATGTGACCGTAGATACTGTTTTATTTACCGGTACTTATTACCTGCTTTTATCCGGAACCGGCAATGCAAATATCAGCGCATATGGCAGCCTGGGTTCTTATACCATCAGCGGCAGCAGCGGTACATTACCTATTCATGATGTAGCCCTTACCGGTACTGCGGCAAAAGGCAAACACGACCTCAGCTGGAAGATCACTGCCGACGAACCCATCAAAACAATAATCGTTGAAGCATCGGGTGATGGGGTAAACTTTAAAGCATTGACCAGTACTACACCATCGGCCACTAAATTTTCTTATTCGCCGTACCAGAACAATACCATTTATTACCGTTTAAAAGTTACTTCGGTAATGGACCAGACACTTTATTCCAATACGATCGTGTTAAGAGGTGAGACTATTGCGGGAAAAGCATTCTTTGTTTCCACATTGGTACAGAACGATATCCTGGTTAACGCTTCCGCTAATTATACTTATCAGTTGAGTGATATGAACGGAAGGGTAATTAATGCAGGCAATGGCTTAAAAGGTATCAATAAAATAAATTTCTCCAATCAACCTGATGGCATGTATGTCATCCAGCTATTCAACAATAATGAAAAACAAACAGAAAGAATTATAAAACAGTAAGGTAGATTTCTGAAAATTAGTAAAGATCAACTATGTATAAAATCAGACAGGAATGATTGTAAGAAATAATTGATAAAAACAGTAAGGTAGATTTCTGAAAATTAATAAAGATCAACTATAGTATAAAGTCAGACAGGAATGATTGTAAGAAATAATTGATAAAAACAGTAAGGTAGATTTCTGAAAATTAGTAAAGATCAACTATAGTATAAAATCAGACAGGAATGATTGTAAGAAATAATTGATAAAAACAGTAAGGTAGATTCATGTGAAAGTTAGGGGGTAGCGTTAGGGGCTATCCCCTTT
>JAYWAN010000055.1:0-6210 GCA_043782405.1 Chitinophagaceae bacterium
CATTTACTTCATGCTGCACACCAAAAATATTTACTTCTTTTGCTCCCGCCATCAGTTTACCTCCCAAAGAATGTGGTTCGCAATATCCTGTCAATAAAATAGTATTACGGCTGTTCTCAATATTATTACTGATATGATGTTTCACCCTTCCCGCATCGGCCATGCCACTTGCAGAGATAATAACAAATGGACCATCTTTGAAGTTAAGCATCTTCGATTCATCCACAGATTGTATAAATTTCAAACCTTTGAAACCAAAAGGATCCTTGTCAGATTCAAGTATTTTTTGAATGGTGCTGTTAAAATATTGCGGGTAATTTTTTACAATCGCTGTTGCTTTTACACTCAAGGGACTGTCCACATAATAATCAAGGTCGGGTAATTTTCCTTCCAGTTCTAATTGGTTCAAGGCAAATAATATTTCCTGGGTCCTGCCCACACTGAATGCCGGCATGATCAGTTTTCCTTTTTTCTGCAGACATACTTTTTGTATCCACTCCAATATCTGTTCAGGCGTGGTACTGTTATCATCGTGCAGACTATTGCCATAAGTAGATTCAATAAGTATATAATCGGCCTGAGAAAATATTGCAGGCGATCTTAAGATCACATCACGATACCTGCCTACATCACCACTAAATGTGAGGCGTGTAATTTTTCCATCTTCCTTAATTTTTAAATGTACCGCCGCACTGCCAATGATATGGCCCGCATCTGTATACTGCAGGTCAACATTTTCATCAATGGTGAACCAGTTATCATACTCCACTGCTACAAAATGATCCTGTGCAGCAAGCGCATCGGCTGTATCGTACAATGGTGTCAGGTAAGGCAACCCTTCATGTGCCCTTCTTTTATTTTCATATTTTATATCATTTTCCTGGATGCCCGCAGAATCTTCCAGCATCACAGCAGTTAATTCTTTGGTGGCGGGGGTACAATAGATCTTTCCATTAAAACCATCCTTCACGAGTTTAGGAATCAGTCCGCAATGATCAACATGTGCGTGCGACAAGATCATTGTTGTAACCGTTGTTGCATCAAAACCAAAGTTTCGGTTCATGGCATCCGTTTCTTTTCCCAGGCCCTGGAACATCCCGCAATCGAGTAAATATTTTTTTCCGTTATTCAGTGTAAGCAAATGTTTGGAACCTGTTACTGTTCTGGCTGCGCCATGGAAAGCTATTTTCATATTTGTATTTTTAATATTAACCCAACAATTGTACAAAGCTCAACTTCAGTGGCGTCGCACTCTTGTACTTTATAACTTTATTCAGCAATGATGTTTCGTCGAAATGCTTCGGCCGCATGAAAAAATTGTTTCATTCGCACATCTGCACATCTACACATCTACATATCTGCACATCCGCACATCCTCAACCTATTCCCAGCCACGCCATCATTCCCATCCCAATCTCAATAGCTCCCTCATCAATATTAAATGTTGGTGTATGCACACCGCTGGATATCCCCTTTGCCTTATTGCCTGCACCCAGCCTGAAAAAACAACCCGGTATCTGGTGTGTATAAAAAGCAAAATCTTCGGCGCCCATCCTCAATTCGGTCGTTACTACATTTTCTTCACCCACATATTCTTCACCTTTTTTCCTGGCTGCAGTATTCAGGGTTTCATCATTCAATACAAAGGGGTAGCCAACATCAATGGTTATATCCGCTTCGGCTCCCATTGCATGCACCAGTTCTATCGTCTGTTTTTTAATTAATTCATGCGCCTGGAATCGCCACTCTTCATTCATCGCCCTGAACGTGCCCATCAATTTTACTTCACTGGGAATTACATTGGTGGTAGTACCGCCCTGGAAGGAAGTGATGGACAATACGCTGGGATTGAACGGGCTGTTATTCCTGGAAATGACCTGCTGTAAACTCACCACCAGTTGCGAAGCGATTAAAATAGTATCTGCAGTATACTGTGGCGCAGCAGCATGTCCGCCCTTACTCCTCACCGTTATATAAATCTCATCCGCACTTGCCATGATCATCCCTCCACGGAAACTCAATAATCCTACTTCAACACCGGGGTGAACGTGCAATGCAAATATCCCCGAAGGTTTGGGGTTCTCCAAAACGCCTTCCTTAATGAGCAGGCTTGCTCCACCTGGATTTTTTTCTTCGCCCGGTTGAAAGATCAGCTTTACCGTTCCCTCCCATTCTTCTTTTAATTCATTCAGGATCTTTGCAGCTCCCAGCAGGCAGGTAGTATGTACATCATGTCCGCAGGCATGCATTACCCCGTCATTTGTTGATTTGTAGGGAACATCATTTTCTTCAAGGATAGGCAGGGCATCCATATCTGCCCGCAATGCGGTAATTTTTTTATCGGGGTTCTTTCCTTTTATCAGCCCTACTACACCTGTAGTTGCCTTTACCTCAAATGGTATACCCCATCCCGTTAGTTTCTGCTGGATAAATGCTGATGATTCAAATTCTTTAAAGCTCAGTTCGGGGTTGGCATGCAAATGATGACGGATAGCTTTAAACTCATCCGCATATTGTTTTGACAGTTGTTGTATTTTTTCTTTGATCATAAATTATTAAGTGGTCATTGGGCCAATAGTCATTCAGCGGAGCGGAGTTAAACCCTTATATTTTCTAACAATGGATCATTGACCTGTTGATTGGTGCTTTATTCTTCTTCTTTTTCTTTAAGCTGGCTGGCTTTTACTTCAACAATCTCGGGAACAATATACACATTAGTGGTAACCAGGTGTGATTTGGCAAGCAGGTCGCGGTATTTTTCCGCTTCAGGCTTTTCTACAAAATTGCCAAACTTCAGTTTAATGAACGGCGCCTGGAAAGCCATGTATACTTTTTGTTCGGGGAATTGCTGCAATAGCTTTGCTCTTACACTCATTACTTTTTCGCGGTCATTACTGCTAAGTACCAATAGCCGGTAACCCTTTGCCGATTTTGTGCCCAGCGTATTGAACTCTAATTCCTTTTTTTCAAGCTGGTCCAGCCGGGCATCTCTATTTACTACCACCTTCCCGGTATTAGCAGAATCAGCGGGGGTATTTTGTGCACCGGCAGTTATCACCATCAATAAAAAAAGAAAACTACTTACTGTTTTTTTCATGAGTTGTTGATTTATAGAACCACTATTGACTGCCGGCAAAGCTATAAATTTTATCATCCCCGGCCGGTATAATCTTTTCGGGCATAAAAATACGTATTACACCAAAACTAAATTCCATCAATGGTTGTATTTGCATACAATCATTTGTTATATTTATTCTTCGAAGTTTTTTACACCAAAAACGATCTGCATGCAAAGAATCAAATTCACATTACTATTGCTGGTAATGCTGGTAAATGTGATACAAACCAAGGCCCAGGCAACCTACCCGCTTAATGATGTTGCCAATCCAAAAGAAGGTTGTTATGCTTTTATCAATGCCACTGTTATTAAAGATGCACAGACCACCCTGCAAAATGCCGGCATGGTTATCCGGCAGGGGAAGATCGAAAGCGTTGGCAATAATGTTGTTATTCCAAAAGACGCCATAGTGGTGGATTGCAAGGGTAAATATATCTACCCTTCATTCATTGATATCTACAGCGATTATGGTACACAACCTACGCAAAGGGCCGGGTTCAATTTCGGAGGCCCCTCGCAAATGTTATCGAATACAAAAGGTGCTTATGGCTGGAACCAGGCCATCAGGTCGGAGACAGATATTTCAAAGACCTTTCAGGTCAATGATACAAAGGCAAAAGAACTGAGAGGTATCGGTTTTGGTGCCGTACTTACTCACCAGATGGATGGCATTTCAAGAGGAACTGGCGCTTTTGTAACCCTGGCTTTGGCCAAAGAAAATAAAGTGATACTCAAAGAAAGGGCCTCTGCTAATTATTCTTTCGATAAAGGAAGCTCCACACAGGATTATCCTAATTCATTGATGGGTTGCATTGCATTATTAAGGCAAAATTTTTTAGACGCACAATGGTATAAAACAAGGCCTGCAAGTGAAGGGGTCAATTTATCCCTCCAGGCTTTTAATGATAACCTTTTACTGCCCCAGATATTTGAATCAAATGATAAATGGAGCGACCTGAGGGCAGATAAGGTAGGTGATGAGTTTGGTGTGCAGTATATCATAAAAGCTGGCGGCAATGAATACCAGCGCATCAACGAAATCAAAGCTACCAATGCATCCTTCATTGTGCCGCTTAATTTTCCGCAGGCAATGGATGTGGAAGACCCTACTGATGCAAGGTTTGTATCTCTTGCCAATCTCAAGCATTGGGAAATGGCACCACTCAACCCGGCTGCATTCGAAAAAGCCGGTATCAATTTTGCGCTAACAGCAAATGGCATAAAAGAAACGGCTTCATTTCTCGCCAATCTCCGCAAAGCCATTCAAAATGGTTTAAGTGAACAAAAAGCGCTGGAAGCATTGACGAAAATTCCCGCTACCCTCTTGGGCATGTACGATAAAACAGGAAGCCTTGATGCCGGTAAGGTCGCCGATTTTCTCATCACCTCCGGGCCTATTTTTTCCGAACGCACGGTCATCTATCAAAACTGGGTGCAGGGAGATAAATATGTAGTGAAGGATGATGGATGGAAAGATATCCGGGGCAGTTATACTTTAACACTCAACAATGAGCCTTATAAACTGGAGATAAGAGGAGAAGGGGCAAAACAAACAGTATCATTGATAGGTACAGATACCAGTAAAGTTGAGTTTACCCAGCAGGACCTTTTGGTAAAGATGAATTTTACTTTCAAAAAAGACAGCACTGCTTCGGTAAGATTAAGCGGTATAATGAGTAATGATAAGTGGAGCGGTACCGGCCAGGCAGCCAATGGCAACTGGGTAAACTGGACGGCGGTAAAAAATGACAATAGTAATGCCCCCGACAACAGGATGAGAATGATGGGTGGTGATAGTATAAGAAGAAAAAAGCCTGATGTCAATGCAAAGATCGTTGGGGTTGTTACTTACCCTTTCAACGGATATGGTTTCAGGGAAATACCTCAACAGGAAAATATTTTGTTCAAAAATGTTACGGTGTGGACCAATGAAAGGGATGGTCGCCTGGAAAACACCGATGTATTGGTAAAGAACGGGAAGATCGCAGGCATTGGTAAAAATATTAATGATGCTACAGCAAGGATCATTGATGGCACCGGGAAACATTTAACACCTGGTATCATTGATGAGCACTCGCATATCGCCGGCACAGGAGGTATCAATGAATGTTCACAAAGTGTTACCGCCGAAGTAAGGATCGGAGATATCATCAACCCTGATGATATTGAAATTTACCGCCAGTTGAGCGGAGGCGTTACCAGCAGCCATATACTTCACGGCAGTTGCAATACCATCGGCGGGCAAACGCAGCTGATAAAATTACGGTGGGGCACAAACGCCGAACAGATGAAATTTGCCAATTGGGATCCCTTCATCAAATTTGCGTTAGGGGAGAATGTGAAAAGATCTTCTACTAACCAGACCCAGAACCGCTTCCCCGATACACGTATGGGTGTAGAGGAAGTATTGATGGATGCCTTTACCCGGGCAAGGGATTATGAGAAAATGGGGCCGGGCAAAAGAAAGGACCTTGAACTGGAAACGCTGTCCGAGATCCTTCAAAAAAAGCGGTTCATCACCTGTCACTCCTATGTACAAAGCGAGATAACTGCTTTGATGAGGGTAGCCGAAAAATTCAATTTCAGGGTAAATACTTTCACGCACATACTGGAAGGCTATAAAGTGGCCGATAAGATGAAGGCCCATGGTGCCAATGCATCTACCTTCAGCGATTGGTGGGCTTATAAGATGGAAGTGGTGGATGCCATACCACAAAATCCCTACATCATGCAGCAGGTAGGCCTTAACGTTGCCATCAATTCCGATGATGCGGAAATGGCGCGCCGCCTGAACCAGGAAGCAGCTAAAAGTGTAAAGTATGCCGGGATGAAAGAAGAAGATGCATTGAAAATGGTAACCCTTAACCCTGCAATCATGCTGCACGTGGCCGACAGGACAGGCAGTATCAAGGTGGGCAAGGATGCCGACCTGGTACTGTGGAGCGACCATCCTTTGAGTATCTATGCAAAATCATTGATAACAATGGTGGATGGTACCATCTATTTTGACAGGGAAAGAGATAAACAGCTAAGGGAGGATATGGCCAAAGAAAGATCAAGACTGGTACAAAAAATGATCGGTGCAAAGAAAA